>JAAWEO010000019.1 GCA_022794295.1 Angelakisella sp. | reverse complement strand
TGCGCCGATAAGAAGCGCCTGGGGGCCAAAACCCTGTTTGCCACCCATTACCACGAGCTTACCGAGCTGGAGGCCACTATCCCCTGTGTGAAAAACTACAACGTTGCAGTGAAAAAACGGGGGGAGGAGATCACCTTTCTGCGGCGCATCCTTCCCGGCGGGGCGGATGACAGCTATGGCATTGAGGTGAGCAAGCTGGCAGGGATCCCCCGGTGGGTCATTGACCGGGCATACGAGGTCCTGGAGGGCCTGGAGCAAACCGGCCAGGTGGCGGATGCCAAGATCTCCACCCGGGCCAAGGCCAGGGAGGAGAGCCAGCAGACTTTTTTTGTGGACGAGGGGATGGAGACCGCCAAGCGCCGCCTCCGGGAGATCGATGTTGACACCCTGACCCCCTTGGAGGCGCTGAATCTGCTGTACGAGCTGAAAAAGCTGCTGAAATAACAGCCAAAAGGAACAGGAAAGGAGGGAACGCCATGCCCAGGATCCATCTGCTGGACCGGGAAACCGCCGAGCTGATTGCTGCGGGGGAGGTGATCGAGCGTCCCTCCTCGGTGGTAAAGGAGCTGGTGGAAAACGCCATCGACTCCGGGGCCACTGCCATTACCGTGGAGATACAAAGCGGCGGGGTGCGTTTTATCCGGGTCACCGACAACGGCTGCGGTATTTTCCGGGAGGATATCCCCAAGGCCTTCCTCCGCCACGCCACCAGCAAGGTTTTGTCCCAGGAGGATCTTTACCGCATCGGCACTTTGGGCTTTCGGGGGGAGGCTTTGGCCTCCATCTGTGCCGTGGGACAGGTGGAGCTTCTTACCCGCACCAAGGAGGAAGCCCTGGGAACCAAATACGAGATTTACGGTGGAGTGGAAAAAAGCCTGGATGATGCCGGGTGTCCCCTGGGGACCACCATCATTGTCCGGAACCTTTTCTATAATGTTCCCGCCCGGATGAAGTTTCTCAAAAAGGACAGCACAGAGGGGAATGCCGTGGCAGCCCTTCTGGACCGGCTGGCCCTTTCCCATCCGGAGATCTCCTTCCGGTTTCTGCGGGAGGGGCAGCGGAAGCTCCACACCCCTGGGGACGGGAAGCTTCTCTCCGCTGTGTACGCAGTCTATGGCGGGGAGTTTGGCAGCAGCCTTGTTCCGGTGGAGGGGCAGGCGGCCTCCATGGGGGGACTGGCTCTTTCCGGGTTTATCACAAAGCCGGAATGCGCCAAAGCCAGCCGGGCCATGGAGCACTTCTTCATCAACCGCCGGTATGTAAAAAGCGTCACCATGATGGCCGCCCTGGAGGAGGCCTACAAAAACAGCCTGATGACCGGGAAGTTCCCCGGCTGTGTCCTGAACCTGGAGATCCCCTTCGGCATGGTGGATGTAAACGTCCACCCGGCCAAGCTGGAGGTAAAGCTCTCCGACGAACGGATGGTTTTTAACGGGATTTTAAACGCCTGCAAGGGGGCCCTGGCTTCCTTGGGGAATGTGACCCTAGCCAGGGACACCGGAAAGCAGCCGGGACAAGGCCGGATCAGCTACTTCCAGCTGAAGAACCCCCCGCTGGCGGGGGAGCAGCAGAGAATGACCCCAGCAGAGTACCGCAAAGCGGCCTCTCTCCCGGTAAAGGAGGAACCCCCGGTCCGGGAAAAAGCACCGCCTGTCCGGGAGAAAGCACTGGTAGGAACGGCAGGCGCCACTGTCTTCCGGGAGCCTCCGGCCAGTTCCCCGGCGATGATCCTTCGGGATGACGAAGAAAAGGCACCTGTTTCCCGGGAGCCGAAGCCTCCCTGCAGAGAGAGGGAAGAGGAGGCTCCCCTTAAATGGGAGAGAGAGAGGGCCAGGCCGGCCGCAGCTTCCCCGAAGGTCCATCCGGAGCCAAACCCGGAACCGAAATCTGCCCCCCCTTCCTCCGGGACGCCCCAGGCGCCAGTCCTGCCTGATTTACGGCTTATTGGGGAGCTGTTCGGGACCTACATTTTGGCGGAGGGGGGCGAGGAGCTGCTCCTGGTGGACAAGCACGCTGCCCATGAGCGGATCCTGTTTGAACGGCTGCGGGCGGAGCAGGCAGCGGGAGGGATCCCGCGGCAGCTTCTTCTCAGCTCTGTGCAGGTGTCCATGCCAAAGGACCGGTACGACGCCCTGGTGCAGAATCCCGAAATCACCCAGGACGCCGGTTTCGGCATCGAGGACTTCGGGGACGGATCGGTGCTGGTGCGGGAGGTGCCCTCGATCCTGGAAATTGGTCAGGTGGAGGATGCTGTGCTGGAAATGGCGGAGCTTTTGCTGAAGAACCATACCAAGCTGAAGCTGGAGTTTTACGACGAGCTTTACCACTCCATTGCCTGCAAGGGGGCTGTAAAGGGGAGAAGCTTTTCAAGTCCGGCGGAGCAGCAGAGGCTGCTGGATCAGCTGGCTGCGGACCCGGGGATCCGCAACTGTCCCCATGGCCGGCCGGTGATGATCGCCATCACCCGGCGGGAGCTGGAAAAGATGTTTGGCAGGATCGTATAGAAAGCAGGAAGGGCAGGGGAGATCATTATGACAACAAAACAGCCCCTGCTGGTGGTTGCGGGACCCACTGCCTCGGGGAAAACGGCCTTGTCTGTTCAGCTGGCCAAGGCACTGAACGGGGAGGTGGTTTCGGCCGATTCCATGCAGATGTACCGGGGGATGGATATCGGTACCGCCAAGCCCACCCCCGCCGAAATGGAAGGGGTTTTGCACCATCTGATCGGCGTTCTGGACCCCTGGGAGACCTTTTCGGTGGCGGACTATGCGGCCATGGCCCGGCCCATCCTTCTTGATATTGGCAGGCGGGGCAAGCTGCCCATCCTTACCGGCGGGACCGGCCTGTACATTGATGCCATTGTGGACCATATCCAATTTTCCCCCATGCCATCGGATGCCGGGATCCGTCAGGAGCTTCGGCAGCTGGCAGAGGCAAAGGGGAACGGGGTGGTGTATGCCCTTCTACAGGACTGTGATCCGGCGATCGCCGCTACGCTACACGAAAACAACCTGGGCCGGGTCATTCGCGCCATTGAGGTTTACCGCCTTACCGGCATTCCCATCAGCGAACACAACCGGCGGTCCCGGGCGGTGCCCTCCCCTTATCACACCTGTTTTCTGGGCCTTACCTGCCGGGACCGGCAAAAGCTCTATGACCGCATCAATCTCCGGGTCGACCGGATGCTGGAGGCGGGGCTGGAGGAGGAGGCCAGACGCCTTTTTCAGGGAACGGTTTCACCCACCGCTGCCCAGGCCATCGGCTATAAGGAGCTGCGAAGCTGTCTGGAGGGAAGGGAGACCTTACAGGAGGCGGCAGAACGCATCAAAAAGGAAAGCCGCAACTACGCCAAGCGCCAGCTCACCTGGTTTCGCCGCAGAGACACCATACACTGGCTGGAAGCCGACACCTTCCCCGGCGGGGAAGCTCTTTTTCGGGAAGCGATACGAATTGTGCAGGGGGAATTTATGAAAAGCAGGAGCGAATAAATGAACACCTTCACCACCAAGCTTGCCACCCTTATCCTGGTTCTTTTTATTCTGGTGTTCGCCGTTTACCAGGGGTGGCGGAGCCTGAATGAAAGCTTTCGCACCGAAAGTGCCTATGAGTACCAGATCGCCCGGTACTGCAACACCGAGGGACTTCTGATCCGTACCGAGGAGGAGATCCAGCGGGAAGGGGGTGGTCAGGTCCGGTATCTTTTGGAGGAAGGGGAAAAATTTCGCCGGGACACGCCCATTGCCCAGGTATTTGCCTCCCAGGAGGAGGCGGAGGAAGCCGCCCGCCAGGAGGTGATCCGCCAGGAGCGGGACCTGTTAAAGCGTATCCAGCGTTCCACCGACACCAGCCGCACCGCCGACGTGGAGACCCTGAACCGGGAGATCGCCCTTACCCTCCGGGAGCTTACCCAAAGCGCAGCCAAAAAGGACCTGGAGGAGGTTGCGGGGCTCCATATGACCCTGGTGGAAAAGATCGGCCGCCAGCAGCTGGCTACCGGGCAGAACACCGGCTTTGAGGATCGGATCCGGGAGCTGAGCGGGGAGCTTGCCGGGGGCAGCGGAGGACAAAATGTCTACTCCTCCAGCATCGGCTACTTTTCCCGGTATGTGGATGGCTTCGAGGCGGAATACACTCCGGAGCTGCTGGAAAGCCTGGATGCTGCCGCCCTTCGGGAGCTTCTGGAGCGGGACTATCCGGGGGACCCGGATTCCTTTGGGAAAAGTGTCACCGATTTTACCTGGTACTATGCCGCCATTATCCCCAAAGAGAATGTAGAATATTTTCATGTCGGGGCAAAGGTGGAGATGGATTTCATAGGCAGTGGGGAGCCGGCGATGCCCGGCAAGGTGGTCCGCCTGAGCCAGGAGGAAAGCGGCGAAGCCCTGGTGGTGGTCCAAAGCAGCTGCATCACCGCAGACGCTGTTTCCCATCGCACAGCCAATGTGAAGCTCTCCCTCCAGAACTACAAGGGACTGCGCATCTCCCACAAGGCCCTGCGCATTGTGGACGGGGAAAAGGGCGTCTATGTGCGTTCCGGGTACAGTGTACGGTTCAAAAAGGTGGATATCATTTACACCGGTCCGGATTATTACCTTTGCAAAACCCAGTACGGGAGTACCGACCAGCTGAATCTTTTTGATGATGTAATTGTAGAAGGGACGGATCTCTATGATGGAAAACCGATTAACACCTGAAGAAGTGAGGCAGAACCTGCGGGAGATTCAGGACCGCATTGCCGCAGCGGCCCGGGCCTCCGGGCGGGAGCCCGGGGAGGTGCAGCTGATGGCGGTGACCAAAACCGTGCCGCCGGAGCTGATCAATGCTGCCTGGGAGGAAGGGGTCCGTCTGTTTGGAGAGAACCGGGTCCAGGAGCTTCTGGAAAAGGCGGACCGCTACGCCTTTGGCCCGGAGCAGATCCATTTCATTGGCACGCTGCAAACCAACAAGGTGCGCCAGCTGATGGGAAGGGTCTCCTGCATCCAGTCGGTGAACAGCCTGCACCTGGCCCGGGAAATTCAAAAACGGGCCGAGGCCCAGGGCATCGTTTTGGATGTCCTTCTGGAGATCAATATCGGCGGCGAGGATTCCAAGACCGGAATGGACTTTGGTCAGCTGGACGAGATTCTGGAAAATATTGCTAGTTTCTCCGCTCTACAGGTGAAAGGTCTTATGTGCATCCCCCCTTTCGGGGAAGATCCTTTGGAAACAGAACGTTATTTTGAACGAATGCACAAAATATTTGTTGACATAAAGGACAAGAAAATAGATAATATCAGTATGGAAACATTATCTATGGGGATGACCGGGGATTATGAGCTGGCGATCCGCCAGGGCTCCAATCTTGTCCGGGTCGGAACCGGGATTTTTGGAAGAAGGAAATACTAAAGGACCGGTGATTCGGATCCGCGCTGTGTGCGGGTGCTTTTTCACAGTCACCTGGAACCGGAAGGAGAAGGCTGTCAATGGGCTTTACGGACAAGTTTAAGAGATTTATGGGCGTACCCGAGGACGAGTATGATGACGAGGAGGACCTGGACTACGACCGGGATTTTGATGACCCGGACGACGAGGACGAGGATGTCACCGCCTTCGGGACAGGCTCGGTGCGGCGTTCCTCCCCCACAGTTTCTCCGGCACCATCCTTTACTCTGCCGGATCCGGAGCCTGTCCCCCAAAGCAAGGTGGTGAGCATCCATGGCAGCAGCCAATACCAGGTGGTGGTGGTCAAGCCGGAGCGGTTCGAGGATGCCAGCGGTATTGCCGACCACCTGATCGCCAAGCGGGCTGTGCTGCTGAACCTGGAAGCCGTCACCCCCGACCTGAAGCGCCGGCTGGTGGATTTCCTCAGCGGTGTGGCCTATACCAATGGGGGTCAGATCAAACCGGTAGCCAATTCCACCTATATCATCACCCCCTGCAACGTAAATGTGATGGGGGAGACCATGATCGACGAGCTGGGCAGCCATGGCGTATACTTCTAATCTGGAGGGAGAGGAGCGGATTCTCTCCCGTCTTGCTGATTTACAGAGCCAGTGCGACCGGCAGAACCGGCCCTGCTTTCTGGGGTTTCTGGACGAGTTCCAGCAGAAGGTCTGCCGGAACGCCCTGGGGAAAAGCACCCTGTCCTACCGCTTCTTCGGGGGATACGAGGATGCGGAGCGGGTCTTTCTCGGCCTTTCCCCCTGGGAAGACCGGGGACTGGAGGACGGGGACTTTCCCATCCGGCGCGTGGAGGCCGCTTACCGGCGTCAGGACAAACCCGGCCACCGGGATTTTCTGGGGGCGGTGCTGGCGTTGGGGCTCCGGCGGGAGGCGGTGGGGGATATCCTGGTGGAGGAAGGGAAGGCCAGCCTTTTCCTGACCGGCACCGCAGCGGATGTGGTCCTCACCCAGTTGGTTCAGGCGGGCCGGACCGGGGTGGTCTGTCACGAGCCCCTTTCCTGGAGTACCGCAGCGGAACGGCAACGGCGTTTCACCGAGGTGGAGGGGTCCGTCTCCTCCCTCCGGCTGGACTGCGTGGTGGCCTTTTTGGGGGACCTTTCCCGTTCCGCTGCGGCGGAGCTGATCGCCAGGGGGCAGGTGTTCATCGATGGACAGCCGGCGGGGAACGGCGCCCGTGTCCTTCTGCTGAAGGAAAAGATCTCGATCCGGGGGACCGGGAAGTTCATCTACGACCAACAGCCGGGGGTCAGCAAAAAAGGCAAGCTGAGGGTCCGGTTTCTAAAATACAGCTAGGGGGTACAAAAACGCATGGTGGTTCCGGAAAAGTTTTTCGACATAGAATTCAACAAAGCCATGGCCTTCGGTTACCGCACCGAGGATGTGGACGAATTTGTTACCAAGGCCATTGAGATCATCAAAGCTCTCCAGGAGGAGAACCAGGAGCTGGCCGAAAAAATGGGGATCCTGGCCGAAAGCCTGGAGAAATACCGGGAGGACGAGGAGAGCCTGCGGTCTGCCCTGATCGGTGCCCAGAAGCTGGGGGACAGCATCCTGAAGGATTCCCGGAGCAAGGCAGAGGTGATCCTCCGGGATGCCACCACCCAGGCGGACCACATCATAGAGGAAGCCCACGCCCGTCTGGAGCGGGAACGGGCTGAATATGAGCGCCTGAAGGCGGAGGTCGCGACCTTCCGGGAAGGGCTCTTTGATATGTACAAAAGCCATATCGACCAGATCACCCGGCTGCCCCACAAGGAAAAGGCCCAGCAGAAGGCACAGCCCAAGGCAGCCCCGCCCCAGGAGCCCGAGGCTCCGCCGCCTCCGCCTCCCCCGCCGGAGCCGGAGGAGCCCCCAGTGAAAAAGGCCGAGCCGGAGCCTGCACCGAGAAAGACCCGGAGAAGGCCGGAACCGGAGCCGGAGCTGGAGGACGAGGAAGAATTTGCCGAGCCTCCGGCACCCCCGGTGAAGAAGGCCCCTCCAAAGCGCCCGGCCCTTCGTTTGGAATTGGAGGAGGACGACGAGGATGACGACGAGGAGCTGGAGGATGACGACGTTATTCTTTCCCGGTTCAGCAGCCGCTTCGGCCGACGTCCGGTCCGTCAGGAGCTGGAGGACGACGACTTTGAGGACGACGAGGACGACGAGGACGACGAAGAAGACTTTGCACCAGCCCGCACGGTGATCAGCTCCAAATTCGGGGAGATGCGCTTCGGGGAAGGGTTCAACCTTCAGGAGGAACGGGAAAAGGGCTCCGGAGGCCGCTCCAGGCGCCGCTGATTTACACAGAACTTCAAAATATAGGAGAGATGAATCGCTATGGCTCAGGATTACAACGCAACACTGAATCTGCCGGAGACCGCTTTCCAAATGCGGGCCGGCCTGCCCCAAAAGGAGCCCGGGCTTCTGGCCCATTGGGAAGAAAGCCATCTGTACGAGGAAATGATCCGCCGCAACGAGGGAAAGCCCCTTTATGTCCTCCACGATGGCCCTCCCTACGCCAACGGGGATATTCACCTGGGCACTGCCCTGAACAAGGTGCTGAAGGATATCATTGTCCGCTCCAAGAATATGATGGGGTATCAGTCCCCCTACATCCCCGGCTGGGATACCCACGGCCTGCCCATTGAGCTGAAGGCCAGAAAAACCGCCGGTGTGGACAGTGGCGCCAGCGATCTGGAGCTGCGGAAGATCTGCAAGGATTTCGCCCTCCACTATGTGGATGTTCAGCGGGATCAGTTTAAGCGCCTGGGGGTAGTGGGGGATTGGGAACACCCCTACCTGACCCTCCGCCCCGAGTTCGAGGCCAAGCAGATCGAGGTTTTCGGCACCATGGCTACCAAAGGGTATGTCTACAAGGGCCTGAAGCCTGTTTACTGGTGCCCGGAGTGCGAGACCGCCCTGGCCGAGGCCGAAATCGAATACGCTGAGGATCCCTGCGATTCCATCTATGTAAAGTTCAAGGTAGCCGATGACAAGGGGAAGCTCGCTGCCCTGGGGGCTGACCTTGACAAGACATACTTTGTCATTTGGACCACCACCACCTGGACCCTTCCCGGCAACCTGTGCATCTGCCTGGGGCCCAGCTACGAATATTGTGTGGTCCATGCCGCAGAGAAGGACGAGTATTATGTAATGGCCCGGGAGCTGGTGGCCTCTACCATGGAGGCCGGCGGCATCACTGATTATACCATTTCTGACACGATCCTCGGGAAGGAGCTGGAGTCCCTCACCTATACCCACCCCTTTATGGACCGGACCTCTCCCATCATTGTAGGGGACCACGTCACCCTGGAAAGCGGTACCGGCTGCGTCCATACCGCCCCTGGCCACGGTGTGGAGGACTTTGAGGTCTGCGCGAACCATTACCCGGAGATCCCGGTGATCGTCCCCGTGGACAACAAGGGATACATGACCGAGGAGGCCGGGCAGTTCAAGGGGCTTACCACCAAGGAGGCCAACGAGGCGATCCTCCAGCACATCACCCAGCTGGGCGCCCTGTTTGCCGTTCAGAAGATCATCCACCAGTACCCCCACTGCTGGCGCTGCAAGGAGCCGGTGCTGTTCCGGGCCACGGAACAGTGGTTCTGCTCTGTGGATGGCTTTAAAAAGGACGCTATTCGGGCCATTGAGGAGGTCAAGTGGATCCCTGCCTGGGGCGAAGGCCGCATTAAGAACATGGTCAGCGACCGCAGCGACTGGTGTATCAGCCGCCAGCGTATCTGGGGCGTTCCCATTCCCATCTTCTACTGCGAGGACTGTGGGGAGTACCACATTGACGAGGCCAGCATCAAGGCGGTGGCGGAGCTGTTCCGGAAAGAGGGCTCCGATGCCTGGTACAAGTATGATGCCTCTGAGATCCTCCCCGAGGGGACTGTCTGCAAAAAGTGCGGCAGCAAAAAATTCCGCAAAGAAAAGGACATTATGGATGTCTGGTTCGATTCCGGCAGCAGCCATGCCTCGGTGCTGGAGGAAAACGGCCTGCCCTGGCCCTGCGACCTTTACATTGAGGGCGCCGATCAGTACCGCGGCTGGTTCCAGTCCTCCCTTTTGACTGCTGTAGCCACCCGGGGCCAGTCCCCCTATAAAAACTGCTGCAGCTGCGGCTGGGTGGTGGATGGCGAGGGCCGGAAAATGTCCAAGTCCCTGAAAAACGGCACCGCCCCGGAAAAGATCATCGAGCAGTACGGCGCCGATATTCTCCGGCTGTGGGTAGCATCCTCCGACTATCACTCCGACGTCCGCATCTCCTTTGAGTATCTCAAGCAGCTTTCTGACGGTTACCGGAAGATCCGGAACACAGCCCGGTACATCCTGGGTAATTTAAAGGACTTCGATCCCAACACCGACCAGCTCCCCTTCCAGGAGCTCCACGACATTGACAAATGGGCCATTGCCGGCTGCCACAAGCTTATTCGGGAGGTGCGCAAGGCCTATGAGGATTTCGAATTCCACAACATCTACCACGCCATTTACAACTTCTGTTCGGTAGATATGTCCAGCTTCTACCTGGATGTTCTCAAGGACCGCCTCTATGTGGAAAAGAAGGATGGCAAAGCCCGCCGGGCTGCCCAAACCGCCATCTACCAGATCCTTTGTGCCCTGGATCTGATGCTGGCCCCCATCCTGCCCTACACAGCGGAGGAGATCTGGTCCTTCCTACCGGAGAGCAAGGAGTACAACAAGGCCTCTGTGATGCTCAACGATATTCCGGAGGCCAGGGACGGTCTGGTCACCCCGGAGTTTATGTCCAGGTGGGAACGGCTCCATGCCATCCGGGACGATGTGAACAAAGCCCTGGAGGCCGCCCGCACCGCCAAGACCATCGGCAAATCCCTGGAGGCCAAGGTGACCCTGTTCTGTCAGGAGGAGCCCTACAGCTTCTTGACCGGGGTAGAGGAGCTTTTGCCCACCATCTTCATCGTTTCCGCAGTGGAGCTGAACAAGGGCGGCGAAGGCGCCTTCGCCGGCGAAACCGAAGGCATCACCATTGATGTTGCCCAGGCGCCCGGCGAAAAGTGCCAGCGCTGCTGGATGCAAAGCGATACTGTGGGGAAGGATGCCAGCCATCCCACCCTTTGCGCACGGTGTGCTGCCATTCTGGCCCAATAAAAATCATCACCATAACACGGGGCTGTATGGAGAGGTCTCCTTGCAGCCCCGTTTCAAAGAACCCGTTGAAAAGATTCCGGCCTGCTGCCAGGGGCAAAAACCCACTGGCGCACCGAAAGACCTGCAGCGGGTACACAGAGGTTTTGCATGATCGTATATTTGCTTATTGCCGCCTTTCTGGTGGCGGGGGATCAGCTGATCAAAAACTGGGCCATAGAGGTACTAAAGCCTGCAGGCTCCATTGATATTATCCCCGATGTGCTCAGCTTGTACTACCACGAAAATTTCGGGGCCGCCTGGGGGATCCTCCAGGGGCAGCGGTGGCTCCTTTTGGCGGTGACCGGTGTGCTTTTGGCAGGCCTCTTTTTCGCCTTGGTAACCAAACGGCTTCGCGGTCCCCTTCTTCAAGCTGCCGTTACCCTGATTTTGGCAGGGGGAGTGGGGAACCTGATCGACCGGGCGTTCCATCCCGGTGGGTTTGTGGTGGATTACATCTACTTTGAACCGATCAATTTCCCGATCTTTAATCTGGCGGATATCTGCGTCTGTGTAGGGACAGGGCTTTTGGCCATCTACATTCTTTTTGTGGAAGGGAAGGAGACCGCCAAAGCTCCGGCCGGGAAAAAAGAGGAGAAGCCGGAATGAAGCGCCTTTCCTTTACAGCCGCCTCGGAAAATGCCGGCCAGAGGATTGACAGATCCCTGGCGGAGCTGGCCGGTTTGAGCCGCTCCGCAGTCCAGGGCCTGTGCGAAACCGGAAGCGTTTTGGTAAACGGGAGCCCGTGCGGAAAGAAGCTGATCCTCCGGGAAGGGGATGCTGTGGAGCTGATCCTTCCGGACCCGGTGAGCCTGGAGGTCCTTCCGGAGGAGATCCCCCTGGAGATCGTCTACGAGGATGACTGGCTTTTGGTGGTCAACAAGCCAAAAGGGATGGTGGTCCATCCCGCCCCGGGAAACTACACAGGGACGCTGGTAAACGCCCTTCTCTGGCATTGTCAGGGGTCCTTGTCGGGAATCAACGGGGTGATCCGCCCGGGGATCGTTCACCGGATCGACAAGGACACCAGCGGCCTGCTGATCGTTGCCAAAAACGACAAAGCTCACCAAGGACTGGCGGAGCAGATAAAGGCACACACCTTTACACGCAAATACGAGGCCATTGTCCAGGGGCATTTCCGGGAAGCTTCCTTTACTGTGGACGCCCCCATCGGACGAAGCCCCTCTGACCGAAAGAAAATGTGTGTCACCCAGAAAAATTCCCGCAATGCCATCACCCATGTGGAGGTTCTGGCGGAGCTTCCCGGCTTCAGCCATGTTGAATGCCGGCTGGAGACAGGGCGGACCCATCAGATCCGGGTGCACCTGGCATACCTGGGCCACCCGGTGCTGGGGGACCTGGTCTATGGCCCTAAAAAGCCGGTGATCCAAACCGCGGGCCAGTGTCTCCACGCCCGGACCATTGGATTTGTCCACCCAAGGACAGGGGAGGAGCTTTTCTTTTCCTCGCCCTTGCCGGAGTATTTTACCGGGGCGCTAAAACAGCTTCAGGGCAGCAGATAACAGAAGAAAAGGGGTCGTTTCTTATGAAGGTTTTACTGGTAAACGGCAGCGCCAAAGCAAAGGGAAATACCAACGCCGCCCTGGAGGAGGTGGCCCGCCAGCTGGAACAGGAGGGCATTGGGGCCGAGATCTTCCAGTTGGGAGGCAGCTCCATTCGGGACTGTATTGGCTGCGGCCAGTGCACCGAAAAGGGCTGTGTCTTTGCCGATGACTCGGTCAATGAGTTTCTTGCCAGGGCAAAGGGGGCTGATGGCTTTGTATTCGGGACCCCGGTATACTACGCCCATCCCAGCGGCCGCATCCTCTCCTTTTTGGACCGGGCCTTTTACAGCGGTTCCCGGGTGTTTGCCTACAAGCCGGCGGCCTCGGTGGTGGTGGCCCGGAGGGGCGGGTGTTCCGCTTCCTTTGATGTACTGAACAAGTATTTTGGCATCGCCCAGATGCCGGTGGCCGGTTCCACCTACTGGAATATGGTCCATGGCCGTGTGCCGGGGGAGGCTGCCCTGGATGAAGAAGGGATGCAGACCATGAGGAACCTGTCCAGAAATCTGGCTTGGATGATGAAGTGCTTCGCCCTGGGAGCAGAGCATGGGATCCCCCTGCCTGCCACCGAGCGGGAGAACATAACCAACTTTATCCGATAAAAAAGGAGGGGCGGTTATGCCCGGATACATCGTTTACTGGCCCCAGGACCGGGTGAAGGAGCTTGAAAGGGCAGGGGACACTGGCCCCATCAAGGTAGTGCTGGGCAGTATCCATTCCAGAATGCCCACCATTGCCTCGGTAAGGGAGGGGGATGTGGTCTTTCCCGTCACCCTGATCAAAAAGCAGCTGTTCGTCATGGCCCGCCTGCCGGTGGAGCACCGGGAGCCTGCCTTTGATTACTGCATCCGGGAACTGGGAGGTGTGCACGGCGCACTGATCCCGGAGGGGGTGGCTCTGGAATGGGATGGTGGGGGGAACCATCATTATCGGGGCTATCGCAGCAAGCGTTACAATCACCCAGAGGACCTGCCAGAGGGGACCCGGCTGGTCACCCTGTTGGAGCAGGTGGAAAAGCCCCACCAAAAGCACCAGGAGCCCTTTAACTGCTGTTCCCAATGGGCAGCTTGGGGGGAACATGGTTCCGCCATCCGGCCCCGGCCCATCCCGCCGGAGCTGGTGCCCGGCCTGCGCTTCGGCCACCCCAAAAGCAAGGAGAAGGCCCTGCGCTTTGATAAAAACGGCGGTATCCTGGCCATGAGCCTCCAGTCCACCCGGCGGCTGAGCCCGGAGACCCTGGAGATTTTTGAAGCGGTATTTGCCGGAGAATAACCTTTTTTTATGAAAAAGGAGTTTTTATGTGTACTAGCATTGTTTCTAATGGGGAACGCACCCTCATTGGCTGGAACCTGGATATTCTGGATATGGAATACCAGGTGACAGCTCTGAAGGAGCGTGTCTCCATTGATATTGATGACAATGGCCGGTGGCTTCCCTTATTCGGCGCAAGCTGCCAGGGGGATTTTGCATCCATGCCCACCTGCTGGCCCTACGACAACCGGAGTGACCCTGCCGGACCGGATTGCAGGACTGTCCCCCAGGTCAATACCAGCCTGCTTTTGGGGGAAACCACCGTTCAGGAGGTCCGGCAGTATCTTGGCCGGGGAAAGATATCCAGCCTACCCGGCATCACCTACCAGGCCCAGCTTTCTGACCGGGAGGGGAACGTTCTCCAGATCGTTCCAGGTCAAGGATATCTTTACAAGGAACGGCCCAGGTATTCTGTTATGACCAATTTCTCTCCCTTTAAGAGGAACCGGGAAAAACACCCCTGGATGGGCTGGGACCGATATCATACGGCGGTGAGACTGCTGGAGGAAGCAGGGGATCGTCTGGATGTTCCCGGCTGCTTTGCCATTTTAAGGGCCACGGCCCAAACAGCTTGTCCCACTGTGGTTTCCATGGTGTTCGACCCGGCGAAAAACAGGGTATTCTGGTGCGAAAACCGTCAATGGGACCAGATCAAAGAGCAAAAAATGGAGGGGCAGCCTCTGTCCAGCCTGTGACAGGCTGCCGCTTCAATCAAGGAGGAATGACATATGAATGAAGAACGGCGCACACGCCTTGCAAAAGCGGCGAACCAGGTGCGGAAAGGGATTCTGACAGAGGTGTATTCTGCCCAGTCCGGCCACCCCGGCGGCTCCCTTTCTATTGCCGATGTGATGACCTACCTGTACCAGGAGGAGCTGCGGGTAGACCCTGCAAATCCCAAATGGGAGGACCGGGACCGTCTGGTCCTCTCCAAGGGTCACGTCTGTCCTGCCCTTTACGCCGCCCTGGCCCAAAAGGGCTTTTTCCCCTGGGAGGAGCTTACCACCTTCCGGAAGACCGGCTCCCGCCTTCAGGGGCACCCGGACCTGAACAAGGTCCCCGGTGTGGACTTTACCGCCGGAAGCCTGGGGCAGGGGGTTTCGGCTGCCGCCGGCATCGCCCTGGCCGGGAAGATCGCCGGGAAGGACTACCGGGTCTATGCCATTCTGGGGGACGGGGAGCTCCAGGAGGGGGAGGTCTGGGAATCCGCCATGTTCTCTGCCCACTATAAGCTGGATAACCTCTGCTACATCATCGACAACAACGGTCTCCAGATCGACGGAAACATCCAGGATGTCTGCTCCCCCTATCCCATCGACAAGAAATTTGAGGCCTTCGGCTTTGATGTTATCATCATCGATGGCCACAGCTTTGACCAGATCGAGATGGCCCTTGATATGGCCAAAAAGGTCACCGGAAAGCCGGTTGCCATTATTGCCAAAACAGTAAAGGGGAAGGGGATCTCCTTTATGGAGGGCAAAGCCAGCTGGCATGGCTCTGCCCCCAACGAGGAGCAGTACAAAACCGCCATGGAGGACCTGGCAAAAATCGAGGAGGTGCTGTAAGATGGCAGAGATGGTAAAAAAGGCCACCCGGGAGAGCTACGGTGAGGCCCTGGCAAAGCTGGCCGCGGAAAATGACAAGGTTATCGTCTTTGATGCCGACCTGGCGGGAGCCACCAAAACCGGCACCTTTAAAAAAGCCTGCCCGGAACGGTTTTTTGACTGCGGCATTGCCGAGGCCAACATGATGGTGGCGGCCGCCGGAGCCTCTACCTGCGGGTTTATTCCCTTTGCAAGCACCTTCGCCATGTTCGCCTCCGGGCGGGCCTTCGAGCAGGTGCGCAACTCCATTGGCTACCCCCATCTCAATGTAAAGATCGGGGCCACCCATGCCGGGGTCTCGGTGGGGGAGGATGGGGCCACCCACCAGTGCAACGAAGACATCGCCCTGATGCGCACCATCCCCGGCATGGTCATCATCAACCCTGCCGACGATGTGGAGGCCCAGGCTGCGGTCCAGGCCGCAGCGGGGTACGAGGGGCCGGTCTATTTGCGCTTTGGGCGCCTTGCGGCTCCCGTCTTTAACGGTCCGGACTACCGGTTTGAAATGGGGCGGGGGATCACCCTTCGGGAGGGGAACGACGTCACCATTGTTGCTACCGGCATTCTGGTGTACGAGGCGGTGAAGGCCGCCGAGGCCCTGGCTGAAGAAGGCATTTCCGTCCGGGTGATCAACATCCATACCATTAAGCCCATTGACAAGGAGCTGCTGGTAACAGCCGCCCGGGAAACCGGCGTTTTGGTCACCGCCGAGGAGCATTCGGTGATCGGCGGCTTGGGAGCTGCGGTAGCCGAGGCCATCGGGGAAGAATGCCCGGTCCCGGTCGTGCGGATCGGTGTTCAGGATACTTTTGGGCACTCCGGCAAGGGGGCTGAGCTGCTAAAGGAGTTCGGCCTGTGCAGGGAGAACATCGCTGCCGAAGCGAAGCGTGCCCTGACACTGAAAAACAAGTGATCTCCGGGCCCTGCGCTGTCCCTTGGCGCAGGGCCCTTTTATAAAAAAAGGGGGGACAGACCGTGAAAAGGGGCATAGCTCGAAGGAGGGCCCAGTGGAAGCGAATCGGGGAGATCGTCCTTGCCTATATTATGATTGCCTTCGGCCTCCTTTTGGCCTGGCACTGCCTCTTTGACCCTGCTTTCCTTCCGGATATCCGTCCCGAACCCCTCCCCAGTGAATTGACCTTTGAGGAGTTTTTAAAGCTCTCCTATACCGACCTGAACACCGCCACCCGGGAGGAGCTGATCGCCCTGCCGAGGATCGGGGAGGTGCTGGCGGACCGGATCATCGCTTACCGGCAGGAAAACGGAGGCTTTTCCTCCATTGAGGAGCTGACCGAAATAAAAGGCATCGGAGAAAAGACACTGGCTGTTTTGGAGATCTATGTTTATGTAGAGGAATAAGGAAAGGAATGGTTTTTGTGGCAAAGCACGGGGGCGGTCTTCTGCTTTTGGTATGCTTCCTTCTTCTGGTCTCCTGCGCCCCTCAAATGCCACCGGCTGAAAGCGGACCCTCTCAGTCCCTTTCGGAGCCGGTTTCTTCTCAGCCGGCAGCGGAGCAGGCCCAGGGGGTAAAGGAAAAATACCTGGATCCCTTTTGGTACTTCCCGGAAGAAGCCCGTAACGCCCTGGCAGAGCAGGGGGTCACCGTCTCCGTAGGGGATGGGGTCATGGTGGACGACTGGCATTTTACCGCTGTCCTCACCTTTTCCGATGCCTCCGGACAAACCGCCTTTCCCGTTCAGGTGGAGATCATCCCCGCAAACGGACAGTTCCGGCTGGAGTGGGAAAGCGTTTTCTTCGGAGAAGGCTGGTTTGCCCTGTGTGACCTTCGGGAAATGAGCATCATCCACTCCGGCCAGCTGGACAAGGAGCCCCTGGTCCTGGATACTTCCTCCTTTGGGGAAAAGGACTACGCCCTTCTTGGCGCAGCCTACAGCAGCCGGATGGGCTGGGTAGTCCCGGCAGTTTTGGAGGGGAAGGACATGGTCGTTTTCTTCCGGGAGGACGGGAGCCTGGAGGAAGCGGCGGAATTGTTTTATGACGATGACGGGTACACCGTTTTCTCAAACGCCTACCGGGTGAAAAAAAACGGAGGGGAGCTGGAATATCGTAGGCCCCCAAAAATCCTTCCTGTTCCATTGGAGGAAGGGTATGTTTTATTCAGTGACAGAAACCAGACCCAGCTTTTTTCCCGGGCCACAGGGAAGCTATACACAGCCGACGCCATCTGGGGGAAAAATGGCACGGTAACGGCATCCTTTCATCGCTTCGATGGGCTTTTTGCCCTGCGGGCTCCGGAAAGTGGCAACGATGGCCTGTGTATCTGGGAGGATGAGGGCGCGGAGCCGGTCTGTTTTTTTACCGGCACGATCAAAGGCATTCACCCCATGTTCAGCTACAGCGAGGAGCTTACCTGGGACTGGGAGCCGGACCGCCGCAGGGTTACATTGTTCGGGGACTACACCCGTGTTCAGATCACAATGGACTTTGACCGGAAAAGGGTGGAGCTGGAGCACCTCCTGCGGCTGGAGGATCTGGACCCGGAGGATTTGGAAAACCCGGACCGGCGCAGTCCCGATGGCAGATACATCCTTGCAGCAGCCAGCCCCGACGGAGGGGGCGATGTGTTTTACTGGACCAACGCCCTTTACGACACCCAAACCGGAAGGATTCGCTTTGTTGTCAACTCCGGGGGGATGTACGGCGGCGGCCCCTATGTTTCCTTTTTGGATGAAAACCGCCTGTGGGTCCACGACTTTGACGGGGTACAGCTTTACAACACCCACAGCGCTGCCTTTCCCCCTGGAACTGGGAGAAAACGAGCTGCTCCTTGGCCTGGGGTATGACAGGGAAGTGGGACAGTACGCCATTCTTTATGGCACCTACACCGATTTTCAGAGTGGCTTCTATTATGGCCGCGATTCCACCGACACCTACCGGCTGGCGGTCTATGACGCAGACGGGAACCGGCTGGCAGACTTTGACACCGGTATTCCCTTCCAGTCAAGCCTGGGCGGCCTGCTGCGTTTTTCCCTGACGGTGGAGGACGGAGCTGTTTCCATCCCCTGGACCATCTGCGAATATGACCGCGAAGATCGGTATTCCTGCCGCATCCTTTTCGAGACCCAAACGGTGGAAAAAGCCGCCGCCGGCTGACAGAAAAAGGGGGCCCCAGGCCCCCTTACTTTTTGTTTTCATCCACCCGCCGCTTGGCGTCCTCCACAGCCTGGTCGCTTTCCTCGCTCCAGCCCTCCCCGGTGGGAAGGTCGTATTGGGTAAGGGCATTGGTGGCATAGGCATGGCCTATGCGGCCCCCCTGGTCGATTCTGGCCTGGTTTCCATGGAGAAGAAAGGGCTCCCCGTCCCGGGGCTTTGGGTTTTTGTGGCACATGGTGGCGCCTCCTTAAAGGTATTTTTTCAGGGTCTCAATGTTTCTGCGCTGGGTGTTGACCAGTTCTTCCCCCAGTCTCCGCACCCGGGGGTCCTCCGCCAGGGCTTGGTTCAGCTCCCGGGTCATTTTGGTGATGCCGATGGTATTCCCCCGGATCACCATGTCCGCAATGTGGGAGGAGCTTTTGTCCTGAAGGGTGTTCATCTGCACCCCGGTCCAGATACCCATTTTGGACATGACCCCGGTCTCGGTGGGGTCCATGGCCTTCTGGGCCATCATCTGGCGGGCATTCTGGGCGATCCGTCCCAGCTTGCCCTGGTAAGAGATCAATTCATCGGAAACACGGCTGTCCTCCACCTTGGGCAGGATGGTCTCTATGGAGTAGATGCCGGTATTGGCGTTCTGGTAGATCTCCTCCAAAAGTTTTTCTTCGTTCATGGTGTTCTCCTTCTTCTGGAATGAACTTTCCGGCAGCAGCCGGCATCCTTATTTTTCGACACAGAGGGGAAGAAATGCCCCGAAGTATTTAACAGGGTACAGTCCCCGGATTTTTTTGCAAAAAATATCGGAAACTGCTTCAAATGGGTTGACATTGGAATGTGATTATGATAAAATAACACTCGTCGCTTGAAGGCCCGGCTTTTTCCGGGGACTTCCGACAGCATGGGAGCATAGCTCAGCTGGGAGAGCATCTGCCTTACAAGCAGAGGGTCACAGGTTCGAGCCCTGTTGTTCCCACCATATATGGCCTGGTAGTTCAGTTGGTTAGAACGCTAGCCTGTCACGCTAGAGGTCGTGGGTTCGACCCCCATCCAGGTCGCCATTTTTGGCTCTGTAGCTCAGTTGGTAGAGCAGGGGACTGAAAATCCCCGTGTCACTGGTTCGATTCCAGTCGGAGCCACCATCTGCGGGTTTAGCTCATCTGGT
>JAAWEO010000018.1 GCA_022794295.1 Angelakisella sp. | reverse complement strand
CACCGCAGGGAACCCGCATTTTCCCGGTGGTCAATCTGCCCCCGGAAGGTCTCGATCCGTCCCTCCAGCAGATCCAGGATCAGCTTCCGCTTTGCCCAAAGGGCCGCAGCGAAATTGGCCGCCCAAAAGGCCAGGAAGAACCGGGCTGGGGACTGCTCCCAAAAACGGACCGCCATCACCAGGGCCAGCGTCAGGATCGCCAAGTCGAAGTACAGGTAGACAAAGGCGGTCCTGACCAGACGATAGGCTTTCTTTCGGGACATCCCCCTTCTCCTTTCTCCGATTTTGCACGGACAAAAGAAAACGCCCCCCGTGCCCAAGGGCACAGAGGACGGAAAGATCCGTGGTACCACCTCAGTTCGGCGCACCGTCACCGGGACGCCCTTACAGAGTTCCCCAGGGGAAACTCCCGCGATATAACGGTCGCGCCCGGCCTACCCTACTCTCTCCTTCGGGCGGCGGCTCCGGGAGGTAATTCCCATACAGGCGGACTGCTTTTTTTCACCGGCCAAAAGCTCTCTGAAAGTCCGAAATCCCGACGGTACTGAGTTCCCTTCTCAGCCATTTTCTACGATTATAGTGGAAAGTCCCCTCTCTGTCAAGACCTTTTCTCCGCTTCTTTTATCCCCCTGTACTGCTTCTTCGGTTTTGTATGGATCAGGACGGTACAGCTTTGCCTGGGGCATAAGTTTACACAGCGATAGCAAAGGATGCAATTCCCCTTTTGCATCACCTTTTTGCCGGTCATTTCCAGATTATGGGCGGGGCAGCGTTTCACACAAAGCCCACAGCCGGTACAGTCTTCGTCTGTTGTAAAGGAGGACCGCCCCTTTTCCTCCAGCTTTGGAAAAGCGATATTCTGTGTTTTTCCCAAAAGGGTGGAAAGGATGTTCCAGCCCCTCCTTTTCACAACGCCGTTTTTAATATTATAGCAGACCCGGTCCAGCTTTTTCAGCGCCTTTTGTTTTTTTTCTGCCACATCTTTTTCCCTGATGGGGAACAGGAAGAAATTGCAGATATTGTTAGGCATCAAAAAGTGTTCCGCATAAATGACCCGGTCATCACAGCCTGGAATAAGCCTTGCAAATGCCCTTGCGCCATCTCCCGAAAACAGCATTTGTGTGCAGAAGATGATAATCCTTTTTGTCTCGAAATATGGTCTGTACTGCAAGACAAATTCCCTCATGATCCGGGGGACACAGGAGCCGTATACAGGATAGCAGACCGCTATGGTATCTTCCTCCCGCAGCAAGCTATCAAAATCCAGATCTTCTTCGATGCTGTAGGCCTTTTTATCCATTCGCTGCGCAAACTGTTCTGCCAGGAACCTGGAGTTCCCTGTTCCGGAAAAAAACAAGATCACCATTTTTGTCCCTCAACGCTTTTGTAATCCGGCGAGCAGCTCCAGCGCCTGGTCACATTCCTGTTCCAAGGTGCCAAAGATCCCCACTGACAGCAATTCCCCCGGTTTGTAGTACCCAATGAGCCTCCAGTAGACCCTCTGCCCCTGTTCCTTTCGCCAGAAAGCAAATCCCTTTACAGCGAAATTTTCCAGGCGGCAGGCCAATCCGCTGATGGGTACCGCGTCCTCCGGGATGCCACGGAGAAAGGCCCCCATCATCACCTCCGCCGGAGCGGGCTGCCCATCCTTTTCCACCCGCCAAGGGGTCATGTGCAGCGTCAGGTCGCTGTCCTTGGGGTAAAACAGATAATGCCGGTCCACGCTGTCCTGTTGGGCGATCCAACCGTCAGGAGCAGTAAAACACCAGCCCTGTTCCATCTGATAGGTGCCCATTCCTGTCCCCTCCTTTTCCCTGTCATTTCCGGCGTTGCTGTGCAGTTCCTTTTTGTGAAATAAAACTGCTGTGTATAAAATCGCAGCTCATTCTCAGGTGGGTTCCATTCCACTCAACTGGTCCATTTCTCGTCTTCTGCCAAAAGCTCCCGGAGCTCCGCCAAAATCTCCTCCTCCCCCAAATCCCAGGGGAAAGGACCGGTGTCCTCCATGGTGTTGTTTTGGACCTCCTCCTCCCGGCCGGCACACTCCACCACCAGGAAGGGCTTCTCCCGGAACAGCAGTTCATCCACCCGGCAGAAGCTGTCTCCAAACCGGTAGACAGTGCGGTGGGAGAGGAAGGTCTCCTCCACCCCCGCCCCATAGCTGGAGACAGGGTGGGGTGTTCCCAAATCAGTGGGAACAGCTCCAAGACGCATCAGGAGCCGTTCCACCAGGTCTTTCTTTTTTTCCAGCTGCTGCCGGGTCACCGTTTGGTAGGGCCACATGGTCAGTTTCCCGCCAGGGTAAGCATCTCCCGGGCGCTTTCCATGGCGATGCCGGTAATGTTCTCCCCCACATTGATCCGGGCCAGCTCCCGGACCCGTTCCTCCCGGTCCAGAGCCTCCACATGGGTGTAGGTGCGTTCCCCCTCCACCTCTTTGTAGATGCGGTTGTGGTGCCCGGCGTAGGCCGCCACCTGGGCCAGATGGGTGACACAGATCACCTGGCGGCTTTGGGCCACCTGGGCCAGCTTGAGACCGATCTTCTGGGCCGCCCGGCCGCTGACCCCGGTGTCGATTTCGTCGAAGATCACCGTCCCTACCCCGCCCCGGCCTGCCAGCACATTTTTAATGGAAAGCATTACCCGGCTCAGCTCGCCGCCGCTGGCGGTTTTGGAAAGGGGCTTTGGCGCTTCCCCTGGGTTGGCGGCAATGAAAAACTCCACCCCGTCCTGGCCGCTGGGGCCCAGCTCCCGGGTGGTAAGATTCAGGGTGAGGCGCACCCCCGGCATGTCCAAATAGGCAAGCTCCTTCTGGATGCTTTCAATGAACCTCTCCCCCGCCTCCCGGCGCTTTTCGCTAAGGATACCGGCCAGCTTCTTCGCCTGGGCGGTAAGCTGCTCTACCTGGGCCCGGAGCTGTTCCGCCCGTTCGTCGGAGCAGACCAGCTCGTCCAGCTCCTGGGAGCTTTTTTCATAGTATTCTAAAATTTCCTCGATAGTCTCTCCGTATTTCTTTTTCAGGCGGTGAATCAGGTCCAGGCGGCTCTCCAGCCGGTCCAGCTGCCGGGGATCGAAGTTGTAGTCGTCCAAATACCCCCGGATGGCGGAGGCCAGCTCCTCCAGCTCATACCGCAGGTCCTCCGCCTTTCCCTGGTATTCCCCCAGGTCCTCAATAAACCGGGAGGCGGTGTCCAGCTCCTCCCCCAGGCTTTCCAGAGAAGAAACGATCCCGATCCCCTCCTCCCCTCCGGTGAGAAGGTCATAGCTGGCCCCCAGGGCCCCGGTGATCTTCTCGGCGTTGCGGATCATCTCCCGCTGGGCCAGGAGCTCCTCCTCCTCCCCGGGGACCAGGTTGGCGCTTTCGATCTCTCCGATTTGGTACTGGAGCATATCCTGACGCTGGAGCTTATAGCTTTCGTCTATCTGAAGGCTTTCCAGCTTTTCCCGGGCAGCGGTAAGCTCCCGGTACACAGCCTGGTAGGCAGCCAGATCCGCCTCCAGTTCCCCAAAGCCATCCACAAAGGCCATGTGTTTTTCAGCGGAGAGCAGCTCCTGGCTGTCCCGCTGGCCGTGAATATCGATCAGAAGGGAGGCGATCTGGCGCAGAAGGGCGGTGGTGGCCGGGCGCCCGTTGATGCGGCAGCTGCCGCTTCCCCCGGCATCCATCTCCCGGTGGATCATCAGCTGGTTATCCTCGGCGGTGTAGCCCAGCTCCTCCACCTGGCGGACCACCTCCCCCGGGACATTGGTAAACAGGGCAGAGACCACCGCCCGGGTCTCCCCGCTGCGGATGATGCTCCGGGAGGTTCGGGCCCCCAGCACCGCATTGATGGCACTGATCAGGATGGTCTTTCCTGCGCCGGTCTCCCCGGTGAAGGCGTTGAAGCCCCGGTCCAGCTCAATGGTCGCCTGCCGGATCACCGCAATATTTTCAATATAAAGCTGGGAAAGCATTTCGGGTCACCCACCTTTTTCTATGAATCTTCATTTTGGGGTCAGTCCTTCCCTATCTGCCGCCGGGAGGCCTTCGCCTTTGCCACGAGCTCCCGGAGAAACTCCGCGAATTCCTCCGCCTGGCGCTGGGTCCGCAGCAGCAGGAAAATGGTGTCGTCCCCGGCAATGGTCCCCACCAGACCATCCCAGGTGCCGGTGTCCACCGCCACACAGACGGCGTTGGCCATACCGGCGTAGCACTTTACCACCACAAAATTTCCTGCAAAGTCCACCGACCGGATGGACTCCAGAAAGACAAAATCGATGTTGAGGACGGTGGCCTCCGGCTCTTTTTGCACGGGGGTCGTATAGTAGTAATTCCCCGCGGAGGAAAGGGCCTTCACCAAACGCAGCTCCTTAATATCCCGGGAGATGGTGGCCTGTGTGGCATGAAAGCCGGCCTCCTGCAAATGGCTTTGCAGCTCCTCCTGGGTGGTGATGGTATGGCTTTGGATAATGCTGAGGATCTTTTCCTGCCGTTGGCTTTTCACGGAGCTTCAACTCCTCTGCTTGATTTTGGCTGTCAGGATCTCGAAGAACTCGTGCTCCCCAAAGGAGATAAATTCCGGCTCCAGGCTGGAGCGCCCGATGACCGCGGTGACCCCCGGCGAAAGAAAGGAACGCCGGGTCCCGTCTGCCACAGCCTGAAGGGCCCCGCTGGAGCGCAGGGAGATGGTCTTCTCCCCGCCGAACACCATGGGCCGTATGGCGATGGAATGCGGACAGATAGGCACCATAAGAATGGCCTCCAGGGAGGGGTCCATCACCGGGCCTCCGGCGGAAAGGGCGTAGGCGGTGGACCCGGTGGAGGTAGAAAAGATCACCCCGTCGGCATAGTAATGGTCGATCAGCCTGCCGTTGCAGAAAATCTCGAAATCTGCCAGGTTCTGCTCCGGGGCCTTGGAAAAAACAATATCATTGAGGGCAAAGGGCAGGCAGTCCTCCTCCCGGGGAAATCCCGCCTGGATGGCAAACCGCTTTTCCCTGCGGTAGTCCCCCTTTTGCAGGCGCAGAAGGTATCCCTCCAGCTCCTCCGGCTCGATCTGGGCCAAAAAGCCCAGCCGCCCCAAATTCACCCCCACCACCGGCTTCCCTGCCAGGGCAGCCCGCCAGGCGCTGTGGATTATGGTCCCATCCCCCCCGATGGAGAGGATCAGGTCGCAGCCGGCGGCATCCAGCCCCGGCTCCACCGGGCCGATATCCATCGCGGCCATGGCCTGCCGGTCCTCCTCCGAGGCGGCAGCGGTGATCCCCAGACCCGCCATCCGGCGGCACAGCTCCGACAGGAGCTCCCAGGTGCGGGGCTTGGTAAAGTTGGGCATCAGGTAAATACGCATTGGTCAGCGACCTCCGTTGTGGTCCAGCTGGGCGTGGGACTCCGCCACCACCCGGCCGGCGTCCTCTCCTGTGACCACAGGAGCAGGCCCTTCCCGCTGGAGCAGCAGCAGGTATTCAATGTTCCCCTCCGGCCCCTTTACCGGGGAAAAGGTGAGCCCCTGGGGAGAAAAGCCCAGGGAAAGGGCGGTGTCCAGCACCTTCCGGATCACGTCCTCGTGGACAGCGGGATCCCGGACCACCCCCTTCTTCCCTACCTTCTCCCGGCCTGCCTCGAACTGGGGCTTGACCAGGCAGACCATTTTGCTCCCCGGCTTCAGCAGGCGGAAGGCCACCGGGAGCACCAGCTCCAGGGAGATAAAGGAAACATCGATGGAAAGAAAGTCCAGCTCCTCCGGGATCTGCTCCCCGGTGACATAACGGATGTTGGTCCGCTCCAGGTTCACCACCCGGGGGTCGGTGCGAAGCTTCCAGGCCAGCTGACCATACCCTACATCGATGGCATAGACCTTTTCCGCCCCCTTTTGGAGCATACAATCGGTGAAGCCCCCGGTAGAGGCTCCAATATCGGCACAGATCATCCCGGCCAGGGAAAGGCCGAAGGTCTCCATGGCCTTTTCCAGCTTCAGTCCCCCGCGGCTCACAAAGGGGAGCTGTTCCCCCCGGATCTCGATGCGGCTGTGCTCGTCCACCTGCTGGCCGGGCTTATCTGCCTTTTGACCATCCACATAGACCTGCCCGGCCATGATGATGCCCTTGGCCCGGTCCCGGCCGCTCACCAGCCCCCGGGCCACAACAGCGGCGTCCAAACGCTCTTTCATCTGCAAGCCCTCCTACACTCCGGGCGGGGACATCACCGAAGCGATCAGGACCCCCAGAAGCATCCCTCCCAGCACCTCCAGGGGGGTGTGGCCCAGGTACTCCTTCAGCTCCTTCTGCTGGTCACTCCCCTCCGGCCGCTCCTCCCCCTCCTGGCTGGGGAAGCTTTGTTCAATTTCCTCGTTGAGCAGATCAAAGGCCCGGCTGAAAATGATCTTATTCAGCACCTTGGCCTGCTCCCCAGCTGCACGGCGCACCCCCATTGCATCGTACATCACCACCATGGCAAAGGCAAAGGTGAGACCGAAAATGGGGGAATCAAAGCCAACCAGCTTTGCCATAGCCAGGGTCATGGAACAGACCAGGGCGGAGTGGGAGCTTGGCATCCCCCCCGCGCCGAACATGCGCTCTGCCCGCAGCTCCCGAAACTGGAACCAGGTCAGGATGGTCTTGATCAGCTGGGCGCTGAACCAGGACGTAACGCCAACATTGATAATGTAGTTGCTGGTGATGGTCCTCCAAAATGTATCCATGGCTTTTCCTACTTCCGAATCGTTTTGTAATTTCCCGGACCGGTCAGCGGTCCCGCTGGGCCAGCCGGTCTGCCAGCTGGTAAAGAAAGGGATCGTCAAGGACGGAGCCCTTAATGGCAAGGTCGGCCGCCAGCACCAGCTCCCTGACGATCTTACGGGATTTTTCCAGCCCGTAAAGGGTGGCATAGGTGGTCTTTTGGCTGTCCCTGTCGCTGTGGATGGGCTTTCCCAAAGTCTCCTCAGTGGCGGTGATATCCAGCAGGTCATCGGTGATCTGGAACGCCAGACCCAGGTTTTTGGCATATTGATCCGCCCGGGCGACAACATCATCCGGGGCCCCTGCAAGAATACAGCCGATTTTGGCACTGGCCCGGATCAGCGCCCCGGTTTTCAGGGAATGGAGAAGGTTCAGCTCCTCCCCGGTAATGGGCTTTCCCTCGTGCTCTATGTCAATCACCTGGCCGCCGATCATCCCGCCGGTGCCAATGGCCCTGGCCAGCTCCGCGGCGGCCTTCACCACCCGCTGGGGGGGATATTTCCCGGTAAAATACTGCCCCAGCATCGTCTCAAAGCCCAGGGTCAGCAGGCCATCCCCGGCCAGCACCGCCATAGCCTCCCCATACTGGATATGACAGGAGGGCTTTCCCCGCCGCAGGTCGTCGTCGTCCATACACGGGAGGTCGTCGTGGATCAGCGAATAGGCGTGGACCATCTCCAGGGCGCAGGCGAAGGGCATGGCCTCCTCCAGGGTTCCGCCGCAAAGGCGGCAGCAGGCCAGGCAGAGAACCGCCCGGATCCGCTTCCCCCCTCCCAGAAGACTGTAGGCCATAGCCTCCTGGACCGTCTTCTGGAGGATCTCCTCCCGGGGGAGGTATTCCGGCAGCGCGGTTTCCACTGCCTTGTAGTATTCATCAAACTGCTTTCCATAGCCGCCCATAACAAGGCCTCCTTTTCATGACCGCACTCACCGGCCCTGTCCGTTCTTGCCAGCGGCAGAAAGGATACAGGCAACCCCCACAACGTCTCCGCCTGCCGCCTTCCGGAACCGGCCCCTTCTTATGATACGCTGTGCTCTTCAATTATCAGCTCCGCTTCCTCCAGCTGCTTCATGCACTGCTGGGAAAGGGTCATCCCCTCGGAAAAAAGAGCCAGGGAATCCTCCAGACTGACTGTATCCTCTCCCAGGCGCCCCACGATCTCCTCCAGCCTCCGGAGGGACTGTTCAATGGTCACTTTTTCTTCCATTGTTCTCCTCATTTCTGCCGCAGGACCGGACGGTGGAGATGATCTCTCCGTCCGCCAGCAGGGTCACAAGCTCCTGTCCGGGGACCAGCCCCTCCACTGTGGTCAGGGCCTTCCCCTCCGCCATGGTGATGGAATACCCCTTGCACATAACAGCGGCAGGGTTCAGCAGCTCCAGCTGACGGAGAAGGTGAAAAACACGGCCTCTGGTCCCTTGGATCTTCCGTTTTTCCGCATCTATTAATAATCTTACCAAAAACTCGAGCCTTTGTCTATTTTTTTCCAGTCTTTCCCGGGGAGATTTTGCAGAAAGCAGACGCATTTCCTGGAAAAGCTGCAGCTTTTTCCGGCGCACCTGCTCCGCCGCCCGGCCCTGGAGAAGCTCCCGAAGGCCTTTTACCTGCTGGCGGAGAGCCTCCCGGTCCGGAATGAGAAGCTCCGCCACAGCGGTGGGGGTGGCCGCCCGGGCATCCGCCACCAGGTCCAGAATGGAAACATCGATCTGGTGCCCTACGGCAGAGACCAGCGGCACCGGGCAGTTATAGGCCCCATAGGCCAAAGCCTCGTCATTAAAGGCGGAAAGATCCCCGGCAGGGCCCCCGCCCCGGGAGATAACCGCCGCCTGGCAAAGCCCCTCTTTCTCCAGCTGCCGGAGGGCCCGAAGGATCGAGGGCGCGGCCTCCGTCCCCTGAACGGTACAGGGATAAAGGATCAGCTTCCCGGCATATCCCCGGCGGCGGAAAGCCTGGACAATATCCGGAAAGGCCGCCCCCTCCCGGGAGGTGATCACTCCGATGGTATGGGGGGCTTTGGGCAGCGGGCGCTTTCCCTCGGGGGCAAAGAGCCCTTCCTTCAGAAGCTTCTTTTTCAGGGCCTCCAGGTCCTGCTTTCCCCTTCCCTCCCCCAGGGACTGGATATCGTAGACCACGATCTGAAAGGCTCCGTCCCGTTCATACAGGGTCGCGGCCCCCCGAACCAAAACGGCGGAGCCATCCTCCGGGAGGTCCCGGAGGTTTTGGACATACCGGCTGAACATAACACACCGGATCAGCCCGCCCTCGTCCCGGATGGAAAAGTACAGGTGGCCGGAGGACTGTCTGTAGGTAAGGTTTACCACCTCGCCCTTTACCATCACATCGGCCAGCACCCGCTGTTCCTCCAGCAGGGATTTGACATACCGGCAAAGCTGGGTGACGGTAAGGATCTGAAAGCCCGCTGCCATCAGCCTTCCCCCTTTTTCCTGGCATACAAAAGACTGCCGATCAGAGCCACGCCGGCGGCGTTATCCGCCGAAAGCTCCGGAGAGGCAAAGGCGCAGCGGAACCTCCGGGACAGGTCCTCCCGGAGGATGGAGTTGGACATCACCCCGCCGGAAAAGACCAGGGGCAGGTCCCCCTGCTCCTCCAGGGCCTCTGCCGCCATACGGCAGAGAACAGCGGAAATATGCCCCAACACAAAACGGCAGAGATCCTCCGGAGAGGTCCCGGCCTCCAAAAGCTGCCGGGCCTTGTTCTCCATCCCGGAAAGGCAGCAGTCACGGCCCTGAAACGCGGGAATGTGCTTTTTCTCCCACCTTCCCCGAAGGGCCAGCTCCTCCACCCGGGGACCTGCGGGAAAGCCCAGGCCCAAAAGCTGTCCCACCCGGTCGATCAGTTGCCCGGCACTGATATCCCGGGTTCCAGCCAGGATTTTCGGCGCAAAAACCTCCCGGTCCGGGGCCACCAGAAGCACCTCAAAGGTCCCCCCGGAAACATGGAAGGCCAGAAAGGGCTTTTCTGCAAGATCCATCCGCCCTGCGGAAAGGAGGGCCGCCGCCAGGTGCCCATTTTGGTGGGAGGTGGTGTAGCACGGGATCCCGTTTACCTGTGCAACCGCTTGTCCCACTGTTTTCCCCGCCAGAAAGCAGGGCATGTAGGAATCGGGGAGGCTTCGGGGACGGTCGGAGACGCAGACAGCCAGGGGCCGCTCCCCCTCCCCTTCCATCAGGCTGCCCAACACCTCCGGCAGCTGGCGGACATGATGAAAAAGAGCATCACTCTGCCGCAGGCCCAGCTCCCCTTCCTGCACCGGGAGGAGTTTCCTTCTGTGGCAGACAGTGCTGCTCTCTGGCTCGTATTTTGCTGCCGAGGTGGTGTAATTGCTGGTGTCGATCCCCAGAAAATACGGTCTATTCAACTTCCGCCTCCCCGCTTTTTTCCGGGGCAGCAAGGCTCCGGGCATATCCGCCCAGCACCCCGTTGACATAGGCCGGGTCATCATCCCCGCCGTACTTTTTGGTGAGCTCCACTGCTTCATCGATCACCGCCCCCACCGGGGTCCCCAAAAAGGCGATCTCGCAGACAGCCATGCGCAGGATCGAAATGGTCACCCTGGGCAGGCGGTTCAACTTCCATTTGGTGGAAAAGCGGTGGATGACGTCGTCCAGCTCGTCCCGGTGGGCCCGCACCGTTTCCGCCACCTCCCGGGCATAGCGGTCCACGGTGATATCCCGGCACTGTGCCGCACCGTCTATTAGCTCCTCCACAGGGGCATCGTGAAAAATCATTTCAAAAACCAGGGCAAAGGCCTGCTCTCTGGCTTCCCTTCTGGTGATCTGTGCCATACTCCCTCCACAAGAAAAACAAAACCGCCCCCTCTCCTTCATCTCTTCAGAGAGGGGGTAGCCTCCGCTTTTTTATTCCGTCGTCTCTGCGGCCTCCGCAGTATCCTCAAAATCCACTCCGGCGATTTGGAGGTTCACCTTGGAGACCACCACACCGGTCATATTCTGCACCGCTTCCTTAACATTTGCCTGGAGCTTTTTGGAAAGCTCCGGGATCTTCACCCCGTGCTTGACCCGCAGGCGGATATCGATAACCGCCACCCCATCCTCCAGCTGGATGGTAATGGGCCGCAGGGGCTGACGCTCCAGCCAGCCGCTGATGTTCGCAGGAACAGGGGCCAGGGCGGTGACCCCTTCCATATCTGTGGCGGTGTATCCGGCGATGGAGGCGATGACCTCCTGGGAGATTTTCAGGCTCCCTGCATTGGAAACATACTTCTGTTCAGACATTTCGTTACCTCCAGTTTGGGCAGCTCCCGTCCGGGCGGGAAAAGCACCGTCAAAAAAATGGTATAATATCCATTCCTTAGGATATTATACCACATTTTCGCAGCAGTACAACCTCTTATTTTTGTTTTTTACTGGATCTCGATGATCGAGATGTTGCTGTCCGGCACCTCTACTTCCCCCAGAATAACGTCCTTGATCTGGGCGGCCTCACTGTCCGTCATATCGGTGCACTTTACCAGCACATCGATCTTATCGTTTTCCAGATACACCATACACTCCTGGAAGCCCTTCGCCTTGATCAGGTTTTCGATCTTGCCCTCGGTCTCAATGGACTTTGCAATGGCGGCGGCCTCCATGGTGAGCTGTGTCATCTGGTCGGTGGTAAGGTTGGCGTCCTCCAGCATATACTTCAGGGCGTCGGCAGCCTCGTCCCGGGCCTTGGTGCGGGAAAGCTTTGCCTCGGCAAAGTAGGCCTCGCCATAGGCAGCGGTTTCATCGGCGCCGCCCTCTCCCAGGACAGGGCCAGTCATCCCGTCCACAGCGCCATCCACGGCACCGTCCACCGCGACCTTGCTGGTGCTTTCGAAGCTGTCACCATTGGTCTTGACATATTCCCAGTTCAGGTATACGGCCACGCTGAGCGCCAGCACCAGGGCGGAAAGGACAATGTGCTTCTTGCTGATGATCATGTTCATTTTCATAGCTGCAAAACCTCCATGGAATTGTTTCCTTTTATTTTGCGCCGGGTTCTTTATCCGCCTCCGGCAGCCAGCCGGGAAACCGAGACCCTGGCAGAGGATATGTTCAGGGCTACCCTCACTGTATCCACCACCTTTCCCGCCACCTGGGGGTCACCGCCCCCCTCACAAACCACCACAACCCCTTTGATCTCCGGCTCCAGCTGGGCGGTAACCAGGGGGACCTTCCCCCCCGCCCCGTCCACCAGAACATAGGTTTGCTCAGTGGTTTGCTTTTCCTGGGTCTTTTTTTCATCGCCGGCCCGGATGTCCTCCAAAAGATCGTTGTTGGTCTTTTCGGAACGGGCATAGACCTTTTGATAGCCGTTTTCCAGGGTCACCATTACCCGGGCAGTTCCCACTCCGTCGATCTCCTGTAAAATAGCGGTGAGCCGCTCCTCCAGCTGGGCGGAGTAGGCCTTGGCATCCGCTTCCTGTACACCGGTGTGCTTCTCTCCCCCGCCCCCTGCTGGAAGCCAGGAGGAAAGGCCGATCAGCAGGATCCCTGCAAGCCCCAGGAAAAACACCAAGGTGCTTAGGTTCAGCCGGTATTTGCCGATTTTCAGTATGAGCTGTTCCTTCATGGTCACTCCTCACTGTAGTCCAGCCGGACAGCAATGCCCAGCCTTTTTTCCAACCGTTCCCGAAGCTCTCCGTCCCGGTTCTCCATCTCCTTGGGCAGACGGACCCTGGCGGTAAAGCCCGGGGAGGCCCCTTCCCCGGAGCCCCCGGCCCCTTCTTCCTCGTCTGCTTCTATGTATATTTGGATGTCCCCTTCCTTTATGCCAGATTCCCCAAGTTCTTTTGCCGCTTCTTTTCTCAGTGCCTCCTCCCCTTTTGCCACGGTGCTCCTCAGAAAATATCCGGTGACCTCCTCTGCTGCCCGCTCCGCCGCTGCCCCGGCCTCATCCAATTCCAAAGGGGGGAGCCGCAGCCGCTGCTCCGCCGGCAGGAGAATGCAGCATAGCATAAAAAGCCCCAGGACCATCTGCATCAGCTTTTCCATCCCCCGGCTGGGAAGGAGCACCGAGACCACCCCGCAAAGAAGGGTGCCGCAGCAGATGGTAAAAACCCAGCGGTGTACCTCGTCCATATAGGCCCTCCTTTCTATCCCCCCCGAAAGGTGACGATCAGCAGGGTGGTAGAGATGATCACCAAAAGGGCGTCGTACAAAAGCACTGCCATAATAATGCCCAGGGTGGATGACAGGGCTTTTAACAGCTTTGTGATCTGGGGCAGATGAAAAAGCTCGCTGATGATCCTCCCCAGAGAAAGGGTGAGATACCAGGTCCCGGTGCGAATCAGCACCGGCAGAAAGGTGAGGGCGGTAATCAGAATGCCGAAGGCCCCCAGGGTCCCCCGCACCAGCTGGATACACCCCTGGGCCGCCGCGAACAGATCAGAAAGAGCCCCGCCCACCACAGGGATCATGCTGCCGATGAAAAACTTGGTGGTCCGCGCAGCAATGGAGTCCCCGCCGGAGGCCACCACCGTCTGAATGGACAACAGGCCGATAAAAACGGTCAGGATCAGCCCCAGGGACCAGGTGACAAAGGTTTTGATGCCCCCCACCAGTCCGCCCAGCTCCAGCTTGGGACAGACCACCGAAATCAGGGATAGGGCAAGATAGGCGCAGAGAAGGGGGAGGAAAACCGCTGTCACCAGACGGGCGGTCACCTGGCACATCCAAAACAGGAACAGGTTGTAGGCGGCCCCGGTCATCGGCTGGCCGGAGGCGGTGACCAGCCCGGCAAACACGGGAATAAAGGTGAGAATAAACACCCCGAAGTCCCGGATCACCTCCCTGGCGTCGATGATGCAGCCAACAATGGGGTCCAGAATGATGCTGCTGATAAAGACGGTGACGATCACACCGAAAACGGCCTCCACCCCGCCGGAGGAAAAGGAGGTCCCAAAGCTTTCCAGAAGGGCACAAAGAACCAAAACACCGGCCAGGGAAACCAGAAGGCGCACCGGTGCACGAAGGTTCTCCCGAAACGTCCTCCAGACTTTCTCCAGGAAAACACTTGGTGTAAAGCTCTCTACCATGTCAGACACCGTTCCGGAAGCATCCCCGTCCAAAAGGTCCCGGGCCCCCTCCGGGACCTTGTCCAACAATTCCCCCGGCCCGCCCTCCCGGAAAAAGGAGTCCATCTCTCCCCTGTAATCGTATTCTGTTCCGTAGGCGGTCACTGCCAGAAGGAAAAGCCCTAGAAGAAACACCGGCAAACAGCAAAGGATCCTGTTTTTTTTCATACGTCCTCCTCAGCTGATCTCAAGAAGCTCCCCGGCCACCTGGAGCAGGCGCTGGAAAAGAGGAAGGCTCACCAGCACCAGGGTCACCTTTCCCGCCAGCTCTGCCTTGGCCGCAATGGCGTTTTCCCCGGCGTCCCGGCAGGTTTGCGCGGCCAGCTCGGTGAGGATACAGACCCCCAGGCACTTCATCACCACCTGGACCAGCTCCCTGGAGAGAAGGCTGTTTTCCAGCAGGCTGTTCAATTCATCCATCACCTGGGCCACCCCTGTAATGACCCAAAGGAGCACTACAACGCTGCACCCCAAGCTAACCAGAACCGCGTACTCCGGGCGGTACTGGCGCAGCACCAGGGAAAGGGCCGCCCCGGTAATGCAGAACACTGCCACCCCGAACAACTCCCCCGTCATAGGCCAAACACCGTTTTCACCGTGTCAAAAAGGTTGCTGATCTCCTGGATCATCATCATAAGCACTACGATCAGCCCCGCCAGGGAGGTGAGCATAGCCTGTTCCTCCCTTCCGGCCCGAAGCAGCACCTGGTAAAGCACCGAAACAATAATGCCTATGGCAGCAATTCGGAAAATCAGATCCACGTCCATGCTTCAGCACCTCAACCTTTTCTTGTCCTTTGTTATGCCAACACCACAACTGCCAGCAGCCCCAGCAGCACGCCAAGCCGTTGGCAAAGGCCGCCATACCGCCTGGTTTTTTCCCGGGCCTCCTGGGCTTCCCGTTCCAGAAGCAGCTCTCCGGCCCGAAGGGCAGAAAGCTGCTCCTCCAAAGGCTTTATCCCGATAACATCCCCCAGGGAAAGGAGGGTATTTTCCGCCGGACCGGGAGTTTTCGCCGCCTCTGCCAGCTTTCCGGCCGCCCTGCCAAAGCTGCCGCTTTCCCGAAAGGCCAGGGCCATCGTTTTCAGCCCCTCCATATCTGTAAAGGAGTTTTGCTTTTCAAGCATTCGGACGATCTCTCCCGGCGCTGCCCGGGTCGTTTCCAGGCAGACCCGAAACTGACAGAGGAACTCCCGCCACAGCTCCAGCTCATGGGCCCGGCGGGACAGGTCCCTGGCCTTCCCCCACCCCGCCAGCGTGCAGCCGAAGAACACCAGAAGCAGTCCCAGCCCCTTTCCCATGGTAAAACTCCTCCTTTGTCAGCAGCGCTGCGATCTGGGAGGGGCGGGCGGGAGAATCCAGAAGAACCGCCCCTCCAAAGGCGCCGGTATCCATTAGGGCCTGGGGAATGGGCCCGGTGCGCAGCTCCTCCAGGGAACCGCAGTGAACCGTCACCAAAAACCGGACCCCGCAGGCCAGTCCGGCCGCAATCTCCCGTACCTCCCCCATGGAGCCGATCTCGTCACAGAGGATGTATTCCGGGGAGAGGGTCCGCACCGCCTGTTCCATGGCCTCCCCCTTGGGCAGGCCGCAGATGGCCTCGCCGCAAAGGCCGATGTCCCGCCGGGGCACCCCCCGGAACATGGCGGAAAGCTCGTACCGCTCGTCGATGAAAACCACCTTCCGGCAGGGTCCCAACTCCCCGGAAGCAAGAAAACGTCCCAGGTCCCGGAGGATGGTAGTTTTCCCTGTCCCCGGCCCTCCCCCGATCAAAAGCCCCCGGCTCAGGTCCCACCGGCGGCAAAGCTCCCGCCCTGCCCCGGGTATTTCCCGGGAGATACGCAGGTTCAGGGAGGAGATCTCCCGGCAGGCGATATTCCCGTCCCGGTCCTTTACAATGCTGGCGCAAAGCCCGACCCGGTCCCCTTTGGGGGTGGTAACAAACCCCCGTTCCATCTCCCCCTGGTGGGTGTGCACCGAATAGTCACAAAGGCGGACAAACGCATCCTGGATCAGCCCCTGGTCCACCAAAAAGCCGCTGCCGCCCCCATAGGTGAGGGCCCCCCGGCTGGTAACAAAGCGATTGGTGGAGCCATCAAAGACGGAAAGGGGCCGCCCCGCCCGGAGGCGGACCTCCTGGATCCGGCTCTTTTCTCCCTCCGGCACCCCCTGGAGGATCTCGCGCAGGGTGGGCGGGAGGTAAAACAGGGCCTTTTCGTACTCCTCTGCCAGCTTCTGTTCCCGCATCATTCCTTCCCCCTTCTGCCGCTTGTCCGTTGATAGTTCCAGTATATGGGGGGTCGTCCAGGTTTATGACAAAAAGAAGGACCCTTGGGCAGCAGCTGCCGCAAAGGTCCTTTTCCCATTGGTATGGTTTTTTATTTCCGGCGGTCGTCCCAGGGGCCCTTTACCACATTGTTCCGGCGCATCTGGTTGCGGAAGTTGTTGCGCACCTTGCGGTACCGGAAGTGATTGCGCACCGTCCCGTAGATGTAGGGCCAGAAGAAGATGAAAAAGTTGATCAGGGCCAGCACCGCCGCCAGCTTCCCCACCAGGGGCTGGAAGAGGATCGCCATAGCAAAGATCGCCCAATCCAGGTAGCCAATATACCGCACCTTAACGGGAATAAACATCATAAACAGGATCTCTTCATCGGGAAACAGGGAGGCATAGGCAAGGAACAGGGAAAGGTGCAGGTAGGTGGGGGTGGTAAAGCCCAGGAGGAAGCCCCCGATGACCGCGCCCACCGTCCCCAGAAGATAGTAGAGGGTGAACTGGAAGTCCCCCCAGGCATACTCCAGGCGGCAGCCGATCCAGTAGTAAAAATAGAGCATCAGCACCATGGAAAAAAGGCTTCCGGAATAATCCACAAAAAGGAAGGTGACGACCCGCCACACCTGGCCCTGGAGGATCAGCTCCCGGTTAAAGCTCAGCCACCGGTAAAGGGGCACCCCGCCGAACAACTCCAGCAGATAGAATACCAGAATGGTGGAGGTCACATACATCATCAGGTTCGGGATGCCAAAGCGTCCGTATTTCCGTTCCAGCTTGTTCAGCCAGTTCATCGTTTTCCACTCCTTTCCCTATCTGCCGCAGCCGTTATTTCAGGGCTTTCTCAAGGAGCTCCCGAATCACAGCCGGGTTCCCCTGACCCTTGGACTGGCGCATACACTGCCCCACCAGGAAGCCCAGGGCATTGGTTTTTCCCCCGTGGTAATCGGCCACTACCTTCTCATTGGCAGCCAGCACACCTTGGACAATGGTCTCCAGGGCGCTGGTGTCGCTAATCTGGGCCAGGCCCTTTTCCTTTACCACCTGGTCCGGGGTTTTGTCGCTCCAGATGATCTCCTCCAGCACCGTTTTGCCCGCCGTGTTGGAGATGATCTTTTTCTCAATAAGGGCGATCATCCCGCAAAGCTTTTCCGGGGTGAGCCGGGTATCCGCCAGGGTCTTGTTCTTTTCGTTCAGAATACGGGAAACATCTCCCAAGAGCCAGTTCGACACCGCCTTGGGCTGGCACTGACCCAGGGCCAGGCATTTTTCAAAATAATCCGCTTTGTCCAGGTTTTCACAGAGAAGGTTGGCATCAAAGAAGGGCAGGCCGGTCCCCTTCATATACCGCAGCAGCTTTGCCCCAGGCAGCTCCGGGATGGTCTCCTTCAGCTCCTCCAGCAGCTCCTCGTCCACCACAATGGCCCCCAGGTCAGGCTCCGGGAAGTACCGGTAATCCTGGGCATCCTCCTTGGAGCGCAGCAGGTAATTCTTCCCCGCCAGGTCGTCCCAGCGCCGGGTCTCCTGGCTGATGGTACCGCCGGCCTCCAGAACCTCGATCTGGCGGCGGGCCTCGTACTCAATGGCCCGCTCCACAGCAGAAAAGCCGTTGACATTCTTCATCTCGCACCGGGTGCCGAACTGGGTGGAGCCCTCCGGCATTACCGAAACGTTGACGTCGCACCGGATCGAGCCCTCCTGCATTTTGCAGTCGGAGATATCCAGATACTGGAGGATTGCCCGAATCGAATCCAAATATGCCTTCGCCTCGTGGGCAGAGCGCATATCCGGCTCGGAGACAATTTCGATCAGGGGGACTCCGCAGCGGTTCAGGTCCACCAAACTGCCGGAAAAGCTCTCCGAGTGGATCAGCTTGCCGGCATCCTCCTCAATATGGATGCGGGTGATGCCGATGCGCTTGGTATTTCCCTCCTCGTCCACCACGGCGTCAATATAGCCGTGCTCACAAAGGGGAATATCAAACTGGGAGATCTGGTAGGCCTTGGGCAGATCGGGGTAAAAATAGTTCTTCCGGTCCGCCTTGCAGACGGGGTTGATGGTGCAGTTCGTGGCATACCCCATGCGGATGGCGTACTCCACCACCTTCTCGTTCAGGGTGGGAAGGCTCCCGGGCATCCCGGTGCAGTTGGGACAGCAGTTGGAATTGACCTCCGAGCCGAAGGAGTTTTTACAGCTGCAATAAATCTTGGTCCTGGTGGAAAGCTCGGCGTGGACCTCCAGACCGATGACGGTAATATATTTCATTCTTCTTCCCTCCCCTTAGTCCAGCTCCGGAATGCTGCAAAGGCTGCCGCCCCGGATGCCCTGGAAGGCATAGGCGGCGTCAAACAGCCGCTCCTCCGAGAAGCGGGGGCCGATGAACTGCATTCCCACCGGCAGCCCCCGGACCTTGCCGCAGGGTACCGAAAGGCCGGGAAGCCCGGCGATGTTCACCGCAATGGTGCAGACATCGGCAGCGTACATCTTCAGGGGATCGTTGATGTTTTCCCCCAGGCGGAAGGCGGTGGTGGGCGAGGTGGGGGTGGCGATGATGTCACAATCCTCAAAGGCCGCGGCAAACTCGGCCCGGAGGGCCTTCTGGAACAGCTTGGCCTTGTTATAGTAGGCATCATAGTAGCCGGAGCTGAGAACAAAGGTCCCCAGCATAATGCGGCGCTTCACCTCGTCCCCGAAGCCCTGGCTCCGGGTCTTTTCGTACATATCGATCAGCCCATCGTACTCCTCGGCGCGGTAGCCGTACTTCACCCCGTCAAACCGGGCCAGGTTGGAGGAGGCCTCGGCGGAGGAAATGATGTAATAGGCGGAAAGGGCGTAATCGGTGCCGGGCAGACTGATCTCCTTCAAAACCGCTCCCGCCCCCTCCAGCTCCCGGAGGGCGCCATAAACCGCTTCCTTCACCTGGGGGTCCACCCCAGGGCCGAAGTACTCCTTGGGGATGCCGATGCGCAGGCCCTTTGCCTCCCCTTTCAGGGCGGCGGTAAAGTTGGGGTAATCCCGGCGGGCGGTGGTGGCGTCCATGGGGTCCTTGCCGCAGATGACCTGGTACAGGGCGGCCACATCCTCCACACACCGGCCGAAGGGGCCGATTTGGTCCAGAGAGGAGGCAAAGGCCACCAGACCATACCGGGACACCGAGCCGTAGGTGGGCTTCAGGCCGATGACCCCGCAAAGGGAGGCTGGCTGGCGAATGGAGCCGCCGGTATCGCTCCCCAGGGAAAGGACCGCCTCCCCGGCCGCCACCGCGGCAGCGGAGCCACCAGAGGAGCCACCGGGCACCCGGGTAAGGTCGTGGGGATTTGCAGTCTTTTTAAAGTAAGAGGTCTCGCTGGAGGAGCCCATGGCGAATTCGTCCATATTTGCCTTGCCGGTCATGACATAATCCGCCCCCTGGAGCCTTTCCACCAC
>JAAWEO010000017.1 GCA_022794295.1 Angelakisella sp. | reverse complement strand
TTTTGCGATAGAAAAAGAAAGGAGAAGCCTGCTCGCCCCGCACCCAGCTAACCTGCAAATACACCCCAGTGGGGTGTTTTGCAACCTCAGCCCCCCTCGAATGGACCGACCATAAGGCCGGTCCATTCGACCCTCTAAAGGCCGCCCCAGGCGGCCCCTCACCCCCGATACCAGTCCGCTTCCTCCAGAACCTCCACCCGGATATCCTGACAAAACAGATCAATGGCGCCGCCCTCAAAGTCCCGGATGTGATACCGGGCCTCCTGCTCGTAGCCATCCACCCGGGTATCTAAAATTTGCAGACCGGAGATGACCTCCCCCACCGTCAGCCCCCACTCGCCCCGAAGATTCGTAAGGGTGAGACGCAGCTGGACCTTCTCCCGCTCATCAGCGAGGATCAGTTCCCCGTCGTACCGGGGAAGCCAGGTCTCCGGGTCAGTGACCCGGCAGCATTGGAACAGAAGGACGACGCCGAAGCGGTGCCACCAGCCGGGAATTTGCTCCAGAAAGGCATCGGTCACGACCGGTCCCCCTCCCCTGGCATAAACCGCAATATCGTCCCAGGGGGCAGCGCCTCCCCCCAGGGGATGGAAAATGCCATGGTGGCGTGGGGGGTGGCCTGGATGGGCTCCCCCTCCCCGTTTCGCAGGTCGGTGACCGGGATCTCCACCGGGGGCTTGCCGGGGAGAAGTGCCTCCAGGGTGTCCCCCAAGCGGAATTTGTTCCGCTGGGTGCAAAGGAGCCGCCCGTCCTCCCAGCCCTCCACCATGCCGGCGGCCTCCCAGGTGCGGATGTATCCCCCAGGGATCTTCTGGCCATCCTCCGGCCTGCCAAACAGAAAACCGGTGGAATAGGGGCGGTGGCTCAGCTTCTCCGGCTCCTCCAGCAGCCATTGGGGCGGGTCGTACCGGTCCCCCGCCAAAAGACCGGCGGCACACCGGTAGGCGTTGGAGGCCACCGCCACATAGTAGGCGGACTTGGCCCTGCCCTCGATCTTAAAGCTGTCCACCCCGGCGTCCCGGAGCTTGTCCAGGTGGGGCAGCAGGCACAGGTCCTTGGCGTTGAGGATGTAGGTGCCGTTTTCCTCCTCGCTAATGGGGAAGTACTGGCCGGGGCGGGTCTCCTCCACCAGGTGGTACCGCCAGCGGCAGGGCTGGGCGCACTCCCCCCGGTTGCCATCCCGGCCGGTGAAGTAGTTGGACAAAAGGCACCGGCCTGAGAAGCTGACGCACATGGCCCCGTGGACGAATACCTCCAGCTCCAGCTCCGGCGGGGTGTTCTCCCGGATGCCCCGGATCTCGGTAAGGGGCAGCTCCCGGGCCAGCACCACCCGCTTTGCCCCCAGGGCGAACAGCTCCCGGGCAGTGAGGTAGTTGGTCACCCCCGCCTGGGTGGAGATGTGGACCTCCACCTCCGGGACCTCCCGGCGGGCCAGCATCAGCACCCCCATATCCGCCGCGATAAAGGCGTCCACGCCGCAGTCCGCCGCGGTATGGAGAAAGGCGGGAAGGCCCTCTACCTCGCTGTTGTTCAGCAGGGTGTTCACGGTGCAGTAGACCCGTACCCCCTGGGCATGGGCCTTTTTACAGGCCGCTTCCAGCTGCTCCGGGGTAAAGTTCTTGGGGGCGGAGCGCATGGTAAACCGGTCCATCCCCAGGTAGACTGCGTCCGCCCCATACCGGAGGGCCGCCTCCAGCCGTTCCATATCCCCGGCGGGGGCCAGCACCTCCGGGACCTTTCCTCTGGTCATGATCTATCCCTCCAGCAAACCGTGATGTCCAGGAACCGTGTCCCCAGCCTTTGCGCCAGGATCGGTCCCAGGGTGGTCTTGCCGCAGCCATCGCAGCCGCAGATCAGAATCCCCTTGCCCATTTAGCTGTCCCCCTTCAAAACCGGCTGCACCGCCTGCCAGACCTTTTTGGCGATCTCCTCCGGGGGATAGGGGTCCCCCCCGCTGCAGCAGGGGAGCACCACCCAGCCCAGCCGTTCCGCCCCGTAAAGGGCGGCCTCCCGGCATTTCAGAAGATAGGCCAGGTCGGCCTCATGGAGGTCCTTTTTGCTCTCGTCCCCCTGGTAGCGGCGGGACAGCAGCCTTTCGGAGGTCTCCGGCGCCATGTCCAGGTAAACCACCCGGTCGGGCCGGGGAAGCCCTACCCGGAGGTACTCGGTTTCCTCCAGCCAGCGGAGGTATCCGTCCCACTCCCCCCGGGGCAGCTTGGACATTTGGTGGGCCACGTTGGAGGTGGCGTACCGGTCGGACACAATGAGCCAGCCCCGGCGGTAGTCCTCCCCCCAGTGACGGAGATAGCTGGCGTACCGGTCCACCGTGTAAAAGAGGGAGGCCCCGTAGGCGTTTACCTCCGAAAGGCCCCCCAGCTCCCCGGCCAGGTAAAGCTTCACCAGGGCGGAGCTGGGGTCCTGGTAGTCCGGGAAGGAGACGCGCCGGAAGCTGTGCCCCCACTCCTCTGCCAGGCTGCGGCAAAGGAGACCGGTCTGGGTGGCCTTGCCGCTGCCATCCAGACCCTCGATGACAATAAGCTTTCCCTTAGCCATGGCAGTATTTCTCCCTTAACGCGGCGTACTCCGCCCGGACCTCCTGGGCCTGGCCGCAGGACATCTTCCCCTCGGGACAGACCCCATCGGCGCAGGGGGGACCGCTGTGGGCGAACAGGGTGGGGGCCACGGGGAGCACCAGCTCCAGCATCTGCCGGGCGCACTCCCGGATCTCCCACTGGGCCCGGTTGCAGCAGCGGTGGCGGAAGAAGTTTTGCAGGCTTCGGGCGTTCATGGTAACGATCATTTTGGTGTCACAGGCGTTGGGCAGCACAAAGCGGGCGTCCTCGATGGCGGTTTTTTCGGCGGCCCGGGCGGCTGCCTTTTCCTCCATCCCCCTAGCCAGGTTTTCCTCCCTGCGCTTTTGGGCCAGAATGGCGGCAATGGTCTCGTAGGAGGCCTGGGCGTTCTCCATGGCCCGGAGGAACTCGGCCCTTGCCTCGGGCACCGCCTCGATCTGGGGGGGGAGGACATAGTCAAAGCTGCTTTCCTTCACATACCGCTGGCTTTGAACGCTGTAGGAGGCGATGCGGTGCCGGGTGATCTGGGCCAGGAGGGCCCGGCTGACCCCTTCGATGCCAAAGGTAAAGGAGGCGTGCTCCACAGGGCTCTGGTGGCCGATCTCCCCCAGCATGGTCAAAAAGGATTCGGTCTTTTCCTGGGTAAGGCCCTCCATCACCGTCTCAATGGAGGCGGGGCTGTAGCACAGCTTGGCGGCGGCGGCCACCGTTTTTTCCGGGTCGGGGGTGTGGGCGATCAGGGTGACATTCATGGGTGTTCCTCCTACAGTGGTATCATCAAGAAGCGGTAAAAAATGCTTTACTCCCAATCGATTTCAAAAGTTATGGGGTAATGATCGGAGCAAGTGATCTCTTTATGTACAACACACCTTGAGCATTTCGACAAAAGGTAGTTGGCAACAAACACATGATCGATGGGGGTGGGACGCCCTGACCTCCACCGGGTAATTTCACTGCATATACATCTATGGCCTTTTAAAATGCTGTTAAAAACATCTCTGTTTTCTGATTCTTGGTAATCACCCGCATTAAAATCACCTAAAATAACAGCCGAGCCGCACTGATCCAATCTTGTTAGATAAGTTTTATTATCTTTTCCATTATCGGCATGGATCCCCGTGATGAACAGATCTGTGTTTTTATATCTCACTGTAACGGTTCGGTTTGTAGAAAAATTACCATCTTCTACCGGAGATATGATCCCTTTTCGGGCGATCGCAATGGTCATCATTATCTGGTTTTTACTGGTAAGATGAAAAATGATATCGTACTGTTCTTCTGGGAAATCTTCCTTCAGCGTAAAAAAGATCGTGTGCTCTTTCCAGGGTTTGCTGCTTTTACAGGGTTTGCTGCTTTTATAGGGAATCTCCTGCAAAAAACAAACTGCGTTTTTTTGCTCTAAATGCCTTTCGACTACCTCTTTTACAGCCTTGTATTTTTCATTTGAAACCGAAGAGGTCGATTCCACATACAGCTCGGTATTCCATGTCATGATATAAATTTTTTCCATTTGTCACCCTTCTCCATTTGTCACCCTTCCTGGAAGGAATGGCTCATAATGTAAAATTCCTCCTGGCTGGGGCGGTGCTCCCGGGGCAGGGGCGGCAGGGTGCCGTCGTAGCGCCGGGCCTCCTCCTCGTCAATAGCCATGACCGGGCTGTCCCGGTAGGTCCATTTTTTGCCCCCCAGCGCTCCGGGGACCAGCTCCTTCACCATCATCGCCGCGGGATACCGGCCATCCTCTGTGGAGACGTTGTGCTTCTGGCAGCTGACAAAGCCCCAGGAAACATAGTTGGCCGGGCTGCCGAAGATGACGATTACATCGTACCCCATGGCGGCCGCCTTCTCAAAGGAATGCTCCAGCAGGCGCTTGCCGAAGCCCTTGCGCTGGTGCTCCGGGGCGATGGAGACCGGCCCGAAGGTGAGGACCTCCTTTGTCTCCCCCGCTTCATCGGTAAGGGTCGCCCTGGTGTACATCACATTCCCGATAATCTCCCCGTCCAGCTCCAGAACAAAGTCCAGCTCCGGAATAAAATCCGGGTGGTCCCGCATGACATGGACCAGGTAGTGCTCCACGCAGCCGGGGATGTAGAGGTTATAAAAGGCCCGCCGGGTCAGCGTCTCCACCGCCTGGTGGTCCTGCTTTGTTTCGCTGCGTATTGTAATCACTGTGATTATCTCCTTTTCTACAGCTGGCAAAACCAGTCCTTCAGCTCCGCCTTTCTCTCCGGGTCCAGCGCCTTTAGGGGCACGCCCCGCAGAGCGGCCTCCAGGTGGTAGAGGATGACCACACAGGTACCGGGGTATTTTTCCTTGAGGCGAAGGACCGCCTCCCGGCTGCCGGTTTCCCACAGCTGTTCCGCCGTGGCGATGCCCACCGAGCGGAGCTTCTGTTCCATCGTTTTTCCCAGGCCCAGGGTCTTCAGGTCAGCCATTGGGGACTTCCCGTTTCAGCAGCTCCTTCAGGTCCTCGATCCTCCGGTCCTTCCAGTAGAATTCCCGGTCCTTCTCCCCCACCTCCCGGAGGATCCGGCAGGGGTTGCCCACCGCCACCACCCCAGAGGGGATATCCTTGGTGACGACGCTTCCTGCCCCGATGACGGTGTCGTCCCCGATGGCTACCCCGGGCATGATCAGCACCCCGGCACCGATCCAGCACCGCTTGCCGATGCGCACCGGCATATTGTACTGGTAGCCCTTTTCCCGCAGCTCCGGCAGAATAGGGTGCCCCGCCGTGGCTACTGTGACATTTGGGCCGAACATGGTGTAGTCCCCCACGTAAATATGGGTGTCGTCCACACAGGTCAGGTGGTAGTTGGCATAAACACCCTTGCCGAAATGGCAGTGGAAGCCGCCCCAGTTGGCGTAGAAGGGGGCCTCGATATAAACATCCTCCCCACATTCGGCCAGCATCTTTTGCAGCAGCATGGTGCGCTCCTTTTGCTGGGAGGGCTTGGTCTGGTTATACTCCCACAGCAGATCCTGGCGGGCCTGCTGCTCCTCCAGAATGGCGGGATCCATGGGGAGGAACAGCTCCCCGGTGTGCAGTTTGTCTCTTTCGCTCATGATGCGGTCTCTCCTGTTCTCTTGTTCTCTCAAAAAATAACGGGTCTGCCCCTTCAGCGAGCCCTTCTTTTTCTGACGGCCACTGGTCAGGTCCTTTCCAGCTTGGCAAAGGCCGCCATGATCCGCTTGGTCCCCGCCTTCTCAAAGGCCACCTCCACCATATGGTCCCCTCCCATGGGGGTGATGGACAGAATGGTCCCTATGCCAAAGACCCGGTGCTTCACCTGCTCCCCCACCTTCAGGTCGAAGGCCGCCGGGGCGGTGCGCTGGGTCAGGGGGCGCTTGGGGGCGGCCTGGGGCCGCGGCGCAGGGGCGGTATAGTGGCGGACCGTTTCGTCCTCCACCTCCAGAAGGTCCTTGGGGATCTCCCCGGCAAAGCGGGAGGGGCGGTTGTAGGCGGTTCGGCCGAAGATCATCCGCTGGGCGGCAGTGGTCAGGTAAAGGCGTTCCCGGGCCCGGGTGATGCCCACATAGGCCAGCCGCCGCTCCTCCTCGATCTCCCCGGGATTCATCATGGCGTTCACCCCAGGGAAGATCCCTTCCTCCGCCCCGGCGATGAATACCACCGGGAACTCCAGCCCCTTGGCGGAGTGGAGGGTCATCATCACCACAGCGTCGTCCTCCGGATCGTAGCTGTCCAGGTCGGTGTAAAGGGCGATCTCCTCCAAAAAACCGGAAAGGCTGGGGTCCTGGGTCTCCTGGGTATACTTGAGGACGGTGGTCTTCAGCTCCTCCACATTTTCCAGGCGGCCCCGGCTCTCAAAGTCGTTTTTCAGCTCCAGGGCCCGGGTGTAGCCGCTTTCCTCCAGCAGGGCGTCCAGCAGCTCCTCCAGGGGCTCCTCCCCGGCCCGCTCCCGAAGGCCCTCTATCATGGCGGCAAACCTTTCCAGGGCCTCCGCCTTCTTCCCCAGGGGGGCGTACTCCCCGGCGGTGGAAAGCACCTCATAGAGGGGGATGCCCAGGGTCTCCCCGATCTCCAAGGCAGTGCTGACAGTGGCCTCCCCAATCCCCCGCTTGGGCTCGTTGATGATCCGCCGCAGGCGAAGGGTGTCGTCAGGGTTATTGATAACGCTGAGGTAGGCCAGCACGTCCTTGATCTCCTTGCGCTCGAAAAATCGGACGCCCCCCACCACCCGGTAGGGGATCCCCCAGCGGATAAAGGCCTGCTCGATGGAGTTGGACTGGGCATTCATCCGGTAGAGGATGGCGTGGTCCCCGTACTTGCGCCCCGTCTCCTTTACCGCCTTCTGGATGGTATCGGCAATAAAGGCGGCCTCCCGCTGCTCGTCCCCACCCCGGTAAAGGGTGATCTTCTCCCCCTGGGGGTTTTGGGTCCAGAGGGTCTTGCCCTTTCGCTGGAGGTTGTTGGCGATGACCCCATTGGCGGCATCCAGGATGCGGGTGGTACAGCGGTAGTTTTCCTCCAGGCGGATGACCCGGGCGGAGGGAAACTGCTCCTCGAAGGAGAGGATATTCTCGATGGTGGCCCCCCGGAATTTGTAGATGCTCTGGTCGTCGTCCCCCACCACGCAAAGGTTCTGGTGCCCCCCTGCCAGAAGGCTGACCAGCAGGTACTGGGCGTGGTTGGTGTCCTGGTACTCGTCCACCATAATATACCGGTACCGCCTGCGGTACTTTTCCAGGACGTCGGGGAACCTCTGAAAGAGCTTCACCGTCAGCAGGATGATGTCGTCAAAATCCACGGCGGAGGCAGCCCGAAGCTTATCCTGGTACTTTTTGTAGACCTTGGCGGCGGTTTGGTACAGGTAGTTGTCCCCCATCCTTGTTTCCAGGTCCTGGGGGGACCACAGCTTATCCTTTGCGGAGGAAATTATGCCCATCATGGCCTTGGGGGAAAAGCTCTTTTCGTCCAGGCGCAGGTCGGCAAGGCACTCCTTCAGCACCCGGATGCTGTCGTCGGTGTCGTAGATGGTAAAGCTGCTTTGATAGCCCAGGGCGGTGATCTCGCTGCGGAGGATGCGCACACAGGCGGAGTGGAAGGTGGCGGCGTTTACATCCCGGCCCGTTTCTCCCAAAAGGTCCTGGAGCCGGGCCCGCAGCTCCCCGGCGGCCTTGTTGGTAAAGGTGATGGCAAGAACATTCCAGGGGCGGGGGCGGTCCACGGCCAAAATACCGGCGGCGGTTTCGGCACAGGAGCCATCGGCGGCGCACCGGCGGAGGATATCCAGCTCCTCCTCCGAAAGGTCGGGGACCCGGTCCTTTTCGCAGGCAAGACCAAACCGCAGAAGGTTGGCGATGCGCCGGATCAGGACGGTGGTTTTGCCGCTGCCGGCACCGGCCAGGATCAGCACCGGACCGGTGAGGGTCCGGGCGGCCAGGCGCTGCATCTCGTTCAGGTTTCCCAGGCTCCTGTCCAGGATCTGTTCTTTCAGGGACAGGAACTCCTGCCGCTGGTTTTCTGTCATATGGCACTCCTTTTTCTGTTATGGGTTTTATAAAAACTTTCAGAAGCTCCCAGAGACGGATAGATGGTTTTTACAGAACCTGACAGGACCGCGTTCCGTGGAGTTTTCTGAATTAGGGTCACGCCCCAATAGTATAGCATAGATGGCGGCGGGGCTCAAGAAGAAGGAGCAGCATTTTTGAGCTGCTGCTCCTTGTAATGATTATGGCGGGCTCCGGACCCCGGCAGCAGGGCGGCCGTTCTTTCAGGCTGCTGCCTCCCCCTCCGGGGGCCGGGCGGCCTGGCTTTGGCGGTTGTTCCACCAAACACCGGCACCCACCAGGCAGAGTCCCAAAAGCTCCTTGGGGCCCACGCGGCCCGCCAGAGTATCCATCACAAACCCGGCCAGCAGCTGCCCGGCCAGGATCACCACGGCAGAAACCGCCACCGGCACCTTTTCCATCCCCCGGATGGTAAGCACCATGGCGGCAAGCCCGAAGAACCCGCCCAGATAGTACACCAAGGGGATGCTCCCCAGGTAACCGGGATCCAGCAGGTGCCGGTCCCCCACCAGAAAGGCCAGAGCCAAGGCGATAAGGGTAGCCTCCAGGTAGTTGATCAGGGTGCCGTTTGCCATCCCCAGGGACTGCTTGGCCACAACGTTCACCATTTTGTTAATGATATTCACCGCCCCGTTGAGCAGGGCCACTGTTACCAAAAAAGCCATTTTTTCTCTCCTTACCACAGCATCAGGGCCAGCCCCCCCAGGATCAGCAGACAGGGGGGAAGCCTCCGCCAGCTCCAGCGGATCACCGGAACGCCGAAAAGACCGTAGTGGTCCACCAGGGCGGAGGCCGCCATCTGCCCCGCCACTGACACCGCCATAGTAAGGGCCGCACCCATCCGGTTGGAGCAAAAGCTGCTGCTCACCACCAGGGCCACCCCCAGAAAGCCCACAAGGTAGACATAGGGCGGCGCCCCCGCCAGGCGGACCCTGCCGCCGCCCCGGACCAGGATGTACAGAAGGAGCACCACCGCCCCAATGGCATGGACAAAAAAACAAACCTCGAACAGGGAAAGGCTGTCTGCCAGGATGCCGTCAATGCTTACCATCAGGCCCTGGCAGGCCCCGCCCAGAAGAAGGAGAAAATAGCTCGTAACAAGCACCTCTTTCTGCCGCCGGATAAAACCGGCTCTTTCCCGAAACAGGAAAGAGCCGGCGGGCGTTCTGTCTTTGTTATTGGAAGGTGTAGCTTTGGATAATGCCGGAGAAAAGGGCACGGTACTCCTTCGCCAGGGCGTTCCCCTCCCGGATCAGGTCCTCGTCCCCGTCCCGCTCGCAAAGCTCCGCCAGCACCCTGCCGCACTCCTCGTCCCCCGATTTGCGGTCGTGGAGGATGTACAGGGTAAAGGCGGTGGAATCGGTGATAATGGCAAAGATCTCCGGGCTGAGCTCCTCCACCCTGTTGCGGAACGCCGCGGCGGCGGACTTCAGCAAAATGCCATCGGTAAGGCCGGCCTCCAGTTCATCCGATACCAGGAAGGAAAGGAGCACCAGCTTTTGATGGTAATCGGGGCCGCCGGACAAACGGCCGGAATCCCCCACCAGGGTCTGGGCCAGAAGCTCCCCCAGCTGGCGGGTCTTTTCCAGGTTTCCGTTTTCCCGGTGGGCGACATACTGCCGGGCGGATTCCTCCCCCGGTGTTCTCTCCGGCGGGGCGGGCTCCCCCTCGTAGATCTTCATGTCATCATCTGTTTGGAACATCCGGCACGCTCCTTCTCCCCCAAAAAGGGGGCTCGTTACTTCTGTTGGGCAGCCAGGGCCTCCTCCAGGCCGCAGGCCAGCTGATCCGGGCAGGAGGTGGGCTTAAAAAGGCAGCGCACACCCTTCAGGCGGCGCACCACCTCCTGGGCCTCCATCCCCTCCAGCACCTTGGAAAGACCCATGGTGTTGCCGGGGCAGCCCCCGAAAAAGCGGACATTGTGCACGATCCCGTCCTCTACCTCCAGGCTGATGGAACGGGCGCAGACCCCTTTGGGCTTTAAATTGATTTCCATAAATGTTTTTTGCGGCACCGCCTTTCGGGGACCGCTCCTCCTTTTCCACAGTCAAAATATCAATTTTTCAATATTATACACCAAAACCCGCCGCCAGCGCAAGATGTTCCCAAGAGAAAACCAGAAATCCACTACCAATTTTCCGAAAAATGTAGTATAGTATAAGGGCGTAAACATTACCGGCCCTTTGTGATGCGAGGTATTATGACAGATTTTAACATTGATTTCGGCATCTGGGGAAGCATCTTCCCGGTGCCCTGCGCCGTTGCCGACCGCCACCTGAAGCTGTGCACCGGCACCCAGCTGAAGGTCCTGCTGCTGGCCCTTCGGGAGGGGAAAAGCCCGGTGGACCTGGAGGGCGCCGCCAAGCGGCTGGGGATCACCCCGGCGGAGGCGTCGGACTGCCTGGACTACTGGCGGGAGGCGGGGATCTTTGCCCCCGGAGGCTCTCCCCTGCCCCAGGCCCCGCCAAAGGCGGAGGCGGCCCCCGCCGGGGGGGAGCTCCCGGCCAAGGCGGCCCCTCCGGCCCCTGTGCGGGAGGAGCGGGTGGTGGAGGGGCAGCGGATCACCACCCTGCACGCCCGGGGAAAGCTGACTCCCAGCCAGCAGAACCAGCTGATCCGGGAAAACCCGGAGATCCCCCAGCTACTGGAAGCCCTCCAGGAGGTCCTCAGCCGCCCCCTGACCCCCTACGAGACCGAGGGGTTCCTTTACCTGCACAGCGGCCTGCGCCTTTCCTCCAGTTACCTGCTGCTGGCGGCCCAGTACAGCCGGGAGCGGCAGAAGGACAGCATCCGCCAAATCGAGCGCCTGGTCACCGGCTGGGTGGAAAAGGGCATCGACACCTACGACGCCGCCGAGGCGGAGATCCGGCGGCTGGCCCGCCGCCAGGGGAACGAGGGAAAGATCCGGGAGCTGTTCGGCATCCGGGACCGGAACCTTTCCGCCAAGGAAAAGGACTACATCGAGCACTGGTTCACCGACCTGGAGTACGGGGAGGAGATCATCCGCCTGGCCTTTGACCGGACGGTGGACAACACCGGCAAGGCGGCCTTCCCCTACCTGAACCGCATCCTGAACCGCTGGAAGGAAAAGGGGGTGGCAACCCCGGAGCAGGCGGTGGCGGAGATGGAAAGCGGTTCCCGGGCGCAGGCCAAGGAAAAGACAGCACCGCCGGAAAGCTCCTTTGATCTTTCGGAGATCCGGCGGCTGATGGAGGAGAACTCCGGAGGATAAGCCATGTATTCCAAAAAAACCCTGGAGGCGGTGAACACCGCCCTCCGCCAGCGGCGCCAGGACGCCCTCCGCCAGGCATCGGAGCGGCAGACCGCCCTTTACAGCCAGTCGCCCCGATTCCGGGAGTACGACCACCGCCTGCGGGAGCTGACCAGGAGCATCGCCCTGGCGGCTCTTTCCGGCGATCCCGGGGAGCCGGAGCGAGTCATGGGGGAGATCCGCGCCATCCAGGAGGAACGGTGGGCTCTCCTGGACCGGCTGGGCATCCCCCGGGACATTCTGGAGCCCAGATACACCTGTCCCCTTTGCAAGGACACCGGCACGGTGGAGGGGAAGCGGTGCCAGTGCGCGGAGGCCCTCCTCCGGACAGAGAGCTGCCGGGGGCTGCCCTCCGCCGTCATGGATGGCCGCTCCACCTTTGAAACCTTCGACCTGAATTACTACCCTGACACCCCGGACCAAAGCGGCCGCTCCCCCAGAAAAGCCATGGCCGCCATCCTCCAGCGGTGCCGGGACTACGCCGGCGGCTTCGGCCCCAAAAGCGAAAGCCTTCTCTTTCTGGGGCGGACGGGGCTGGGCAAGACCCACCTTTCCCTGGCCATTGCCGGCCAGACCGCGCGGCAGGGGGCAGCGGTGCTGTACGCCTCGGCCCAGTCCATTATCGACCGGTACGAGCGGGTGCGCTTTGACCGCAGTCCCACCCCCGAGGACCTGGAATTCGTCCGCATGGCCCCCCGGTGCGACCTGCTGGTCATTGACGATCTGGGGGCGGAGTTTTCCACCGCCTTCTCCCAGTCGGTGCTGTACAACATCCTCAACGACCGCATCACGGCGGGGCTGCCGGTGATTTTAAGCACCAACCTGACCCTGGAGCAACTGGCCGCCGCCTACAACGAGCGCATCGCCAGCCGCATCCTCTGCGGGTGCACCAGCCTCAGCTTTGCGGGGAAGGACATTCGCTTTCTGCGCCAGATGGAAAAGAAGCGGTAGCAGCTCAAGCTCTCAGGGTGCCCTGAACGGGCGGAAAAAAGGCCCTTCGGCGGTGTGCCGTGAGATTTTCAGCAGACTTAAAGACCGGGAGCCGGCAGAGGGCCAGCCTTCCGGTCTTTTTCTGTACAGCATCCCGGCCCCCCCGGTATGCTTTTCCTTGACGGAGCGCCCCTGATTTTGGTATACTATTTCACAATCACCACAGAAAAGAACGGAAAGAAAGTAGGAACGAAACATGTCAAACAAACCGGCAAAGGGCGACCGGGCCCAGTGGGCCAGCAGTCTGGGCTTTATCCTGGCGGCGGCGGGTTCCGCCGTGGGGCTGGGGAACATCTGGAAATTTCCCGGCAAGGCCTACGAGGGGGGCGGCGGGGTCTACATCCTGACCTATATTCTGATCGTCATCCTGATCGGGGCCACCGCCATGATCGCGGAGCTTACAGTGGGCCGCGCCACCCAGAAGAACGCGGTGGGGGCCTTCCGCGTCCTCGCCCCCAGGTGGAAGTGGGTGGGAGGCCTTGGGGTCTTTACCGGCTTTGTCATTCTGGGGTATTACACCCAGGTGGGGGGCTGGGTGCTCCAGTATATCACCGCCTACCTTGTCCGGCCCGAAGAGGTCTATGGGGATCCCCAGAGGTTTTTCCTCAACCAGGTGCTGGGGGCAGACCGCTTCCCCCTGGCAGGTGCCTTCCTCTTTCCCCTCCTCTTTATCGCCTGCGTGGTGCTGGTGATCGTCCATGGAGTGGAGGGCGGCATCGAGCGGTTTAACAAGCTGGCTATGCCCGCCCTTTTCCTGCTGCTCCTGGTGCTTTTGGGGCGGTCGGTGACCCTCCCCGGGGCGGATGCCGGCCTGCGGTATCTCCTTTCCTTCGACTTCTCCGCTCTGAACGGCAGCGTCCTTCTTTCCGCGTTGGGACAGGCCTTCTATTCCCTGTCCCTGGGCATGGGGATCATGTGTACCTACGGCTCCTATGTAAAGCGCACCGAAAACCTGGGCAAGAACACTGCCATGATCTGCTCCCTGGATACCCTGGTGGCCCTGATCGCCGCCTTCATCGTCATTCCGGCTGTGTTTGCCACCGGGGTGGAGCCGGGAAAGGGCGCCTCCTTCGCCTTTGTCTCCTTGGCGGGGGTCTTTGAGCGGATGCCTCTGGGCTCCTTCTTCGGGGTGATCTTCTACACCCTGCTTTTCTTTGCCGCCCTCACCTCCGCCATCTCCCTGCTGGAGGGCACCGTGGCCTACCTCACCGAGGAAAAAGGCCTCCCCCGCACCAGGGCCACCGTCCTTACCGCGGCGGGGATGTTCTGCATCGGGGTGCTGTACACCCTTTCCCAGGTCCATTTCAACATCCGGGGCGTCTGGCTGGACGGGGCCTCCGGCCTCTCCTTCCCCGCCTTCGGCGACTTCCTAGAGTACCTCACCGACCGGCTGATGACCCCCCTGGGGGCCCTTGCCTACTGTGTCTTTGTGGGCTGGGTCTGGGGACCAAAGCAGGCGGTGGCGGAAATCGAGCAGGAGGGGGTCCGCTTCCCCCTAGCAAAGCCCTGGGCGGTGCTGGTAAAGTATGTGGTCCCGGCGGCCATTGTCGTCATCCTTTTTGCCGGAATGGTAATGGGGCTGACCCTCAGCTGATCTTCTCCCGGCAAGGTTCAAAACGAAACAAGGACGGCTCCCGGCCAATGACCGGAGGCCGCCCTTTTTTGATGGCCCCCTGCCTCTCCCGGTCATATCCCCCCGTCCCGGACCAGCCCCACAGCGAAGATCACCAGAAAGCACACCCAGGAGAGCCGGAGCCCCCGAGTGGAGATCAGCCAGCCGCAGCCCCCTATGCCCAGAAGGCAGACCAAAAGCATCGCCCCCCGGTGAAGGCCGGTCCCCCTTTCCCACCCCAGAAGGAGGACCAGGGCGTCCTCCAGGGCCTGGGCCCCGTCCAGGCCGGGGATTGGCAGGAGGTTCACCACCCCCAGGGCGGTATTCACCGCCGAGAGCCGCAGGACCGCCATCCCGCCCCCGGAGCGGGCCAGCAGAAGGGCCGCCAAAAGGTTGGCCCCTCCCCCTGCCAGGTTGAGAAGAAGGCTCTGTCCCGGGGAGGGCTGGCAGCCGGGCCGCAGTCCCAGAAGGAGCCCCCCCGGCCCCAGGTGGATCGTCCCCAGGGGGAGGCGGGCCAGCACCATGTAAGCCAGGTGCCCCCCCTCGTGGATAGCCACCGAAAGAAACACCAGCCCGGAGATGCCGGAGCGGTCGGCGGTGAGCAGCACCACCGCCCCCAAAAAGAACCAGAAGCTGAGGGTCACCTCCACCCCCCGGCACCGGAAGGTCACAGGTCAAAAAGCCAGAGGGGCTGGATCAGGTCCCCGTCCACTCTGGCCTCGAAATGGAGGTGAGGGCCGGTGACCAGTCCGGTGCTTCCCACCTCCGCAATGCGGGCCCCAGCCCGGAGCCGCTGGCCCTCCTGGGCCAAAATCAGGCTGCAATGGCAATAGGTGGTGGTCAGCCCCCCGCCGTGGTCCATGGTGAGAAAATTGCCGTAAATATCGGAGCTGCCCACCTGGGTGACCGTGCCGGGGTAGGCGGCATAGATGTCGGCCCCCTCCGGGGCGGCAATGTCCAGGCCGGTGTGAAAGTCCCAGTCCTCCAGCACGGGATGCTCCCGGGGGCCAAAGGGGGAGCTCACCGTTCCGTAGACGGGATAGCGGGCGGGGGCGGAGACCAGCACCTCCCCCTCATAAAGGTTCTCCGGGACCCAGGGGTTCCCCCCTCCCATCCCCAGGGCCTCCCCGGCAGGCGCCTCCGGCTCCTGGACGATCTGCCCCATCACCGATTTTTCCAGCTCCCGGAGAAGGTCCGGGAATACGATAGGCTCCCCGAAGGCCCCTACCTCCACGGCGTCCTCCCCTGCCCGCCCCATAACGGTGCGGTAGTACCGGCCCACCTCCTCGTACCGCTCCCCATCCACAAATTGCAGGGTGAAGGCGCCCCCCAGCACCAGCAGGGAGAGACAGATCTGCAGGGCGGTAAAGGCGGTGACATTCTCCAGGAAGCTGAGGGGCCGCTCCTCCTCCCGCCGCCCCGGGGAACGGCTCCCCCGGTGGACGGTCATGGTCCGGTGTCGATAGCTCACAGGTCCCACTCCTTTCCCTACATCCTATGAAAAAGTGGGACAAGAAATGCCCCCTCCCGCAGGGGAAGGGGGCGTTATTTCCGTGCCTGATTTTACCGGTCTAGGGGCTCTCTGTTTCCCCGCCACCGGAGGGCTGGCCTTGGGAGGGGTCCCCGGCGGGAGGGCTGCTGTCCTCCGGCGGGGCCGGCTCGCTGGAGGAGGGCGGGGGCGCCTCGCTGGAGGGCGGGGCGGGCTCGGTGACGGTGACGGTGCAGGCTGCGGTCTTGCCTCCGTCGGCGGTGGCGGTAATGACAGCGGTGCCTGCTACCACGGCGGTAACGGTGCCGTTTTCATCCACGGTGGCAATGCTGCTGTCGCTGGTGGACCACTTCACCGTTTTGTTGGTGGCATTGTCCGGGGCCACGGTGGCGGTAAGGGTGCCGGTCTTTCCCACCTCCAGGGCAAGGCTGCCGGGAACCGCAACGCTTTCCACCGGGATCACCGCGGGGGGCTTGGCCGTGACGGTAACGGTGATGGTGCTCTGCTTTCCTCCGTCGGCAGTGGTGGCCGAAATGGTGGTGTACCCCGGCGCCTTGGCGGTGACCAGGCCGTTTCCATCCACGGCGGCGATATTGGCGTCCCCGCTGGCCCAGGTGACCGTCTTATTGCTGGCGTTGTCCGGCTGGACCACCGCGGCAAGCTGCCCGGTGGAGCCCTCCTCCAGGGTGAGGCTCCCGGGAGTGATGGTGACACCGGTAACCGCTATCGTCTGGGCCTTTACGGTAACGGTGCAGCTGGCGGTTTTCTGTCCGTCGGTGGTGGTGACAGTGATGGTGGCGGTGCCCGGCCCCTTGGCGGTGACGGTGCCATCCTGGCCTACCGCAGCCACCCCGCTGTTGGAGCTGCTCCAGGTGACCGCCTTGTTGCTGGCGTTGTCCGGCTGGATGGTGGCGGCGAGCTTGTCACTGCCGCCCACGGTGAGCTCCAGGGTGGTTTTGTTCAGGGTCACACCGTTCACCGGAACAACGGCGGCGGTGACGGTCACCTTGCAGGCGGCGGTTTTCTCCCCCGCCTTGGCGGTGATAACTGCCTCCCCAGGGGCAACAGCGGTGACCTTGCCGTTCTCCACCCTGGCTACCCCCTCGCTGCTGCTGCTCCAGGTGACCGTCTTGTCGCTGGCGTTCTCCGGGGTGATGGCGGCGGTGAGGGTCTCGCTGGCTCCCACCGTCAGGGCCAGCTCGGTCTTGTTCAGGGTGATGCCGGCCACCGGGACCACCGCGGCGGTGACCGTTACCTTACAGGCGGCGGTCTTGTTCCCGTCCTCGGTGGCTGCGGTGATGGTGACAGTGCCGGGGGCCACGGCGGTGACCTTGCCGTTTTCATCCACAGCGGCGATCTTTGAGTCGCTGGTAGACCACTTCACCGTTTTGTTGGTGGCGTTGTCCGGGGCTACGGTGGCGGTAAGGGTCTCGCTGGCCCCCACCGTCAGGGAGAGCTCGGTTTTGTTCAGGGTGACGCCGGTGACCGGCACCTTTGCCACTGCCCCCACCGATTCGGTGCCGGTGGGGTAGCTCCCGGCCTGGATGGAGCTGAAATAGTTAGAAATGGCCCGGGCCAGGTTCTGGGCGATCTCCTGCTGGGTGGTGGAATCCAGCATCTGCTTATACTCGCTGTTGTTGCTCATAAAGCCGCATTCCGCCAGGGTGGAGGTGTAGTGGCTGGTTCGGGTGACATAGTACAGCCCGTATTTGCTGCCCCGGTTGGAATTGCCCATGGCGGAGTAAAGGGCGCTGTTCACATACTCGGTAAAGGGCTTGGAGAAGGAATAGAAGTAGTAGGCCTCGTTCCCCTTGGCGCTGGTGCTGGCGGCGGAGTTGCAGTGGATGCTGAGGAAAAGCTGGGCGTTGTGCTTTTCCGCCAGGGAGACCCGGGTTGCCAGCTCCACCTTGGAGGAGCCGGTGGTATCGATCAGGTAGACGTTGGCCCCATAGCTGTTCTTCAGGACGTTGTAAAGGCGCTTTGCGATCTGCTGGGTCACCACCTTCTCCGGGTAGGCGGCCAGGTTTCCCGCCGCGCCGCCATCGGGACCGCCGTGGCCGGGGTCGATGACGATGCGGGCCCCGCTCATATCCGGGACATTGTGGAACCGCAGGGTCAGGGTGCTGCCGTTGTAGCTGGCCTTGTACCCCAGCATCCCATCGCTTTCCCGGAACTTCAGGGTCAGCTTTGTGCCGTTCCAGACGGCGGAGGAAAAGAGGGGGTTCTTGGTCAGCTTGGGCAGGTCGCCGCACACCGTCTTGGTGTAGGCAAAGTCAAAGCTCATACCGCTGGAGGAATAGGAGGCATCGTAGCTTACCGGCTGGGTCATGGTGAGGATCACATCGTTATAGGAGGAGGTGCTGGTGACGCTCATTCCCTGGATGACATTGTCCTCCGCCTTTTTGGTGGTGGAGGTGATATCCTTGGAGTAGACCCGCTGGCCCGATTCCAGCAGGTAGTACCGGTAGGTGCTGCTCCCCTCCCGGTAGACGATCTCCTCCCCCAGGGTGTAGTCCAGGGCCCCGGCGGGAAGGGGGAAGCAGTAGGGGCTGGAAATATCGTTCATGGTGGTGCTGGGGAAGGTCTCCGCCTGGCTGGCGGTGACCACCACCGCCTTTCCGGAGCCGATCACCGCCTTTTTGTTTACGGTGACTGTGGCCCCAGCGGCGCTGTCGGTAAAGCCCTGGTAGGAGCCGCTGAAGGTGATGGTCCCCAGCTTCTGGGCCGAGGAGGTGGCCTCCGGGGCGGTAAAGTCCCCGGAAAACTGGACATAGGTGGAGGTCTTGTCGGTGTTGTCCCCCTCCGCCTTGGTCTCGGTAAGGGTGATGGTGCTGCCCCCCAGGGCGGCGGTGACGGTGGAACCGGCGTAGGCGTTGATGGAGACGGTGATCTTCATCCCCCCGTCCACATTGATGCTGCCGGTGGGGGCCGCGCTGTCCTTGTCCAGCACCTTGACCTGGCGGGTGATGTTATAGGTGACGGTTTTGCCCTTGTGGACAAAGTGGAAGGTATTCAGCCCCGCCTTCAGCTCCTGGGAGACGGAGAAATAGCCGTTTTGGTCGGTGGGGATCTCCTTCTCGTTTAGGGTCACCTTGTTGGTGGGGTCGCTGGCCCCCTGGAAGATGACGCTGGCCTCGTTGGTGGTATAGGTGGTCTGCTCCGGCTTTGTCAGCTTCAGCTCGGTGAGGATGAACTGGGCGCTGGTCTGGTCGTTCAGATACTTTAGGATGTTGTCGGTGGCCCCGCCTGGGTTAGCCAAAAGGGCCGCCAGGGAGTTGAAGGCGCTGCCGGCATAGCCCTCCACCTTGTGGACATTGTCCAGCTGGCGGACCATTTCGGTGTTGGACCCCCAGCCGGTATGGGAGGTGCTTCCCATCCGGTCGGCGGCATGGACCACATACATGGGGATACCGGCGCCCTTGGCCAGCTTTCCCCACCAGGTGGTGACCACATCAAAGGGGGTCACCCCATCCCCGGTGGCCCCGTAGGCCTTTACCCCCACAAAGTCGAACCTGTTCTCCTCGATCATGGCCTTGACATCGGTATTGCCATCGCCCAGAACGGTCCAGGAGGCGGAGGTGTTGGAGCCCGCCTCGTTCTGGGCCTTGTTGGCCCAAACGGCGTCGGTAAGGATGCCCAGCTGCATCCCAGGGGCCCGGTCCCGAACCGTCTCCAGGACGGTATCCAGGGCGATGCGGGAGACCTGGCGCATATAGCTTTGGTAGCCGATGCCGCCCCCCTGGGCCAGGTAGGAGGCGTAGGAGGAGCTTGTCTCCTCGTTGTAGTATTCATCCAGGAAAAGACCGTCGGGGTGGTAGCTCCGGACAAAGTCCCCAGCCTCCTCCCGGAGGAAGTTCACAGTGGCGGCGTCCATGCCGGTGGCTTGTCCCATGGTCTCCCCGTTGCCCACATACATCACGTTATAGATACAGTAGACATACATCCCCTGGGCCCTGGCCTGGGAGATGGCATAATCCAGCGGATCAAAGAAGGCGGTAAGGGGAGGAAGGTTCTTGCTGTTGTAGATGACCCCCTTCTGCCCCGCCGTCTGGATAATGACCGTGTTCAGGCCCATTCCGGCGGCCTTGCTGATGGCGGTGTCGATCTCCGCCTTCACCGTTTCCTCGCTGCTGTCCCCGGTCAAAAAATCCTGCCCCGGGATCAGCCAGACCCCCTTCATCTCGTCGGGCTTGTTGTAGGTGTAGACCACCGGGGGCTCCTCGGCGGGGGGCTCGTCCACAGAGGGGGTGCTTTCCGCCGGGGGGAGGATCTCATTGCCCCCAGGCTCCCCGGAAGCATCCTCCGGGGAGCTTTGGCTTTGGGAGGAGGAATCCGCGGCGAACAGGGAGGAGTACTCCAGATCCCCCATCAGGACAGCAATCAGGCCGGTGACCCCGATGATCCCGGCAAAAAGGGTCCCCATGAATGCCACCAGTTTCCCGTTGTTGTTAAAAAGCTCGTTCAAGGCTGTTCCTCCTATGTTCTTCCCTAGTGGCGGCAGGCAGCCGCCCGGTCCCCCGCAGCGGCAGGGACCAAGGTCCACAGCCGCATCACAGGAGCTCCTTCAGGTTGGCGATCTCCTTCTTCACCGCCCCGGAGACGCCGGAGGCGGGGTTAAAGAGGGAATCGTACCGGTAGAGGGCAAAGCCGCCATACCGGGAAAGGGTCCGGGCATAGTCCACCTGGCGGGCCATCATATCGGTGCTGCCCGCCCACTCGGCCCCGCCCTGCTGGGCGTCCCCGATCTTGTAGGAGGCAAGGCCCACATAGAGCTTCAC
>JAAWEO010000016.1 GCA_022794295.1 Angelakisella sp. | reverse complement strand
CGGGGGGACTAGTCCCCCCGTGGGCCCCCTAACCCTCCGGGGGGGATTTTGGTGCCTCCGGCGGAGCCGCTTCGCGGCAAATGCCGCCAGGCGGCTGGGCTAGGTGGCGCCTTGGATTTGTGCTCCCGCTTACCAGCGTCTGGGCTTTTGCGGCCGGAGGCTCGTTGGCCGGATTAGGTGCTTTTTTCTGCGGAAAAAAGCGGAGCCCTTCGGGCTAAGGCCGCTTCGCGGCTAATGGCCTGCGGGCCAGGTTTGGAACGGCTTTGGTGCCTCCGGCGGAGCCCTTTGGGCTAGTGGCCTGCGGGCCAGGGGTTGGGAACGGCTACGGCTTTGGTGGTTCTGGCGGGTCCCTTTGGGCTAAGCCTTTGCGGCTGGATGGTGGGGGAAGTGCTTCTTTTATGGGCTGTTTTCGGGGGGTGTTTTGCTTTTTTCTGCTCTGCTGCGGTTCTTCTGCTACTGTTCATACAATTTTCATGGACAATTTCCCTCCAAAGGGCTATAATAAAAGACTGTACCCGGGGTGCGTTCCCGGCTATCAATCCCAGATACAACGGAGGAAACGATTCATGAGAAAGTATACAAAGGTCCTGGCTGCGGTGCTGGCCCTGGTTTTGGTTCTGGCAGGGTGCTCCGGCGGGGACACCAGCTGGGTGGCCCAGTCGGGGGAGGACACCATTACCCCGGGGGTTTACCTGGTGCAGCTGATGATGGGGTACAACGAGGCCTCCAGCCAGAAGCCCACAACAGAGGACATTCTGAAGGAGACCATTGACGAGCTGCCCGCCCCCCAGTATATCACCGATTACGCCAAACGGGAGTGCAGCAAGCTGCTGGCTATCCGCCGGGAGTTTGCTGCCCGCGGCCTTACCCTGACCCCGGAGGACACCGAGCAGGCGGCCGCTTACACCGACTACCTTTACCAGATGGGGGAAACCTTCTACCAGGCCAACGGAGTGGCCAAGGAGTCGGTCCGGTATATTAACGACACCACCATGATGAGCCTGGCGGTTTTTAACAGCATCTACGGGCCCGGCGGGGAAAAGGAGGTTTCCAGGGCAGAGCTGGAGCAGGAATTTGCCTCCCAGTACACCCGGAGCCAGTACCTGATCTTCCCCAAGGTGGATACCACCACCGGAATGCCCCTGGATGAAGCCGGGGTGGCCGCAGCCCAAGCCAAGGCGGAGGAATATTTCCGGCGGGCTACCGAGGGGGAAAATTTTGCCGACCTTATGTACCAGAGCGCCAAGGAACAGGACCCTGACAATGTAGGGGAGCGGCAGGAGGACACCGCCTATGACGCCTATTTGGAAAACAACGCCGGTTTTTATCCCCCGGTCTACGAGGAGACCGTGCTGTCCGCGGCTGATAACGAGGTCCGGATGGTGGTGGATGAATACTATTTCTATGTCATCAAAAAGCTGCCCGTGCTGGAGGGCGAGACCCAGCGGCTGGAAAGCTACCTTGACGCCACCCTCCAGAACATGAAGTACGACGAATATATGGAGACCCTGGAGGGCTGGGGCTCCGGGCTGGATGTCCGGTATAACAACGCCGCCCTGGCCGCCTGCTCTGTGTCCAAGCTGAAGATGACCCAGGAGCAGCTGGAGGCCGCCAGCTCCGAAAGCAGCTCCTCCCAGGTGCCGGAGGAAAGCCAAAGCTCTGCTCCGGAGGAATCCTCCAGCGAAAGCTCCTCCCAGGGCTGACCAATTCTTTCCATAAACAGAGAGGACGGGGAACCCCGTCCTCTTTTTGCCGCCAAAAAGGGCTCCCCTTCCCTCTTTCCCGGGGAACGGAAGCCCTTTTTCTCTTTCCCATCCGGCAAGCTAGAATTTCCACTCGCCGCATTTGGCGGACTTTATGTGCATCACGCCATCCTCGGCGTAAAAGTACAGGGTCCGCCCGTAATCTTTCCCGGTGTCCTCCGCAATAATGGGGATGCCCAGCTTTGCCAAAGCGGCCTTTACCGCCTGCACGTTCCTTTGGCCGATGTTGGAAAGGGAGCTGTTCGCCCCCCCTGTGGAAAACATTCTGGCGCCCCCGGCGATCTTCGCCGTCAGGGCCCGCTTGTTCGCTCCCATGGCTGACATCTTCTGCACCAGCAGCGGAATGGCCGTATCCGCAAAACGGGCCACCTGAACGGTCCCGTGGGTGGCGGTGCTGTCGGGCAGCATAATGTGGGAAAGCCCGGCGATCTTCTTTCCCCGATCGTACAGGCAGATCCCCACGCAGGAACCCAAGGCATAGGTCATCACGATATCCGGAGAACGGGCAACGTTCAGATCGGAAATCCCGACCTTGATAGTCGCACTCATAATTCTATCCCCAGCCTATCCATAATTTTCCCCAGCGACTCCACGTCGGGGATCAGAAGAATGTGATTCGGTGTATCCAGGTTTTCCCCGCTGAACTTGTCCTCGATAAAAATCATTTTATCGCTGATGTTGGCGTACTGGATCGCGGGAACACTGAGGATGGCCCCCAGCATATCCACGCACATGGATGGCACCGAAATATTGATGTTCAGCTCGGTCAGGGAGCCAATGGCATTGACGTAGGAGGCCGCCATAATGTTGGCTACCTCCTGGAGGGCCGAATAGGCCATTTCGTCGATCTCCCCCTGGGCCCCCACATCCGGGGGATCCTCCCCCAGGAGGGACTCCAGAAGCCTGTTGGCAAACTCCTGGTGGAGCAGGAACATGATCATGCCGTTTACATCCCCGTCCAGGCAGAGGAGCAGGCCCACGATCATCTGCTCCGGGCCTCCCAGCTCCTCCATCACCTGCTCATAATCCAGAATGCGCACGGTGGGCACCGAAATGTCCACCTGCACCGCCAGCATCATAGCCAGAGAGGAGGCTGCATTGCCGGAACCGATGTTGCCGATCTCCCTCAGGGCATCGATGTGCAAATCATTCAGGTCGTTGTAATTATGCAGTGGCACTGTTTTTCACCTCCTCGTCCCCATTACCGCAGGCTGCTGATCACCTGCTCCAGCTCGTCGGCGGTCTGGACCATCCGGGCGTTAAGCTGGAAAGCCCGCTGGCTGGTAATGACATTTACCATCTCGTCCCCCAGGTCCACGGCGGACTGCTCCAGGGCCATCTGCCGCAGGTCATAGATCCGTCCATCGTAGGTGGTCTTGCCCTGAATAATGGCCTTGGCCTTTCCCGAGGACCCGGTCTCCTTGAAGCAGACCCCGCTGGAGTGCTCCAGGCCATAGGGGTTGGGGAAATCGTAGATGCCGATCCGGTCCTTCAGGTCGTCCAGGTCAAAGGGCTCGTCGGCGTTTTCCCGGGTCAGCTCGATGGTGCGGCCGCGGGAATCCAGCACATGGGAGCCATCCTCGGTGACCAGGTAGCCCTTGGAGCCCTCAATGCTGATGTTAAAGGCGCCGGCCCGGGTGTACTCGGTGGAGCCGTTGGGGCGCTTCACCGCAAAGAAGCCATCCCCCAGCATGGCGAAGTCCAGCTTCTCCCCGGTTTGCAGCACCGGGCCCTGGCGGTAGACCAGGCGGGTATCCTCGATCTTGACTCCGTGGCCGGTGAGGGGCTCCTCCGGGGTGTTTACCGCCATACGGGTATACAGCAGGTCGGAAAACACCGACTGGTCCGGCTTGAAGCCGATGGTGCCGCCGTTTGCCACGTTGTGGGAGATGCGGTTCATCGCCTCCTGATACGACATCATGCCGGAGACACCGTTGTAAAACGCTATTTTCATTGCATCACGATCCTTTCCCGGAGCCCTTCCCCTCCGGAGCCTTCCGGCAGGGAGTTGCCCCAAAGCTATTTATCACAACGCGGCGATTTGCTGCGCAGCTTTCTGGTCGATGCGGTCAATGATCTGGAGGGCGGTGGAGCAGGACTGGAACGCCCGCTGGGCCTCCATGACCATGGCGTATTCCTGGTTCAGGTCGATGTTGTTGCGCTCCAGGTAGCCCTGGACCACATTGGTGGAGCTGTCCACCGGCAGGTTTGCCTCCATATCCGGCACGGTGAAAAGGCCGTTGCGGGCCTGCTCCAGCTGGGCGCCCTCCGGCGGGATGGTGAGGAGAAGGCGGTCCACCTTTTTGCCTCGGGCATCGTAGATGGTGCCATCGGGCTCCACGGTAAAGTCAGAGGTGGTCAGCTCGATGATCCCCTTCTCCCCCATGACGAAGCCCCCGGCTGTCAGGGTCAGGCGGTTTTCGTCGTCTAGCTCGAAGGCGCCGTTGCGGGTAAGGAACTGGTTCCCCTCCCCGTCCTGGATGTTGAAATAGCCCAGTCCATCCAGGGCCATGTCGTAGGGGCTACCGGTCTCCTCCAGGGAGTTGGGGTTAAAGTTCACCAGCACGTCCTCCACCCGGCGCATGGGGCTGCCGACACCGATGCGGCCGGTGTTGTACCCCTCGATACGGGTCAGCAGCTCGTGGTCAAAGGTGGTGGTCACCACCCGGCTGGCCCGGAAGCCCGGGGTCTTGGCGTTTGCCATGTTGTTGGTCAGGACGTTCAGCGTCCTTTCGTTGGTCAAAATCCCCGAGGCCGCGGTGTAAAAGCCTCTCAGCATCTTCTCCTCATCCTTTCATGTAGCCCATCATCCGGGCTCTTAGTTTCTTGATCAGCTTGCGGTTGATCTGTCCGATGCGCTGCTCGCTGACCCCGATCACCTGGCCGATCTCCTTCATGGTCAGTTCCTCGTGGTAATACAGGGACAGAACGGTGCGCTCCTGCTCGCTGAGGGCATCAATGGCCTGTGCCAGCTCCCGGCGAAGCTCCTGTTCGTCGATCTGCTCCTCCGGCCCCGGGCTGTCCTCCTGGAAGCGGACGTGGTTCATCTGCACCGGGGCGGCCAAAAGGGCCTCAAAGGAATACATGCTCTCCCCGGACATTTCGAAGATACACTTGTCGTATTTGGCCAGGGTCATTCCCAGGCGGTTTGCCATTTCCTCCCGGGTGGGGGGGCGGCCCAGCTCGCTCATAAGCTGTTCCTCCGCCTTGTTGATCATAATATCGGTCTGGCGCACCCGCCTGGGCAGCCAATCCTGCTTTCTGACATAGTCGATGATCGCGCCCCGGACCTTGGTAAAGGCGTAGGTGGAAAACTTCACCCCCTGGTCGGGGTCAAAGCGTTCCAGGCTGTCGATTAGGGCTATGGCCCCGTGGTTGACCATTTCCTCCACGGTAGCGTATTTGTGGAAGGTGCTACTCATTTTTACCGCTACCGATTTGGCTATGTAGCTGTAGTGCATCACCAGGCGGTTCCTCAGCTCCAGGTCACCGGTCTCCTTGTAGCGGCGCATCAGGAGCTCCGGGTCATCCTGAAGGGGAGCAGCAGCGGCGGGCTGCTGGCCTTCCAGTTCCAATGTTTCTGTCGCCATAGGGTCCCGGACCTCCTTTCCTGTAATTTCCTGTCTGGCTGGCAGAAGCTACGCCTGGGGCAGTACGATATTCCCCAGGGCCTGGATCTTTACGTCGGTATCAATCTCGTTAAAGGAAAGCACGGTCGCCCCCAGGTAGAACTGGTCCACCAGCTTCTTAAAGTAGACCCGGACAATGGGGGAGGTGAGAATGATGGGTACTGTGACGATGTCCTTGATTTTGTCGATCTCCCGGGTGGCGGCAGTGATGATCCCCTGAATGGTCTGGGGATCCAGGGCCAGGTAGGAGCCGGTATCCAAACGCTTGACCGCCCCCATGATCTGGTTCTCGATGCCGGCATCCAGGCTGATGACCTTCAGCTGACCCGCCTCGGCAAAGCGGTGGGTGATGGCGCGCTTCAGGGACTGGCGGACATACTCGGTGAGCATATCCATATCCTTGACGGTGGTGCCGTAGTCGGCCAGGGTCTCCAGAATGGTTTCGATATCCCGGATGGGGACCCCCTCCCGGAGCAGGCTGCAAAGGACCTTCTGGAGGGTGCCCACGGTGATAATGGTGGGAATGGTGTCGTTGACCAGGGCCTCGTTGGTGCGCCGGAGGTTTGCCAGGATGTTGCCCACCTCCTGGCGGCTGAGCAGCTCGTGGGCGTGGTTCTTGATCACCTCGGAAAGGTGGGTGATGATCACCGAGGTGGGGTCGATAAGGGTGTACCCGGCCAGCTCCGCCTTGACCCGGCGGTCCTCGCTGATCCACTTGGCGGCGATGCCAAAGGCCGGCTCCACCGTCTCGATGCCCTCCAGGTTGTCGTGGTCCGGGTCGGGGGCCAGGGCCAGGTAGTGGTCCACCAGGACCTCCCCCTGGGCCACCTGCTCCCCCTTGATGCTGATGGAGTACTGGTTGGGGTTCAGCTGGCCGCTGTCCTTCAGACGGACCGAGGGGAATACCAGGCCCATCTCCTGGACGAACTGCTTGCGGAACATGACCACACGGTCCACAAAGCTGCCGCCGCTGCTTTCATCCACCAGGGGGATCAGGCTGTAACCGAACTCCATAGAGATCTGGTCCACATTAAGGAGCCCGTAGACGTTGTCGATGTTTTTGTAGAAGTCGGCCTCGCTGGTGACCTCCTCTGTAATGGCGGGGCCCTCCGCCACAGCCGCCGCGGCCTGGCGCTGCCCCCGCAGGAGAAAGAGTCCCAGCCCCATAAGCATGGCGGCCAGGGTGAGGACCTGGGGCACCGGGAAGCCGATAAAGCAGAGGCAGACCATAGCCAGGGAGGTCATGATCAGCACCATGGGCTGGCTGGTAAACTGGTGGATCACGTCCTCGTTCAGGTTGTTCTCCGAGGCGGACCGGGTGACGATCATACCGGTAGCCACCGAGATCAGCAGGGCCGGTACCTGGGACATCAGTCCGTCGCCCACGGTGGCGGTGGAGTAGACCTGCATGATCTCCCCAAAGGAGCCCACATTGTCCAGAAAGCCCACGATGATACCGCCCACCAGGTTGATGAAGGTGGTCACCAGGGACATGATGGCGTCCCCCTTGACGAACTTGGAAGCACCGTCCATGGAGCCGAAGAAATCCGCTTCCCGCTGGATGTCGCTGCGGCGCTGCCGGGCGGTCTGTTCGTCAATAAGGCCGGAGCTGAGGTCCGCGTCGATAGCCATCTGCTTACCGGGCATGGCGTCCAGGGTGAACCGGGCAGAGACCTCGGCCACACGCTCGGAGCCCTTGGTGATGACCAGGAACTGGACCAGGACGATGATCAGGAAGATGACAAGACCTACCACCACGTCTCCCCGGATCACGAACTCGCCGAAGGTTTTGACCACCTCGCCGGCGTAGCCCTGGTTGCTGAGGATGCTGCGGGTGGAGGAGATGTTCAGGGCCAGGCGGAACAGGGTGGTGATCAGCAGGATGGAGGGGTAGATGGAGAAGTCCAGGGCCCTGCGGATGTACATGGTGGTCAGCAGGATGACAAAGGACAGGCCCAGGTTGGTGATGAACATGAAGTCCAAAAGCCAGGTGGGCAGGGGCACGATGATCAAAAAGATGACCCCTACCACCATGGCGGAAATGGCATTGTTAAACAGCTTCAATCTACTTCAGTTCCTTCTTCTTCAGGCTATAAACGAACGCCAGCAGCTCGGCCACAGGCTGGTAAAAGCGGTCCGGGATCTCCCGGTCCAGATCCACCGCCTCGTAAAGACCGCGGGCCAGCGGTTTGTTTTCGGTCACAAAGACGCCGTTTTCCTCGGCCACTGCCACAATGCGCAGGGCCAGGCTGTCCGCACCCTTTGCCACCACCACCGGGGCGTTGTTCCGCTCCGGATCGTACTGGATGGCCACGGCGTAGTGGGTGGGATTTCGGATGACCACATCGGCTCCCGGGACCTTCTGCATCATACGCTGGCGGGCCTGGGCCTGCTGGCGTTCCCGGATCTTTCCCTTTACCTGGGGGTCACCTTCGGTCTGTTTGTACTCCTCTTTCAGTTCCTGCTTGCTCATGCGCAGGTTCTTTTCGTAGTCCCACCACTGGTAAAAGTAGTCGGCGGCGGCCACAAAGACCATGATGATGGTAGCGGATTTGGCGATCTCCAGCACGATGCTGCCAGTATAGGCCATGGCCTGGAGGGGTTCCATATCCATCAGCCGGGGGAACATCCAAAATTCGTCCCGGAACTGGAGCCAGATGATATATCCCAGGACGATGATCTTGGCAAGGGATTTGAGAAGCTCTACGATCCCCCGGAGGGAAAACATCTTTTTGAACCCCTCGATGGGGTTCAGGCGGTTGAACTTGGGGGCGGCGCTTTTCATGGTAAAAAGCCCCCGGGTCTGGGCCATGGTGGAGACAATAGCCACCAGGCCGCTGATCATCAGCAGCGGCATTGCCGCCACAAGGTAGACCCCGCACCCCTGGAAAAAAAGCTGGGTCAGGTCGGAATCGGCCAGCCGGTCCATGGTGGCTGCATAATTGAAAAACCGGTGGATGCTCCACTCGATGGCGCTGAGGAGGTAGGGCCCCAGATATTTCAGGCTGTAAAAGGAGGCCAGCAGGGTGAATACCACCCCTACCTCCCGGCTTTGGAAAACATTACCCTTTTTTCGTTCGTCCTGTTTTCGTTTGGGTGTCGCCTTTTCGGTCTTTTCACCGGCCACGGCTCCATCCCCCCTTTATTCTGAACCTGTGTTCACGGCTGTGTCACACCGCCCTGCCATATCCCCGGCTACTCCAAAAAGAGCCTTGGGAGCGGCTATCCCGCCGGCGGCAGGAAGGCGGTAAAGGCGTATTGCAGGCTTTCCAGCATCAGCCGCATATAGTTGTCGGTAAAGGAGGCCACCGGCCCGGCAAAGGCCAGGAGCAGCAGGAGCCCCAGCAGCATCTTGAACTGGATGTTGATGACAAAAATATGGATCTGGGGGATCAGCTTCATTAGCACCCCCATGGAAAGCTCCAGGACAAACTCCGCCGCCATAAAGGGAAAGACCAAACGGATGGCAAGGGAGAAGGTGGCAATAAACAGCTGGACGAAAAACTCCGCGCTTCCCTGGGAAAAGGTAAAGGCCCCCGGGGGAAGCACCTGGAAGGAGTTGGCGAAGATGCGGATCATCAGCAGATGGCTGTCTGTGGCAAAGATGTACAGAATAAAAAGGATATTCAGCAGGGTGCTGGACACCGACATCTGAATGCTGCTGCCGGGGTCAAAAACCTTTGCCATGGACATTCCAAAGTGGGTATCCATCAGGTCCCCGGCAAAAAAGAGCAGGTAGTAGTAGATCTGAAACACGTAGCCGCAGGCAAAGCCGAGAAACAGCTCCTTCAGCATCCCCACCGCCAGCTCCAGGGAGTTGTTGGCGGAAAGGCCGGTGACGATGACCCCCGGGGCGATCAGGGCGGTAAGGAGAAAGGTAAGCCCTGCCCGGATCACCCCCGGAACGTTGCGTCGGGCAAAGAGGGGGTTCATCCCCAAAAGGCCCCCGATCCGGGCAAAGACCAGCAGCCAGGCGGCGGAGTTCATAGAGATATCGGCAAATCCCAGCATTCCCTACAGCCTCGTCATGATTTGAAACAGCCGTTGGACCAGGTCGTTCATCAGGGTCATCATCCAGGAACCCATAACGATCAGCAAAAGGGCGATGACCAGGACCTTGGGGACAAAGGTAAGGGTCTGCTCATGGATCTGGGTGGCTGCCTGGAAGATGGCGATGACCAAGCCGATGGCAATGCTGGCCACCAGCATAGGGGCCGCCAGCTTAAGGGCCACCAGGAGGGAATCCTGGAGGATCGCCAGCACATCTCCCTGGGTCATGGCTTCACCTTCCTTTTCGCAGAATGGAAAATCGCCGTGGAAAAACCTGCGGCGAATTGTATGTGTCTAAGAGACTCTAAGCTAATGGAATCCTGTCACCAGGGTGCTCACCACCAATCCCCATCCGTCCACCAGGACGAACATCATGATCTTAAACGGCAGAGAGATCATGGATGGGGGCAGCATCACCATTCCCATGGACATAAGGGTGCTGGACACCACCATGTCAATGATCAGGAAGGGGATGTAAATGAGAAAGCCCATGGTGAAGGCCCGCTTCAGCTCGCTGGTGATAAAGGCCGGCACCACCACCGCCATGTCCAGCTCCAGAAGCCCCTCCTGGGTGTCCGGCATGGTGATCTGCTGGTCGGTGCGCTGGTTCTGGATGGTGAGGAACAGGTTCAGGTCGTTGGTGTACACCTGGCGGACCATAAACTCCTTTATGGGCCGTTCCGCCGCGTTCAGGGCCTGCTCCATATTCAGCTCCCCGTCCCGGTAGGGCTCATAAGCCACCTCGTTGATCTGGCTGAAGGTGGGCCACATGATAAACAGGGTGAGGAAAAGGGCCAGCCCCACCAGCACCTGGTTGGGCGGGGACTGCTGGGTCCCCAGGGCGTTGCGGAGAAAGGACAGCACGATGATGATCCGGGTAAAGCTGGTCATCATCATCAGCAGGGAGGGGGCAAGGGCCAGAAGGGTCACCAGAAGCAGTGCCTCCAGCACCCCGAAGGAAGCCGCGGTCCCGTCCCCGGAGCCCAGATCCACCGTCACCGAAGCGGCGTGGGCGGTCACCGAGCAGCAGACCGCCAGCAGCACCGTGATCCCCAGGGAAAGGAGAAACCGCTTTACCAGGCGTCGGAGCTCTTGTTTCTTTTTGGCAACCTTATTCATCCTTGTTCCCATGCTCCTCCTGCTTTTTTCCGGGGATCCACCTTTTCACCGCGTCCTGAAGGGCTGCGGAAAAGTCTGTGGTCCCCAAAAGGGGTTCCGGGCCGCCTTCCTCCGGGTAGGCGTCGGGGGAAAGCTCCCCCACCAGGCTGATATTTTGGGGGGTGACCCCCAAAAGCAGCACCCGCTCCCCCACCCGGACCACCATCAGGGTGCGGTCAGGGCCGATGACCGTGCGCTCCAGCACCCGGATGCTGCCGCCCTGGGCCCCCCTGGCCCGGTAATAGCCGCCCAGCCACCGGGTACAGAGCCAGGCCAGAAACAGCACCAGAACAAAGAGGACCAGCCCCACCACCAGGGAAAGAACCACCGACAGCGGGTTTTGGAGCATTTCCACTCCTCCGGCGTTCTCCATAGGGGCTTAACCCAGGATCTTCTGAACGGTCTGGAGGATGCGGTCCGGCTTGAAGGGCTTGACGATAAAGTCCATAGCTCCCAGGCGGATGGCCTCCACCACCATGGCCTCCTGGCCCATGGCGGAGCACATGACCACCTTGGCCCCAGCGTCCTTGCCCTTAATGGCCTGGAGGGCCTGGATGCCATCCATGTTGGGCATGGTGATATCCATAATGACCAGGTCGGGGTGCTCCTTGTCGTAGGTCTCCACCGCCTGCTGACCGTCCCCGGCCTCCACAAGCTCGGTGTAGCCCGCCTTGGTCAGGGTGTTCTTGATGGTCATTCTCATGAATGCTGCATCGTCTACAAGCATAATTTTTTTACCCATGGTTCCGTCTCCTTCTGCGATTCTAATAATCTTTGACTTTAGGGGAGGGGCCATCCGGCCCTGTATGTTATGCGGAGGGAGCTCTCCCCCCACAGGGTCACAGGTTTTCTTCCTTCAGGCTCTCCAGAAGCTCCCGGGTACCCAGGATCTCGGTGATGCGCACACCGAAGTTGTCGTCGATGACCACCACGTCGCCCCTGGCCAGCAGCCTGCCGTTGACCACAATATCCACCGGGGCCCCGGCCTGCTTGTTCAGCTCGATCACCGTGCCCTGGCCGAACTCCAGCACTTCCTTGATCTTCCGCTTGGCGGAGCCGATCTCCACGCTGACATCCAGGGAGACCCCCATAAGAAGGTCCATGTTCCCGTTGAGGTTGGGGTTGGGAGACCCCTGAACACTGAACTGGGGGAACTGGGTGTTCTGGACATTGAGGGGGGGCTGGTGGTAAACCGGCTGCTGGGGCTGCTGTCCCTGGGGGGGATAGCCCGGCTGCTGGGGATAGGGGTAGGGGGGATATCCGGGGTAGCCACCGTAATAGGGGGGGTACCCGGGGTATTGGCCCTGGGCTGCCTCCGGGGGATAGCCCGGGGGAGGTGCCTGGGGCGGGACTGCCGGCGCCGCCGGAGGGGCGGGGGGCGCCTGGGGCACCGGTGCCGCAGGCTGGGCCGGATAGGCCGGGGACTGGGGCACCTCCGGCACAGGAGCCGGGGCAGGGGCAGGAAGGGGCTCCGGCTCCATGGGGGTATCCCCCATCACCTTCTGGAGCATCTCCTTAGCCAGTCCGCACTCCATAATGCTGGCAAAGTTGGTGTCCATTACGTCATCAATATTCATCTGGAAGGAGACCGCCACGATCTCGTCCCCCTCCTGCACCCCGACCGCCTCCCGGTAGGTGCTGTTGGAGTCCACCACGCTGGCCTCCGGGGTAGAGATATTGACCACCATACCCAAAAACTCGGAAAGGGCGGTGGCGGAGGCCCCCATCATCTGGTTCATGACCTCGCAGGCAGCGCTCATGCTCAGCTCGTCAAAGACAAAGTCATCGCTGGGCGGCTCGTTGTTGCCCATAAGAAGGTTCAGGATGACCTGCATATCCCGCTGGCGGAAGATGATGACATTGGCCCCGGAAAGGCCTTCCACATAGTTGATCTTCACCAGGACCGCCGGCTCCAGGGCCGCGTAGTCCATGCTGCTAAAGCTGCGGACCTCCACCGTGGGGGTGGAAATGTTCACCGCCTTGCCCAGCATGGTGGAAACCGCTGTGGCTGCGGAGCCCATGCTGATGTTCAGTATTTCACCGATGGTATCGATCTCCAGACTGGTGAGGACCTGCTCCTCCAGGCTTTTTTCGTCTGCCATTTAGATAACCTCATCTCCATTTACAATATCGTTCAGGCGGACCGCCTTCTTTTGCTTTGTCTGCCCCAGCTTTGCAGTAAACCAGGGGATCTGGTCCACGGTGATCAGCACATCGCTGTCCACACGCTTGGCCAGGGGAATGACATCGTCTGGCTGGAGGGACATTATGTCCCGCAGCTCCAGCTGGAAGCGGTCGAAGATGACCCGCAGCTCCATATCCGATTCGCAGACATTTTCCAGGATGATGCGCTTTTTCTGCTCCTCCTTGTCCCGGTCCTGGTGTTTGGCAGGGCGGGCATAGCGGAGGCTGAAGGTGTGCATCACCGATTCCAGGAATTCCGCAGGCATACAGATATTCAGGTTCCCCTCCACCTGGTTGCCCAGCTTTACATTGAGGATGACGATCAGCACCACATCCTCCGGGGCAAAGATCTGCAGGAGCCGGGCGTTGGTTTGGATCTCGGCCAGCTTCGCCTCGATGGGGAGGTTGTTCTGCCAGGTCTCCTGAAGGCGCTCGGTGATCTTCCCGATGATGTTCCCCAAAATGGTGATCTCTATATCGGTGTAGTCCCGGCTGAGGTTAAAGCCGGTCCCCGGCCCCCCCAGCACCTTGTCGATAAAGTAGAACCCCAGGGAGGTGGACATATCCATAATAAAGGTGCTGCCCTCGTAGCGTTTGTTCTCCGGGCGCATCTCTACCAGGCCCACCAGGGCGGTATCGGGCAGGGCGTTGTTGTATTCGTAATACCGCTGCTCCTCGATCTGGACGACAGTGATCTCGCAGACGGTGCGCAGCAGCCCGGAAAAGTAGGAAGCGAGCATCCGGGAAAAGGTCTCGTAGAGGCCATCCATGGCCTTGAGCTGCTCTTTGGTGAATTTCTTCGGGGATTTGAAGTCGTATTCCTTGATCTTCTGCTTTTCTTCCTGGACGTCTTCCCCGCCGGAGGCCATCTTTTTGAGCAGCGCGTCAATCTGGCTTTGTGACAACTGTTCCGGCAAACTATCTCACTCCTTACTTTCCGGCCCGGGCCGGCTGGGTGTCTCTTGTGGTCTTTTGTCCATCACGCGCTGGGTGAGAACAGGTCGGTCGCCCCGCCGGTCTTGGGGAATTGGGCCGGGTCAAAAAGGCTGGCTAGCTGCTGCTCCACGTCGCCGGTGCTGCCGGTATCCCGGACGATGGTCATATCCACCCGGCGGTTCTGCTCCCGGCCCTCCGGGGTGTTGTTGTCGGCAATGGGGAAGTTTTTCCCGTACCCCATGGGCCGCAGCTTTGCAGGTGTAAACTTCATTTCCTCGTCCAGGTATTTTGCCACCTGGCTGGCACGCTCCCCGGAGAGGAGCCAGTCGGAGACCACGTAGACCCCGGGGGTCTGAACATCGGCGGTATGGCCGTTGATGCTCACCACGTAGATCTGGTCCTCCACTGCTACCAGGCATTTCCCCAGGTACTCCAGGATCTCCTTGGCCTCGGGCAGCAGAGTTCCCTTGTCCGGCTGGAAGAAGATGCTGTTGCGGAAGCGGATGTACACCACGTTGTCGCCGCTCTTCATCACCTCGATGGATTCAGAGAGGCCATTTTCCTGTATGTACTTCTGGAGGAAGTCAAAAAGCTCGTCAAAATCGGTGAGATCTGCCGGGTCGCCGGAGACGGCCACGTTTTCTGACGCGCCGCCATCCCCCACATTGCCGGCGATGACGTCGTCGCCGGGCTTGCCATTGGGGTCCACGACGATCTGGTTCTTATCGCCGGCCATGGCCTCCACCAGCATCTCCCATTTCTCGGCGTCCACCGAGGACATACTGAATAGTAACACGAAGAAGCACATCAGCAGCGTCACAAGGTCGGAATAGGTATTCATCCATTCATTGCTGGCGCCTTCTTCTCTTGGTTTCTTTGCCACGATGTCTGCCTCCTTTCCCGGATCGCCGGCGGCCGGTTATTTTTCCTTACCCTTCTTTTCCTTGCCGCCACCGCCGCCCATCTTCTTGGCTACAACGCCGGGAATCAGGTTGGTCAGCTTCTCCTCGATAAACCGGGGGTTATCACCGGCCTGGATGGACTGGACCCCTTCGGCCACGATCATCTTGCAAAGGTACTCCTCCTCGTGGCGGACCTTCAGCTTGTTGGAGATGGGCAGAAAGATCAGGTTGGCAAGAACGGAGCCGTAGAAGGTGGTGATCAGGGCCAGGGCCATGGCGGGGGCGATGGCATCCGGGTCCGAAAGCTGCTTCAGAAGGTTAACCAGACCCATCAGGGTACCGATCATACCGAAGGCGGGAGCAAAGGAGGCGGCCTTGTCGTAGAAGGCCCGGTCCTGGGCGTGGCGCTCGTCCAGATAGTCCAGCTCGGTCTGGAGAAGGGTCTTGACCTTATCCGGCTCTACAGCGTCTACCACCAGCATCATGCTGCTTTTCAAAAACTCGTCCTTGGTCTCGTTCAGCTTCCCTTCCAGGGACAAGAGACCGTTGACACGGGCCTCGGTGGCCAGGTCCACGATCTGGCTTATGTAGTCCTGGGGACGGTACTTTGCAGGCATGATCATGATCTTCAGGTGCCGGGGAATCTTCGCAAAGCAGTTGAGAGGGAAGGCCACCATCAGCCCGGCGAAGGTACCGCCCAGCACCACGGCGACGCTGGGTGCGTCAAAGAAGTTTTTCAGGTTGGTGACCTCGAAGGTCGCAGACGTTCCCGCAACAGGGTCGGCGGCGACAAAGGTAATACCAAAGATAATCAAAACAATGCCCAGCAGCCAGCCGGCAATCGACATAATATCCATAGCTGTTACTTTCCCTGCCTTTACTCAGTCCGGTTAGCCAAGGTCATCGATGCCTTGGTTGATCATACGGTGGTACTCGACGGTTCGCTTAATGACCTCCCGCATGGATTCCCGGACGATATAGACCTTACCGTTGGTCAGGCGCATGGTGGTATCGGGGTTTTCGGAGATAGTCTCGATGAGGTCGCAGTTGAGGGTGAACTCGTCCCCTCTCAGGTCGCTGACGATAATCATTAGGTGATCCCCCTTGTTTTTTGTTTTAGAGTCCATTGTTGGATTCCCGGGCGCACCGGCTCTGCCGGGCACACAGCATTTCTCGCTTTTTTCACACCAGAAGGGACGTCCCGCCCACCGGCCGGCCGCGCCGGGCGGCTTTGGGACCGGTGGAAAAAGACCCGTTCAGGCGGCGCGCGGGGAACTCTTGAATGGGCTCCTGGACCCCCGTTTTTCAGGCAGGGGCTGTCTTTCTGTAAATGTCCCCGGGGGGCGGGCATGGGCCCTGTCCGCCAGGGGAATGGGAAGATCGCCCGATCCTCCCATTCCTCCGGAGGCGGCCCGAAAAAGGATGGGGCCGCCTGCCGGGGAACCGCCGGTACCGGCGGAAAATCAACGCTTCAGGTTGATCAGCTCCTCCAGCATGGTGTCAGAGACGGTGATCATCCGGGAACTGGCCTGGAAGCCGCGCTGGGTGACGATCATGTCCGAGAACTCCTGTGCCAGGTCCACGTTGGACATCTCCAGGGCGGAGTTGCGGATGGCCCCGGTGCCCTGCTCCCCGGCGATAGCCAGCTTCACCGGGCCGGAGTTGGCGGTGGCGGTGAAGTAGCTGTTGCCAGCCTGGGCCAAGCCCTTGGAGTTGCCGAAGGTAGCCAGGTCGATACGGCCCAGAATCTGGAGGCCCGCATCGGAGGTGCCGGTGATGGTGCCATCGGCGCCGATGCCGATGCCGGTCAGGTTCGAAACGTCCTGGGTGTGGAACTCGGTGCCGCCCTCCAGGGTGAGGGTGCTCTTGCCCCAGCCCAGCTTTTTGGTGGGATAGCTGGCTTCTGCTGTACCCATTCCTGTGGCCGGAATCGCGCCAATGGCAGTCAGCAGGTCCGGGTTAACACCGGTAAGTTCACCGGTTGTAGCATCCAATTCACCCAAGATGTTAATATTCGGATAGGACATTGTAATGGTATCATTGCTGTCTCCATCCGGATTTTCCAGAAGCACAGTATTGCCGCCTCTGGAATTCTCTGCTCTCTCTTTAGAGATAAAGCCCTCGTATGTGATTGCCTGCCCACCGCCATCAGGAGTTACGGTAACCTTAACAGTGAAACCGTCGGCAGGATCGCCGGTTGCGCCGCCCGTTGTGTTTCCAGGCTCTATTGTCATACTGACAACCCCTTCGCCAGAGAAATAAGAGCCTGTGTCTACAAACTTAAAGTTCTTTAGAAGATCATCCAAGCCATTAGCCATAGTAATGCCGCCACCCTCGCGTTCGCTGGCGGCAGTGTCAACAATGTCAGAGCCCTTCAGGGTAATGTTGTTCCCATCCGCATCCTTGAAAGGATCCGGATCGACATTGAAGTCAAATGTCCCACCGGGGTGAGGGCCGCCATATGCCTCGGTAATCGCCTCATTGATCATGGTATTCAGATCGCTAAGCGATCCAAAGGTTTCATTGGCGTTTAACTGGATCTGGATCACGCTGCTGGTGCTGTCCATGATGGCCTTGACAAACTGCCCATCCGGCATATCGCTGGACTTGCTGAAAGCGAAGCTGACATTGGCCTCCTTGGTCTCCTTGCTGGATTCCACTGTCAGGGTCTTGCCCGCAATCTGCTTTTCTACCTTGGCAGTGCTGGCCTGGACGGAGTTAACGGTGATGAAGATCTTCTCCTGGCCGGGCTGGCTGCTGTTGAGCTTGCCCTCGGTGGCGCTGGTGCCCAGGACAAAGTTACCGTTGGAGTCCACCAGGGCGCCGGTGGCGGGGTCGATATCCAGCATACCGGCCTTGGTGAAGTAGATGTTGCCATCCGGGTCCATGACCTGGAAGAAGCCCTCGCCGGTGATGCAGGCATCCAAGGCGAAGCCGGTGGAAGTCATAGAGGAGGAATCCATCATCAGGTCGATGCCGGAAAGCTGGGCACCGTAACCGATGCTGGAGGGGTTGATGCCGCCGCGGGTCTGGGTACCGGCGGAGGCCCCCCGGAACTGCTGGTAGTACATATCCCGGAAGGTCGCCCGTCCGGATTTAAAGCCGTAGGTATTGGCGTTGGAAATGTTGTTGCCGATAACGTCCATCCGGTTCTGGTTGGCCTTCATGCCGGCCACGCCGGAGTACATGGATCTAACCATATTGGTATCGTTCTCCCTTCATTGGGGGACCGTGGGGGCTCCTCTGTCAGTCAGAGCCCCCGCGACTTCCTAAGAGACCCTGGGCAGGGTCTCGCCGGTCCGGTCAAAGAATCACGGTCCCATCGATATTGGTAATAACCTTGTTTTTCAGCTCCTGGCTGTTCATGGCGGTAATAACGGTGCTGTTTTTGGCGCTGACGATAAAGGCGGAGCCATCCATCAGGATCAGTGCGTCCTGGAGGCCCTTGTCCCTGGCGATCTCCATCCCGTCCCGCAGCCTGGTCAGGCCATCCTCGGAAAGGGGGATCTCCCGGTGCTCGATCCGTCCCGCCGCGTGCTTGGAAAAGGAGATCTTATCCTCCTCTGCCATCCGCTCCAGCATCTGCCGGAAGGGTGTTGCCGCAGGGGCGCCGTTCTGCTGGGTCTGCCGCTGGACCGGTACGCCGGGGGTCCCGGTGGTTACCGGCAGGGTCATTCGGCTTCGCAGAAGGAAATCATCCATTTTCGGCTCCCTCCTCCGGGTCCGTCTTTTCGGCCTCGCCGCCGACCTCTGTCACATCGTCCAGGGAATGCCAGCCGCCATCCACATAGACCTGGTATTTCCCGTCCTTGGTGGAGGTCTTTTCCACGACACCGCTGATCTCGATGACCACCGAGTCGTCCTCGCCGTCGCCCTTCTTGGTGACAACCACGTTCTTCCCGATCAGGGACAGCAGGTAATTCTTTTTGTCCTGGTCGGCGCCATCCACGGTGCTGTCATCACCGGAGCTGGAGGGCGGGGTGTTTCCGTCGTGGATCTCCATGATCTGCTCCAGGCTGAACTTTTTGCCATTTACCTTGATGGAAAACTCGTTGTTAGCCAGGCTGATGCTTTCGATAACGCCGGTTTCCTTCTGGAGCTCCCCGGAGACGGTGATCTTGGCCGCCGTGACGTTTTTGCCCACCAGGGACATGACGTAGCTGGTCTTGGTGTAGTTTGCCATCTCCTGCATCTGCTGCATGGTGGTAAACTGTGCCAGCTGGGTGACATACTGGGTATCGTCCACCGGGTTCATAAAGTCCTGGTTGGTCAGCTGGGCTACCATCAGGGTCAGGAAGTCGTCCGCGGTGACGCCGGTTTTCTTTTCCTCAAAAACCGCGTTCCACACGTGGGTTTTGTCGGTTGAACCGGTGCCTTCGGTTTTTTCGTCGTCCTCCTCCAGCAGGTCCTTATTGTTCCACTGGTCGCGGTAGCTGCCGCTGGCAACGCCGCTTGTTACTCCTCCGATTGCCATTTCTCTGTTTCCTCCTTTCCTCAAATATAGGTGTCCAGGGCCTCGTCGGTGCCAAGTCCTGCCTCCACAGTTTCGTCGAAGCTGTCCTCCTGGATGGCTCCGGCGGCGCGGCGGCCGCTGTGACCCTCATGGGAAGGCTGCTGGTGGCCGAAGAACTGCCGCCCCTGGTCGGTCATCTGGTTTTGCTGGGAATACTGGGCTGCCTGCTCGTTGGCGGAAACGGTGGTGATCTCCTGCACCTCGGCATTCAAGGGCTTGAGGGCGTTCTGGAGGGCGGCCACCTCGCCGCTGATCATCCGGGCAGTCTGGGTGTCGTGGGTAAGGATGCTTAGGGTGATCTTGTCCTTGTTTTCGGAGAACCGCACCATGATCTCGCCCAAACCCTCCGGCTTCAGACGGACCAAAAACTCATTCTTGCCCCGGCTCAGGTTTTCCAGGATGCCGGTTTTCAGCTGCTTGGCGATTTCCTGGGCGTCGGGGATGGGAAGTTCCTGCTTTTGGACCCCGGTGTCGTTGGTCAGGAAGCGCCGGGAGTTTACATCCGCCTGGAGGCTTTCCACATCGATGGTCTCGGTGCTTTGGTCCTTGCGGTTTTTCGCCAGCAGCTCCTTGGCGGCCCGAATGGCGCTCTGGTCCAGGGTCATTGCAGGGGCGGCCACCGGCTGGGGCTCCTCCTTCCAGGCATTTTCCAGCACCTGGAGGAAGTCCTTATCCGCCTGGGACAGGTCCCCGTTCAGGTACTCCTCCAGCTTCTGGGCGGTGGCCTTATCGGCCTGGGCCAGGATCATGGGGAGCTGCGCCCTGCCCTGGGGGGTGTTCAGGCTAGCGGCCAGGATACTGGCGGCGCCGTTCATCATGGCGGCGTCATTCTGCACCATGGCAAACAGGTCCTGGGGCAGAAGGTCCGGCATGGCGGCCAGCATTTCGGCGCTCAGCAGCGAGCCCATCTCCTCCGAATCCTCCTGGAGGTTTCCGGCAAGCTGCATCAGCAGGGCGGCCAGGTCTCCCTCCATCTCCTCCCCGCCCATAAGCTGCTGGAAGATCATAGCAAAGGCATCCCCGGCAGGCTGTCCCTGTCCCATGCCCAGCATCTTCCGAAGACTCTGCTGCTGGGGGGCTTGGGTCTGCACGGTCATTACTTGTTCCATTGTTTCGTTCACCTCCTTCTTCTGGGATATCTATTGCTACCGGGGGGAGTAGGATCTCCTCCGGGGGCAGCCAAAATTTGTAAGGAATGGGGTATCTGATTTATTATAGCATACTCTATCCCTGCACTGCAACTGATGTTGCGATGTTATCTTCTGGAATTATGGATTTTTGTAAACTTTTTTCCAGACAAAAAGTGGAAGCTTTCGGGCAGTAGGTTCAAGATTCGGCCCTTTGGGCCTGTCTTGAAGGGTGGGCTGGCAGAGGCGCCGGGCTTTTGGCGCTGCCGCGGCTGGGTGTGGGGTGGGCTCGTTCCGGCCGCGGCTTGTCACTTCGAGGCTATAAAGATACAAGGGGCAGACGGTTCGCGCCTTTTACAGCGCCATATTTTTTGCCGCGGCCTATATGGAAGGATGCTGCCTCATTCCGGGGAGTTTCGCCCGATCTCCGCGCTAAGAACCTCGCTGCGCTCGGTTGCGCTCCGAAACGCGCCTGCGGGCGCAGTGCGGCGGGCGACCAGGCGCTGTCCGCCCTGGACCCGGACCGGACTGGTGTCCG
>JAAWEO010000015.1 GCA_022794295.1 Angelakisella sp. | reverse complement strand
CTGTCCGCCCTGGACCCGGACCGGACTGATGTCCGGTGACAGAAAGGCTACCCGGTACTGGGCGTTGGGCTTCGGGCATGGTGCTGCGCCGGCAGGTGCGTCGGATTCCCCGGTCCGTCAAAGGCCGGAGAATCCACCCTGGCACCTGCCTCTTACTTGCGGTACCTGTTTACAATAGCCTCCAGCTCCGCCCAGTGCGCTTCCATATCCGCCACCAGCTTCATCTGCGTCCTGGCCCGGTCCAAATTCTGCCCCTCACGACTAATGTGGAAGTATTCATCCCCCACCAAATAGTCTGTCAAAAACCGCATCCCGCATTCCAGGGTCATCAGCTTCGCCCCCCATGGCAGCAATGCAATCTCGTCCTCTGTAAGGCTTCCCCCGGCACCCTCCAGAAAGGCCGCCGTGTATGCCGCAAACAGCTCTATATCCAGGTTTACCTTGGAAAGATCCCGCTCGTCCTCGGCACTGTGATTGGCCCCAAAACGAATGGAATCCCCAAAGTCATTGATGGCAAGACCGGGCATGACTGTGTCCAGATCAATGATGCACAGCCCTTCCCCGCTCTCCCGGTCCATCAGGACGTTGTTCAGCTTGGTGTCGTTGTGGGTCACCCGCAGGGGGATCCGTCCCTCCCGCATGGCGGAAAGCGCCACCGAGCAGTCCGCCTCCCGGGCCAGGATAAACTCGATCTCCGCCCTGCAATCCTTTGCCCGCCCCAGCCTGTCCTTTTCTACAGCAGCCTTAAACTTGGCCAGCCGGTCCTCGGTGTCGTGGAAATGGGGAATGGTCTCGTGAAGCGTGTCGGCAGGGTAGTCCCGCAGCAGCTGCTGGAACCGGCCAAAGGCCCGCCCCGATGCCGCAAACAGCTCCGGGCTTTGGGCGGATTGGTAACAGACGGTGCCCTCTACAAAGGGGTACAGCCGCCAGGCTCCCCCCTGGCTGTCAGTGTAGTAAGGCTCCCCGTTTTTGGGACGGAGGACCTCCAGGGCCTCCCTGGCCCGGTCCCCGCCCTTCTCCTTGATCTCCCGGCCCAGATAATCGGTGACCCCGATGATGTTCTCCATCAGCTGGTCGGGGCGCTTAAAGGCTGCGGCGCTCATCCGCTGGAGGATGAACCGGCGGCAGCATATGTCGGCAGGCTGGGTATGGACACAGAAGGTGTCGTTAATATGTCCCTCTCCGTATCGGATGGCACCCACCACCGGGGCGCCAAAGTCGAAGGCCTCCAATACCTCGCTCAGGGTCTGTTCCGCGGCAATGGCCATCTCTTACACCTCCCACAGACGGTCGGGATAAAGCCCATCCCGGGTCTTTTCGGCAATGGCGGCCACCACGGTGGGCTTATCCTCCCGGTAGGTGACGCCGTACCACTTGTCCTCGCTGCGCAGCACCCTTACCCGGGCCTTCCCCTCCCCAATCAGGCGGCTGACCACGCTGGGCAGGAAGTACTCCCCCTTCAGGGGGTTGTTGGCTATGGCGTTGTCCAAAAAGGCGGGGAATCCGGCCTGGGCCTCCTCCAGGAAGCTTCTGGTAAAGCCCCACATGTTCAGGGAGACAATGGTGTCCTCCGGCAGGACGGTCCAGGTCTGACCATCATCCTCGGTGTACCGCAGCGGGGGGCCCTGCTCGATCTTGGTGCGCTCGGTGATCTGGGAAAGGTAATGGTCCCCTGTCTCCTCGCAGACCCCCCGGGCCACTGTGCCGTTTTCGCTGACGGTATTTTTCAGCAGGTATCCCACCATCACATACTCGTACAGCTCCCCGTCCTGGTGGGCGGAAAGGTAGTCATAGATCTCCTGGTAGGCCGCCGGGCCATAGTAGTCGTCGGCGTTGATAATGGCGAAGGGGCCATCCACCAGCTTGCGCACCGCCATGGCGGCGTGGGCGGTTCCCCAGGGCTTCTCCCGGTCTGCCGGGACGGAATACCCCTCCGGCAGATCCTCCTTCAGCTGGTAGGCATACTTTACCTCCATCACCTTGGCGATGCGGTCCCCAATGGCGGCCTTAAAGTCTGCCTCGATCTCCGGCTTGATGACAAAGATCACCGTTTCGAACCCGGCACGCCGGGCGTCAAAGATGGAATAGTCAATGATCAGCTGGCCGTGGTTCCCCACCGGGTCCAGCTGCTTCAGACCGCCGTACCGGCTTCCCATGCCGGCGGCCATAATCACAAGAACGGGCTTTTTCATCTGGGTCCTTCCTCCTTATCCTTTATAGCCGTTGGGGTTCATAGACTGCCATTTATAAGAGGAGGCGCACATCTCCTCGATGCCGTACTTGGCCTCCCAGCCCAGCTCCTCCCGGGCCTTGGCGGGATCGGCGTAGCAAACGGCAATATCCCCGGGGCGCCGGGGCTTGATGGCATAGGGCAGGGTCTTGCCGCAGGCCTTCTCGTAGGCGTGGAGCACATCCAAAACGCTGTAGCCCTTGCCGGTGCCCAGGTTGCAGACAAACAGGCCGCAGTTCTTCTCCAGCTTCCGGAGGGCCGCCACATGGCCCAGGGCCAGGTCCACCACATGGATGTAGTCCCGGACACCGGTGCCATCGTGGGTGGGGTAGTCGCTGCCAAAGACGTTCAGCTCCGGGAGCTTGCCCACCGCCACCTGGGCAATGTAGGGCACCAGGTTGTTGGGGATGCCGTTGGGGTCCTCCCCGATGCGGCCGCTCTCGTGGGCGCCGATGGGATTAAAGTACCGCAGCAGCGCCACATTAAGGCCGGGGTCGGCGGCACAGATATCCATAAGCATCTTCTCCTGGAACAGCTTAGAGGTGCCGTAGGGATTGGTGGTACCCCCGGTGGGGAAATCCTCCCGAATGGGCACGGTAGCCGGGTCGCCGTAAACGGTGGCAGAGGAGGAAAAGACAAAGTTTTTCACCCCGTGGCGGCGCATGGCCTGAAGGAGGTATAGGGTGCTGATCAGGTTGTTGGAATAGTACTCCAGGGGCTTTGCAACACTCTCCCCCACCGCCTTCAAGCCGGCGAAGTGGATCACCGAATCAATATCCGGATATTTGGCAAAGAGGGCTTCCACCTCGTCCTCGTGACAGAGCTCTGTCTTGACAAAGGGGATCTTCCGGCCGGTGATCTCCTCCACCCGGCGCACCGCCTCCTCGCAGGAATTAACGAGGTTGTCCGCCACCACGATCTCATAGCCCGCCTTTACCAGCTCCACGCAGGTATGGCTGCCGATATACCCGGCTCCGCCGCTGACAAGAATGGACATACTGAACCCTCTCCTTTTCTGATAAAAATAGATAAAACTACCTGGAATTATTGTAATCTTCTCACAAGGAAATTGAAAGAGAAGATATTACCCATTATTAGTATAATCGTCCGCAAATCGTTCAAAAACAATACTTTCATCCCTCTTTCCCCCTCCCGTGACCCAAAAATTCCCCGCCGGAGGCGCCAAAGCCGCTCCAACCTGCCGCCATGCGGCTCTAGCCCCAAGGGCTCTGCTTTTTTCCGCAGAAAAAAGCACCTTATCCGGCCAACAAGCCTCCGGCGGAGCCCTGCGGCGGGTGGTGCTGGGTGGGGGTGTATTCTTTTTGCCTTAATTCCGGTAGTCGATATCCTGATGGTTTCCCAGGGGGAAGTACTGAATCCCGGGTTCTTTTGCGGAGGGGCGGATGGCTGAGATGCGCCGGTTTTGGGAGGGGGCGAAGTAGTAGGTGCCGCTTTCTGCGCACAGGACGCTGATGCAAAGGGTTTGCTCGTAGGCGTCGGAATCAGAGGCGGCTCTGATCAGGCCCTCCGGGATGTCCACTGGGGCAAAGGCGCGGAACATCCGGGAAACGCCATCCACCTCGTCCTCCCCCTGGACAGAAAATTCCTTGAGGAAAGCCAGGCGGACAAACCGGGAGGGGGAGGAATAATCCCCGGGGAGGCCGAAGCCGCCGCCCAGCCGCTCCCCCAGCTCCCGGAGCTCAAATTTCCCAATGTACTGGGGACCCTTTGGCAGGTTGGTGACCCCTACATAGGCCCGCAGGTTGGTCCGGTGCCACAGGTAGCCAGGGCTGTTGGTGAGCACACCTATGGTGTCCCGGTGGATGTGCAGGCCCTCCCGGTCCGGTTCGAGGACAACGGCTTCTCCGCTTTTGTCCCCCAAAAGATAGTGGGCGGACAGGGGCTTCCCCTCGATCTGCTCCCGGTCTACTAGATCTATGCCCGAAAGGGCTTCCACAGCCTCCTCCAGGGTGGCACACCGGCTCAGCAGCCAGGCCAGCAGCCGCCCGGGATGGACGGCGGTTTTTCCCTGGCCGGGGGCCTGTGGGTATGCGGCGTACTCCGGGTAATGGAGCAGCGCCCCCATCAATCCGGCATCGTTGACCCCATCCACCAAAATAGGTTCCCCAAAGCCCAGAACCGCCATACCGGTATAGCCGTACCGGCCCGGTGAACCGGGCCCCTCCGGGCGGAGCTCCGGGGCGCAGGGACTGCCCCCGGGGACCCTGAGGACCTGGTTGGCCGCCAGGTCTCCAAACTGGTCGTAGGTGCGCCCCAGCAGGTGGAGCCCGTTTTTTGTCTCCCAGGTATAGCTGCTGCATCCAAATTCCATTTTTGTGATCCTCCCTTTTGGTAATGGCATTAGTCTGCCTCCCGGGTCCAGAATCATTCCAAAAAGAAAATCCGGACAGAGAAAAACACCTCTGTACAGATCCCCGGAAAAAGAGTAAAATAAAGGCATTACCAAACACAAAACGGAGGGTCAGTCATGAAAACCCGGGAGGAACTGCGCGCCAGCCTGCGAGCCATCGACCGTAAAAGCTACCCCGCCTATAAATCCCTGGCGGGGAGCTGGTCCTTTGGGACCTACACCTTGAATATCGAGCACGTCCAGGGGGATCCCTTTGCCGCCCCCTCCCGGCTCAGCGTAGCCGTAGATGCCAAACCGGCGGGCTTTCCCTCCGGCTGCTACGGGACCCCGTGGAACCGGACCGCCCTGGAGGACTACCTTCTCCGGCGGTTCGCCCGCCAGGCCGCACACTTCTCCCACCAGGCCAAGGGCTCCGGGAAAAGCGGGGTCCTGGCGGTAAACTGCCCCGGCCAGGAGGTGCTGGAACGCACCAGCTGCGAGGTCCGGGGCGGAAGGGTGACCCTCCGCTTTGAGGCGGGCTTCCCTGCCAACGGGCGGACCATCAACGCCAGGGAACTGGAAAGGATCCTCTTTGATTTTATTCCTGCCTGCGTGGACCAAAGCCTCCTTTACGCCAACACCCCCAAGGAGGAGCTTTCCCAGGTCATGGCCCTGGCGGAGGACCGGCATTTCATCCGGGAGGAGCTGGAAAAGCGGGGGCTGGCTGCCTTTGTGGCGGATGGCTCTGTCCTGCCCCGGGAAAGCGGCGCCTCCGACCGCCCCATGAAGGGAGCGGTGCCCTTCCGCGCCCCGGAGCCCATGGCCGTTACCCTGGAGCTGCCCCACCGGGGCCCCCTGCGGGGGATGGGGATCCGCCGGGGGATCACCCTCATTGCCGGGGGCGGGTACCACGGGAAATCCACCCTTTTGAAGGCGCTGGAGCGGGGGGTGTACGACCACATTGCCGGGGACGGGCGGGAGTATGTCATCACCGACAGCACCGCTGTTAAGATCCGGGCGGAGGATGGCAGAAAGGTCACTGGTACCGACGTTTCCCTGTTTATCAACCACCTGCCCAGCGGCCGGGACACCACCCGGTTCTCCACCCTGGATGCCAGCGGCAGCACCTCCCAGGCGGCCAATATCGTGGAGGCCCTGGAGGCAGGAAGCAGGCTGCTGCTTATGGACGAGGACACCTCCGCCACCAACTTTATGGTCCGGGACGAGCTGATGCAGGCGGTGATCTCCCGGGACCAGGAGCCCATCACCCCCTTCCTGGAGCGGGCGGTGGACCTCTACCGGAGGGCGGGGGTCTCCCTGATCCTGGTGGTGGGAAGCTGCGGCGCTTACTTTCACATTGCGGACCGGGTGATCCAGATGGACGCCTACCACACAAAGGACATCACCGATACCGCAAAGGCTGCACTGGCCGGGCATCCGGCCCCCTCCCTTTCGGCTCCCGGGTTCTCCCTGCCGGAGGGGGAACGGAGCATCGACCTTTCCGGCACCAGCCAGATGCGGAAAAACTACCGGGGAGACGGGTTCCGCCAGGAACGGCTGCGGGTAAAACGGTTTGGCAAAACCACCTTCACCGTGGGGGACCGGGAGCTGGACCTGCGGTATCTGGAGCAGCTGGTGGACGGGGAGCAAACCCAGGCCCTGGCTTATATGGTGCGCTATGCCCGGGAAAACCTGGCGGGCCTGAGTGTAAAAAAGGTGGTGGAGCACCTTCAGGGGCGGATCGCGGCGCAGGGCCTTGGAAGCATCAGCGGGGAGAGGGACATCCCCCCCGGACTGGCCCTCCCCCGGGTCCAGGAGATCTACGCCTGTTTCAACCGGTATTAAAAACCGGAATTTTGCTGGAGGCATAATAACGTGATTTCATTACAGGAGATCGATTTTTCCAACCGAAATTTTTGGTCAGGCTTCATCGCGACCTCTTTTCCCACCGCTCTGGAAGAAGAAACAGATATGTCCTTGACCGAGCTTATGATAGAAAACGGAATATGTGATACAAGCTGGTGGGACAATTTTACAAAATATTATGATGGAGTTTTAGAGGAATCAGACGGTTACATTGATGACCCAGAAACCATTCTTTGTGAACTCGCTCCAACTCAAACCTTGACCATACAATTCCACCCGGGGGATACCGTATATTACATCAATGATAAACAAATCGCCTGTACCGGGGGGCACTACAATATTCAGGTGATCCCATTCAGGGAGCTATTGAGCTCTATAAAGAACAAACAAATATTTCTTTTATTACTGCCTTTATTGGTTATCCATCAGCAGGACAAGGACGAAGCCGCACAGATCATATCAGGTGCGTTGACAGAAGTCTTTGACAAACGCTTTTGCAGTCAATATGCAGCCTGCATTGTAAACGGCTTACTGTCAGAATGAACAGCTTCCAGCTTCGGGAGTAAATTTTTCCCGGCGCGCCGGTCCGGGAGCCATCACTTTTGGAGCACGCCGCACAGCCTATTTCAAAAATACAAGATCAAGGAGAGTGATCCCATGGGGAAATGGTTTGAGGAAGCGGTATTTTACCATATGTATCCCATTGGCATGACAGGAGCCCCCAGAAGAAATGAAGGGACCCAGGTGGTCCACCGCTTTGGCGAGCTGGAGGAATGGCTGCCCCATATTGCCTCCCTGGGGTGCACGGCGGTCTATATCGGGCCCCTGTTCGAATCCACCTCCCACGGCTATGACACCAGGGACTACCGGATGGTGGACCGCCGCCTGGGGGACAACGAGGATTTTGCCCGCTTTGTACAGGCCGCCCACGGGAGAAACATCCGGGTGGTGGTGGATGGTGTCTTTAACCACACCGGCCGGGAGTTTTTCGCCTTTCAGGATATTCAAAAAAACCGGCAGGGCTCCCCCTACTGCTCCTGGTACAAGGGCCTGAATTTCGGCTGGAACTCCCCCTACAATGATGGCTTCGGGTACGAGGCATGGAGGAACTGCTTTGAGCTGGTAAACCTGAACTATTGGGAGCGGGGGGTGCGGGACTACATCCTGGAGGTGATCCGGTTCTGGATCGACCGGTTTGACATCGATGGCATCCGCCTGGATTGCGCCGACTGTCTGGACCCCTCCTTTTTGCAGGAGATGCGCCGGTGTGTGGACGAAAAGAAGGCGGATTTCTGGCTGATGGGCGAGGTGATCCATGGGGACTACAGCCGTTATGTCAGCAGTGATAAGCTGGACAGCGTCACAAATTACGAGCTGCACAAGGGGCTGTATTCCGGCCATAACGACCACAACTATTTTGAGATCGCACACACCATCCGCCGGGAATTTGACCAGAACGGCGGCATTTACAGGGGGATGAAGCTTTACTCCTTTGTTGACAACCACGACGTGGACCGGATCGCATCCAAGCTGAAGGTGCCGGGGCATATTTACCCGGTACACACCCTGCTGTTCACCCTCCCCGGGATCCCGTCCATCTACTACGGGTCCGAATGGGGGATCCAGGGGCGAAAGGAGGGGGGCAGCGACGATCCCCTCCGCCCGGCGGTCGACCTGAAAAGTGCACTGGAAAGAGTACCTGACGCCGGGCTTTTGGACTGGATCCGGACATTGGGACGGATCCGCAGGGAGCAACCCGCCCTTGTTTCCGGCCGCTACCAGGAGCTTTTGCTGACCAACCGCCAGTACGCTTTTGCCCGGCTCCTGGGGGAGGAGGGAGTTATTGTGGCTGTGAACAACGACGAGAAAGAGGCTTCGGTCTCCATTCGCCTGCCGGTCCAGGGCAGAAGCTGCTTTGACCTGGTACGGGGCGAAACGGTGCCGGCCGGAGATGGCTTTCTGCACCTTGGTCTGGCCCCCAATGAAAGCCGGCTGATCGCTGTAAGATAACCGCGACTCCTGGCGCACCGCCTGAACGGGGCTTTTCCCGGCAGGCACACCTCTACCATACACAATCCTATCGGCCAGTCCCCCGGCAGGCTTCTCCGGAGGGCTGGCCGGTTTTATGGCAGGAAAGGCCCCGCTGCACGGCAGACCGGGGCAGCTTCTCCAGCTATGGGCTGGAAGGGGCGCAGGCATACAGCTTGCCCCGATGGCGGTCCTTGAGGGGCTTCCCCTATGCCCCCTCCTGGAATTCCCCGGGGGAGCTGACCATAAACTGCTGCCGGAGCACCTCCACGGCCTTTTTTTCGATGCGGCTCACATAGGAGCGGGAAATCCCCAGCCGCTTTGCCACCTCCCGCTGGGTGAGGGGCTTTTTTCCCCCCAGGCCGTACCGCAGGGCGATGATCTCCCGTTCCCGGTCATCCAGGAAGGATTCAATATACTGCCGCAGCTGGGCGGCCTTCAGCTGGAGATCGATCTGTCCCACCATATCGATCTCCTCGCTCATAATATCCATCAGGGTCAGGTTATTCCCCTCCCGGTCGGTGTCCACCGGGTCGCTGAGGCTGACATCGGAGGCGGATTTGCGGCGGGAGCGAAAGTGCATGAGGATTTCATTTTCAATACACTTGCTCGCATAGGTAGAAAACTTCCGCGATTTCTCGTAATCGAAGGTGGAAGCTGCCTTGATCAGCCCGATGGTTCCAATGGAGATCAGATCCTCCTGTTCTCCGGAAACGGCGTAGTACTTTTTCACAATGTGCGCCACCAGCCGGAGGTTGTGCTCGATCAGCTGGTTCTTTGCCTCTGGGTCCCCCTGGCGGATGCGGAGAAGGCACTCCCGCTCCTGGCGGGAGGAGAGGGGCTTGGGGAAGGTGCCGGAGCAGGTGACATGAAGGGCAAAATACAGCAGGTCGCAAAGGGCTGCCCATACAAGGCTGAGATACATGGTCGGTCACTCCTTTCTCCTTTATTCCTATGCAGAAAAAGGAGGAAAACCGGCCAGTCCCGGCTGTCTTTTCAGAGAAAAACACCGCTGCCCGGTTTTAAACGGGAACCGGGGCAAAAGAAAAAAGCCCCCCAGCCAACTGGCTCCCGGGGGGCAAAAAGAATCGCCAAATGTCCTGGGGAATACTGCCAAATACAGCCTTAATCCGGCAGTCGCTTTACCATACTGCCAATATAATCGCTGTCGATCACCTGGAACCGGTCCTCCGGGGGATAGAGCGCCCCGCCATAATAGATGGCACGGTTGTTATTGACCGAGGTATCCCACTGGATCTTATGGGCGGCCAGGTGGATCTGGCTGCACCCGGTTTCGGCGATGATCCGGTCCATGTTCCGGGCGGTGATGCCCGCCCCCGGCAAGATCTGGATGCGTCCCCCTGCGTACCGGATCATCTCCCGGACGGTATCGGTCCCCAGGGATACATCCGCCTCCTGCCCGCTGGTGAGGACCCGGGTGATCCCCAGGGAGATCAGCTGGTCCAGGGCCGCGGGCCAGTCGGGGACCACATCAATGGCCCGGTGGAATACGCTCTCCTTGCCCGCGGCCTGGGCCAGCCCGGCCAAGACCCGGGTCCGCTCCCGGTCCAGGGTCCCGTCCTGGTGAAGAAACCCGAACACCAGCCCGTCCGCCCCGTGGGCCAGGAGCAGCTTTGCATCCTCCACCGCCGTGGCAAACTCCCCCTCGGTGTAACAGAAGCCGCCCTCCCTGGGGCGCACCATGGCCATGATCTGCATGCCGGTTTCCCGTTTGGCCACGATCAGCTCCCCCAGGGTGGGGGTCAGCCCGCCGTGGAACAGGTCGCTGTTCAGCTCCACCCGGCTGGCACCGGCCCGGTATGCCTGGATCACATCGTCCGCGCTGCCGCAGCAAACCTCCAAAAGAATTCTGCCCATCCTGCCGCACCTGTCCTTCCTGCTGTAATGGGGGGAGTTTGGGGCTGTACCCTATCAGACACCGGGATGGCTCCTGCATCGTTACAGCTGTTTAATACGCTACCAGGATCCCCGTTTCCTCGGCGTAATAGGAGGTGAGACCCTGGGTCTCCATTATGGTGATCCGGGCCTCCGGGAAAGCTTTTTCGATCTCCTCCTGGAGATACCTTGCCCCCAGGGCATTGTTGCAGTGGGAGACGACGACCTCGCCCTTTCCCAGGTCCGGCTTGCGGCGCTTCATCTCTGCCACCAGGGTGCTCAGGGCGCGGCTTTGGCCCCTGATCTTGTACAGGACCTCGATCTTGCCCTCCGGGGAGGCCTCCGCCACAATGCGGATCCCCAGCTTGCTGGCAACGATCCCCACCAGCTTGTTCATCCGCCCGTTTTTCACCAGGTTGTCAAAGGTGGACAGGGTGAAAAGAAGGTGAAGCTCCCGGTTGTAGGCCACCGCCTGACGGGCAACCTCCTCGAAGGAAAGCCCCTGGGCGATCAGCTCCCGCACCTTTTTGACAACCAGAACCATCTGTCCCCCTGTGGACCTGGTATCCAGCACCAGGATCTTTTTACCTGGGTCCTTCTCCAGGGCCATCCGGCGGCCCACCACAGCACTGTTAAAGGTCCCGCTGAGGGCGCTGGTCATGGTGACCGCCACGGAACAGTCCGCATCCTCAAAGGCCCTGGCCCATTCATCGGGGCTGGGGCAGGCGGAGGAGGTGGGACCATCAAACCCCGCCAGCGCCTTCTTCATGGCAGCCAGGTCCAGCTGGCAGTCGTCGGTGAATTCCTCGATCCCTACACGGATTTTCAGGGGAACAATGTCAAAGGAGAGACCGGGCAGGGACTCGATCCCCCCGCGGATATCACAGGAGCTGTCGGCAGCAATTTTCCAGGTCATAACAGGGCACCTCTTTCCAAAGCCGAAGCGGAACGGCTTCTTGATTTTCAATGTGGTTTTCAATACTATGTCTTATCACATATCATACAGGAAAAATCCCCTGGGGTCAAGAGAAAGCCGCAAATATCTTGAAAACAAGGGACAAATTATAGAAAACCGATCGCATTTTATACGATTCGTATAGAATGCTTGAAAATGCCCCTTCCTCCGGCTCTCTCGCGGGAGCTCCTCTCTGTCTGTCATCCCCGGCAGAGCCCCCTCCCCTTCCCCATCGGGATCAATTCCCTGAAAAAGGGTGTTGACATTCCGGGAAAAGAAGGTTATAATAGCACCCATACAAAAATCAAAGGCTGTGAAGAGGAGAGTAGAACCTTCCCAGATCCCACAGAGAGTCCCGGCAGCTGAAAAGGGACGGAAACTGGACCGGTTGAAAATGGCCTCGGAGCCGCGCACCGACGGCAGCACATCCCCCATCCGGATGGCGCTGACCCAGGCTGTGACGGGGTTCGCCCGTTAACGCGATAGGGTATCTCATTCGTACCCGAAGAGGCGGTCTGCCGCAAGGCAGCCGTGAAATAAGGTGGTAACACGCAGGCCTTTGCCTTCGTCCTTATGCTTGCCCCAAAAAAGGGGACGGGACGGAAGGCTTTTTTATTTGCCTGCCAAGGAGGAAGCAGATACCATGATCGAAATATCGCACTTGACCAAGGAATTTGACAACCCCGATAAAACCAGGCTGGGCGTTCTGCGGGATATCTCCCTGACGGTGGAGGCCGGGGACATTTACGGCATCATCGGCATGAGCGGCGCGGGAAAGTCCACCATGCTCCGGCTGATCGGCCTGCTGGACACCCCTACCTCCGGCACCATCACCGTGGAGGGAAAGAATCTTGCCGCCCTGGCCGGCAGGGAGAAGATCGACTACTACAAAACCATCGGCACCGTCTTTCAGGGATATAACCTGCTGATGCAGAAAACGGTGGCCCAGAACATCCTCTTTCCCCTCACCCTATCCCGGGGGTACGACAAGGAGGCGGCAAAGCGCAGGGTGGCGGAGCTTCTGGAGCTCACCGGCCTGACCGAAAAGGCCCTTGCCTACCCCAGCCAGCTTTCCGGCGGGCAAAAGCAGCGGGTAGCCATCGCCAGGGCCCTGGCCACCAACCCCAGGCTTATCCTCTGTGACGAGCCCACCTCCGCCCTGGACAGCCTTACCACCCAGTCCATTCTGGAGCTGCTGTCGGATATCAACCACCGCCTGGGGGTCACCATTATTATCATCACCCACGAGATCGCCGTGGTCCGAAAAATCTGCACCAAGGTAGCCGTTTTGGAAGGGGGCGTCCTGGTGGACAACGGCCCCATTGGCGAGGTGCTGGACAGCGAGATGCACCCTGTGACCCGCAGGCTGTTTGGAAAGGAGGAAAGCTGAAATGGCGGAATTTGTTTCTGAATACGGTTTGCTGATCCTCACCGCCCTGTGGGAAACCCTTTTGATGGTGTTCCTCTCCACCCTTTTCGGGTACCTGCTGGGGATCCCCCTGGGGGTCATCGCCTATGTCACCGACCATGGCTCCATTAGTGAAAACCCTGTGGTAAACACCATTGTGGGCTGGATCATCAATATCATCCGGTCGGTCCCCTTTATTATTCTGATCCTGTTCCTGATCCCCTACACCCGCCTGATCATGGGCACCGCTTCCGGCACTCGGGGGGTCATCTTCCCCCTGGTGGTGGGCTCCGCCCCCTTTATCGCCCGGATGGTAGAAAGCTCCTTTAACGAGCTGGATGCCGGGGTCATTGAAAGCGCCAGAGCCATGGGGGCCACCAATTTTCAGATCATCTGGAAGGTGCTTCTTCCGGAGAGCTTCCCCTCCCTTCTGCGGGGAATGGCTATTGCCAGCATTACCATTATCGGCTACATCGCTATGGCGGGGATGGTTGGCGGCGGCGGCCTGGGGGCCGTTGCCATCAACTACGGCTACTACCGGTACGAGCGCCCGGTGATGAATGTCACCGTGGTTCTGATCATCCTGCTGGTGCAGCTTATTCAGCTGGCTTTTAACCTCATTGTCCGCAAGGTGGACAAAAACCGCTGAACTTTTCGCCTCCTCTTCCGCCCGGGAGGGGAGGGTCCAAGGCCGCTTTTCTTTATGAAAAGCCGTTTTGGACGAGGGCCCCAGTGGAACTCCGCGGAACCGCTGAGACCCCCATGAAATGAGAGAAAACCAGTTTTATAGGAGGTCTACTTATGAAAAAATTTCTTGCCATTGTAATCGCCGGGCTGCTGGCTCTGGGAGCTGTGGGGTGCGCAAACAACTCCGGCTCCTCCTCCAGCGTCACGTCCACCGCCCCGGAAACCTCTGCCGCTGCCGGCAATCAGCTGCCCGTGCTGAAGGTCGCCGCCTCCCCCGCTCCCCACGCCGAGATCCTTGCCTCGGTAAAGGACGCCATGGCTGCCGAGGGCTTTGACCTTCAGGTGGTGGAGTACACCGACTACATTATGCCCAACAACGCCGTTTTCAACGGGGAGATGGACGCCAACTACTTCCAGCACCAGCCCTATCTCACCGACTTCAACCAGAAGAACAAAACCGACCTGGTTGCCGCCGTGGCCATCCACTTTGAGCCCCTCGGCATCTATCCCGGAAAAACAGCCACCCTGGATGCCCTGAAGGACGGAGCCACCATCGTGGTCCCCAACGACCCCACCAATGAGGCCCGGGCCCTGAACCTTCTGGCCGCCCAGGGGATCATCACCCTGAAGGACGGGGTGGGTCTGGCCGCCACCGTTAAGGACATCACTGCCAACCCCAAGAACGTGAAGATCACCGAGGTGGAGGCGGCTCAGGTCCCCATGGCCCTGCCTGATCACGACTTTGGTGTCATCAACGGCAACTACGCTGTGGGCACCGAGCTGGCCGATACCATCCTGGTCTCCGAGGATCCCGCCTCCGAGGCTGCCCAGACCTTCGCCAACATTGTTGCGGTAAAGCCCGGCAAGGAAAATGACGCCGCTGTCCAGGCCCTGGTCAAGGTCCTTACCAGCGAGGAGACCCGGAAGTTCATCACCGAAAAGTACGGTGTGTCCGTGGTACCGGTGTTCTGATCCCGCCTTTGCAGCAGCACAAAAGCGGAGAGCTGTCCCTGAAAAGAAGGGGCAGCTCTCCGCTTTTGTTTTTATCATGTGTGGCCGGACCTGGCGGCGTGCGGGGAGAGCTTGAATAGACTCTTAGAAAGCCACCTTCAGGGCCAGGGCCACGATGCAGAGAACGGCGGCACAGGGGACATAGGCATACCGCCCCAGGCAGTACCACAGCTGCCCCGGAGCCTTCCCCGCCCCCCGGGAGACCTCGTCCATCAGGTCCTCCCGGCGCATCACCCAGAACCAGGACACCGCCCCCAGGGTGGCGCCAATGGGAATGATGTAAATGGAGACAATGTCCATCCAGGGGCCCCACTGGAAGATAGGCTCCATATGGAGGCCCACCCCCAGGCAGATGATACAGAGGAGGACCAGCACCGTTTTGCGGCCCAGACGGGGGAAGCGGTGAAGGAGAGATTCTCCCACCGCCTCGAACATATTCTGCAAGGAGCTGACCCCGGCAAACACCATGGCAACATAGAGGATCACGGTGAAAAGCCGCCCCAGGGGGATATCCTGGAGGATCCGGGGCAGGGTGACAAACAGCAGGGAGGGTCCCGCCCCCACATCCAGGCCGTAGGCGAAGCAGGCGGGGATGATCACCAGGGCGGCCACCAGGGCGGCAATGGTGTCAAACAGCGCAGTCTGCCGGGCCAGGGCAGCCACGTCCATCTCCTGGTCCAGGTAGGCCCCGTAGACGATCATGCCGCTGCCGGTAATGGAAAGGGAGAAAAAGGCCTGTCCCATGGCCCAGATCCACACCATGGGGTCCCGGAGCTCCTCCCAGCGCAGGGAGAACATATACCGGTAGCCCTCCCCCGCACCGGGCAGAAAGGCTACCCGCACCGCCAGGGCCAGGAAGATCAGAAAAAAGACGGGCATCATCACCTTGTTGCTCTTCTCAATGCTCTTGGCCCCCAGCATCAGGGTCAGAAGGGTACCCACCACGATCACAATATGAAAGGGCACCACCGAGTAGGAGGTGGTGGAAAAGCTCTCGAACCACCGGGCAGTATCCACCGTCATCAGGGAGCCGGTGACCGCATCGGTAAGGGCCTTTAGAACATAGGCGATAATGGCGGCATAGCCGATGGCAATGCACATGGACCCCGCTAAGGGCAGCCAGCCCAGGGCGCCCCCCGCTTTTCCCAGGGAATCCCTGCGGCTGGCCCAGGCCATCCGGTAGGCCCCCAGGGTGCCGGTGCGGGCCCGGCGGCCCACGGCATATTCGGCGGCAAGGCCCACGGTGCTGAACAGGGCGATAAAGATCAGGTAGGCCAACAGAAAGGCCCCGCCCCCATTGCTGCCCATTTTGGCCGGGAATCCCCAAACATTGGCCATTCCCACCGCCGACCCCACCGCCGAGAGGACAAACCCCCAGCGGCTGGTAAACTGCCCTTTTTTCCCTTTTGCACTCATCTTCTTTTCTCCTTTTGCCCTTTACAGGTTTATCGCTTTTCTGCGCTGATACGACCTATTATAGCCTGTTTGGGGAAAGGAGTCAATCCAAAGAGGAAGATCACGGGCCATGGAATGGTGTTCAGGAAAAATATCTGCCCCTTCCGGTCAAAAAGGGGCAGATATTATGGTATCCATTCACCGGTGGTGCTGCTTCAGCAGATAGCACAGCCCGAAGATGGGCATGGACAGCAAAAACCATATGGTGCTGTACAGCAGGCAGATCTGCCCCCGAAAGTGAAAGGGCAGCTGGGAGTAGTCCCACACGTCCCAGCCCAGCTTAAGATTCACCAGGCATCCCACCACCAGCTCGTAGGCGGTAATAATGGCGGAGCCCAGGGCGCACCGGGCACCGGTCCCCCACCCCTGGACCGCCCCGCTGATGCGGTAAAGGGTGGAAAGGCAGAGCCCCCCGGTGACCCCCATGGTCCAGTGGGTGTACCCCCGCCAAAGGATCTCCAGCAGGCTGTAGCCCACCGCCCCCAGGCAGAACAGCCCCCAATATTCCCGCAGCCTTGTTCTCTTATTCATAAACCCCCGCCTTCCGCAACAATGGTACTGCTTCCATTGTCTCCGGGGGCGGGGGGTTTATGCGTTATTTGCGGAACCGGGTGCGGTAGCCGCACCGGCGGCAGAGCTCCTGGGTGATCCTCCGCTCCCGGAAGCCCCGGGCCATTTCCTCCAGGGGGGGACGGGACAGAATATCCCGAAGGTCCTCGGTAAACAGGTTCCCCAGGGGGCACTCCCCTTCCCCGTCCAGGCAGCAGGGAACCACCGTCCCGTCACAAAGGACCCCCAGCATCCGCCGGGCGCCATAGCAGGTGCCGGGACCGGGGTATTCCGGGGCGGAAAGACTGGGCCATTGGAACTCCTCCTCGAAGCTGAGAAAAACACCCCCTTCCAGGGTGACCGACCGCTCCTCCGACCGGGCCGCCAGATCCCCCGGACCGGGGAACTCCCGTCCCAGCAGCTCCAGTAGCTCCCGGCAGAGGCCGCTGCTTTCCCGGGTCTTGTCCAGGGTCCAGATGCGAAAAACGGTGTATCTGCCCCTTTCCGCCGCCTGCCGGGCAAAGGCGGCCAGGGCGGCAATATAAGCCTCTTTGGGGCCGTGGGCCTCCTCCCGGTAGCTGTGGAGGGAAAGGTTTACCTGGCGCAGGGCGGGAGCCTCCAGAAGGACCGGAGCCAGCCTGGGCAGAAGAACGCCGTTGGTGGTCAGGTTTACCCGAAAGCCCATCTCCCCTGCGGCAGCCAGAAACTCTGGCAGCAGGGGGTGAAGAAGGGGTTCTCCCTTCACGTGAAAATAGAGGTACCCGGTGAAGGGCCGCAGCTGGTCCAGGGCCCGGAGAAACTGCTCCCGGCTAAGAAAGGCAGGGGGCCGCTTCCCCGGGGGACAAAAGGGACAGCGCAGGTTACAGACATTGGTAATCTCCAGGTAAACCTTCTGGAACCGGAACGGGGTCATAGGCTTCCCTCCTTTGGGCTTGTCCCCGGGGGCAGAATATCGGGGGCGGGCCGGGCATATCCATGGAATGAGGAACCCTGCCTTTGAATCAGAACCTGACAAAAAGCGGGGAAATCCCCCCTGTTTCCCCTCCATTGTCCTGATAACCGGACAGGCTTTCTGGTATACTGGTATCAGACGGAAGGGGAAACTCTTTCAAGCACTGTGAAAAAGGAGGAACCAAAATGAAAGAGCTGTATCTTACGGTCACCGATATGACCTTTCTGCTGGACGGGGAGGTCCTGGGCAGCGGCCGAACCATTGCCGCCGCACCCGGTCCGGAGACGCCGGGGGAGCTTTCCCGGGGGCTGGAGGAAGGGGCTGTCCGGATGGGGACCTTTTTCCCCGCAGGCACCCAGATCCTCCGGGGCCGGTGGGAGGCCCGCCTGGAGGGGATGGAGGGCTTTGCCCTCACCTTCCGGGACGACCGGTTCCTTCTCAGCGGAACGGGGCGGCAGCAGAAAACGGCGGCAGCGGCCCGGTAACAGCCAGGGCTAAAGTCACCGCCCTGGCTTTTCTACAGGAAAGGGCGCTTCGGCCTTTGGGACAAGCTTTAGGGCGTGTCCCTAATCCTTCCTCTGCCCCCAGACACACCGCTCCAGCCCCGAAAGATCCGTTACCACCTGAACACGGTCAAAGGCGGCACCTGCAAGAAGCCCTGCCACGGCCTCCCCCTGCCCCTCCCCGATCTCCAGAAGCAGCCATCCCCCCGGCTTTAGCAGGGGGGCGCAGAGGCCGGGAAGGCGGCGGTAGAAGTCCAGGCCATCCTCCCCCCCGTCCAGCGCCAGGGGCGGCTCCCAGCCCACCTCGGCCTGTAGGCCGGGGAGCTCCCCCCGGGGGATGTAGGGGGGATTGGCGGTGATGATGTCGTACCGCCGCCCAGTGACCTCCTCCGGCAGGGCAAAAATATCCCCTGCCACAGCGGTGACGTTGGGGACACCGTTCCGGGCAAGGTTCTGCCGGAAATACTCCAGGGCATGGGGGGAAAGCTCCACCCCCCAAAGGGAGGCACTGGGGAGGGCCTTCCCCAGGGCGATGGGAATGCAGCCGCTGCCGGAGCAAAGGTCCAGAAGGACCGGGGAGGAAAGGCCCCGGCAAAGCTCCAGGACACGGTCCACCAGAAGCTCGGTTTCCGGCCGCGGGATCAGCACCCCGGGGCCCACCTGGAAGGGCAGGCCGTAGAACTCCCACTCCCCCAAAAGGTATTGCAGAGGCTCCCCGGCCAGCCGCCGCCGGATTAGGGCGAGGAAGGCTGCGGCGCCCTCCTCCGGCGCGGGCTCCTGTCCCCGGCGGAACCGCTCCCGCCAGTCCAGCCCCAGGGCCTTTTCAAAGAGAAAGGCGGCCTCCATGGGGGAATTGTCCTCCCCGCCGGGCAGGGTGGAGAGCTGCTCCTTTCCCAGGCGGTAAAGACGGGAGAGGGTCATAGGCTCACCAGTTGTCAGCATTGGCATCGTCGGGGATCACCGGGGTCATGGCGGCAATGGCTACCTGGATCATGGCGTCATCCGGTTCGTTGGTGGTGATCCGCTGGAGCCACAGCCCCGGGGCGGAGATGATCCGGGTGAGGACGTTGTTGTGCCGCCCTGCCAGCTTGATCAGCTCGTAGGCGACGCCGATGACCACCGGCAGGGTAAGGAGCTTCAGCGCCATCCGCATCAGGGGGCTGCTCCAGCTGATGAAGGAGGACACCAGGATGGAGATCAGGAGCACCAGGACGATAAAGCTGGTGCCGCACCGGGGGTGGAACCGGGGGAATTTGCGCACATTCTCCACGGTGAGCTCCTCCCCGGCCTCGTAGCAGGCGATGGTTTTGTGCTCCCCGCCGTGGAAGGAGAACAGGCGCCGCATCTCCTCCAGGCGGGAGGAAAGGGCCAGGTAGCAGACAAAGATCACCGCCTTTATGACCCCCTCGATCAGGGCCAGCAGCTGTCCCCCGGGGACCACCGGACGCAGCAGGGAGGTGACCCCAGTGGGGATGACAATAAAGAGCAGCAGGGCCAGGCCCACCCCCAGGATCACCGCGATGGTGTTCATGACCCCGGTGGCCGTGGCCCCCAGGCGGTCCGCCAGCCAGATCTCCAGCTTGGTGGGCTCCTCGTCCTCCATTCCCGCCTTTTCGGCCGATTTCATCAGGCAGGAAAAGCCGGTCCCCATGCTGTCCACCATATTGAAGATGCCCCGGAGGAAGGGGGTCTTTTTGTACCAGGGGAGGATAGCGCTTTTGTGGGTGGGCCAGGTCTCGGTATCAATGGTCCCGTCGGAAAGACGCACCGACATGGCGGAGGTGTAGGGCCCCCGCATCATGATCCCTTCAATGAGGGCCTGGCCCCCGATGGATGTTTTCTTTTTGCTCAATTTGTTCCTTCCTTTCCAAGCGATGCCGCCCTGTAACCGGGCGGGGCCTCCCCCTTATGCCAGGGGCAGGGTGATGCAGACCGAGGTACCCTTGTCCTTGACGGAATCCAGCTCCAGGGTGCCGCCGTGCATCTTTACGATCTCATCCGCCACGGCAAGGCCGATGCCGCTACCCCGGCGGGTGGTGTGTCCCTTGTAAAAACGGGTCTTGACCATGGGCAGGTCCTCCCGGGAGATGCCGCAGCCAGTATCGCTGACGGTGACCCGGAAGCGCCCCTCCCGAAGCTCCGGCAGAACGGTGACGCTGTCCCCGCTGTCCGAATACTTCAGGGCATTGTCCAGAATATTCACAAAAACCTGGCGCAGGCGGTTGCGGTCCCCCAGCACCGGGGCGAAAAACTCCGGCTCCTGGTAGACCAGGACCTTCTGCTCCTGGCGGGCCCGCTCAGTAAAAATAAGAACCGCGTCGGAAAGCTCCGCCACCGCGTCCAGCCGCTCCTGCTCCATCACCAGGCGGCCGCTCTGCATCCGGGAAAAGTCCAGAAGCTCCTCCACCATGGAGGAAAGCCGCTCGGTCTCGTTCATAATAACATGCATTCCCTTTTGGAAGGTGTCCGGGTCGGGGGCTTGTCCCATTCCCATCAGGGTCTCCCCCCACCCCCGAATAGCGGTAAGGGGGGTGCGAAGCTCGTGGGACACCGAGGAGATGAAGTCGTTCTTCACCTTTTCAGCATTGCTCAGCTCCTCGGCCATGTTGTTGATCGAGGCGCACAGCTCCCCGATCTCGTCCTCCTTTTCCGGGGTCAGCCGAACCTCAAAATCCCCCTGGGCGATCTGCTTGGCGGTCTGGCCCACCTCACCGATAGGGATGATAATGGAGTTGATGAAGTATAGGCTGGACCAGAGGACAAACAGGATGATTGCCAGCCCCAGCAGGCAGGCGAAAAGGATCAGGGTGCGGATCTGCTGGTCGATGCGGGTCAGGGAAACCACATACCGCATGGCGGAAAGGTCGTCACTGATGATCCGGGACATCACTGTAACCGCCATCACCTTTTCGCTGCCCACATAGCCCACAAATTCCCCCACCCCGGTCTGGGAGGAATAGGCCCGGTCGTAGTCTGGCATTTCCTGGCCCTGCTCCGGCTCGAAGCCGCTGGAGGTGATGATGACATTTTTTTCCCCGTCAATGGCCATCAGCTCGGACCGGTCCTTGTATTCGTAGTCCTCCACCAGGCGGCGGAGCTGGACCGAAAAATCCACCGAGCTGTCCTTGGAGTAGCTTTCCAGCAGGGTAGCCACGGAGTCAGACCGGGAAAGGAGGAACTGCCGGGCCCCGTTGTAGTAGTAGCTGCGCACCGAAACAGAGATGGCGATCACCATGGCCGCCACAATAATGAGCATCACCCCGAAGCTGTTGAACAGCCACCGCTTGGTGATGGTTTTCATCCGCTTTTTTTCGGGCACAAGGGCACCTCCTTTCGGTGAAATACCGGGGGACACGGCTTAAATGATCCCCACACAGCTTGTCCGCATCCGGTTTCTGGATAAGCCTTTAAGAGCCTATTCAAAATCTCCCTGCACGCCGCCAGGGCAGGTCTTTTTCCGCCCTGCTGCGTTAAAAAATTTTGTAATACACCAAGTATTCCTGCAATTT
>JAAWEO010000014.1 GCA_022794295.1 Angelakisella sp. | reverse complement strand
CATTTACGAATCCACCACCCTTCTGGAGCAGCTGGACGAGATCCTTTTGGAGTCGGAAAAGTCCAAGAGCTTCAGCGAGGACAGCATCAATGAGATCTTCCGGACCATGCACACCATCAAGGGCTCCTCCGCCATGATGGAATTTACCGGGATCTCCACCCTGGCCCACGCCGTGGAGGACGTTTTCTTCATCATCCGGGAGGATCCCGCCCGGATGGGGAATGTCAACGAGACCCTTTTTGACCTGGTGTTCCGGGCCTCCGACTTCCTGAAGACCGAGATCGAATCGGTCCAAAACAGTGGAGAGGCCACCAAGGACCCCGGCGACATGATTGCCGAGCTGAAGCGTCTGGCCGCTGTCATGAAGGGAGAGCCCCCCCCGGAGGCTGCAGCCCCCGACCAGGGAGCCGCTGCCCCGCCGCCGCCCAGCGGGGAGGCCGGTCTGGTGCGGATCAAGGTTTTCTTTGAGGACGGGTGCCAGATGGAAAACATCCGGGCCTTTATGCTGATCTCCCAGCTGAAGGACCTGTGCGACCGCATCGAATCCATCCCCTCCCATCCGGAAAACGACGCCTCCTGCTGCTCCGAAATCATCAAAAACGGTCTGATCCTGGACCTGAAGCCCGCAGACTCCCTGGATGACATCATCCACGCCATCGAGAACGCGGTGAACATCAAGACCTATGAGGTCATGGACGACGGCACCGCCGCCCCCGCCCCGGAGGCCCCCAAGGCCCCTGCGGGAGAGAGCGCCCCCGCCGCCCCCAAGGCCGCGGCTTCCGCCCCTGCGGCCGCAGCTCCTGCCGCTCCCGCTGCCGGCGGCGGCAAGGTGAAGCAGAGCCTGGTCAGCGTGAACCAGGCCAAGCTGGACCAGCTTATGGACCTGGTGGGCGAGATCGTCACCTCCGAGTCTATGGTGGTGGGTAACCCGGAGCTGCGGGGACTGAAGCTGGACAGCTTCCACAAGTCCGCCCGGGAGCTGCGCAAGCTGACCGACGAGCTTCAGGACGTGGTGATGTCCATCCGGATGGTCCCCCTTTCCGGGGTGTTCCAGCGGATGAACCGCATCGTCCGGGATATGTGCAAAAAGCTGGATAAGGATGTGGACCTGGTCACCGAGGGCGGCGATACCGAGGTGGACAAGACCATTAACGAGGCCATCGGCGATCCCTTTATGCACATGATCCGCAACTCCATGGACCATGGCATCGAGCTCCCCGAGGAGCGGGTGAAGAAGGGTAAGCCCGCCAAGGGCAAGATCACCCTGGCGGCCAAAAACATCGGCGGGGAGATCGTCATCACCATCTCCGACGACGGGCAGGGCCTGGATACTGAGACCCTGATGAGAAAGGCCCGGAATAACGGCCTTCTCACCAAGCCGGAAAGCGAGTACACCGACAAGGAGATCTTCGGCTTTATTATGCTCCCCGGCTTTTCCACCAACAAGGAGGTCACCGAGTTTTCCGGCAGAGGGGTGGGCATGGACGTTGTCCGCCAGAACCTGGAAAAGGTAGGCGGCACCCTTTCCATCGACAGCAAGTGGGGAGAGGGCACCACCTTTACCATTAAGATCCCCCTGACCCTGGCTATTGTGGACGGGATGGAGCTGGCGGTGGGCAACTCGGTCTTTACCCTGCCCATCACCTCCATTAAGCAGTCCTTCAAGCTCTCCGAGGGGGCCCAGCTGGTGCTGGATACCGACGGCTCGGAGATGATCATGCTGCGGGGACAGTGCTATCCCCTGATCCGCCTCCACCAGGTCTACGGCATCGATACCAGGGTCACTGACCTCTCCGAGGGCATTATCATGCAGATCGAGAACAGCGAGAAGGTGGCCTGCATCTTCGCCGACGAGCTTTTGGGCGAACAGCAGGTGGTGGTAAAGCCCTTCCCCAAGTTCCTTTCGAAGTACGAGATCAAGCAGATGGGCATCTCCGGCTGCACCATCCTGGGAGATGGCAGCATCAGCCTGATTCTGGATGCCAACAACCTGCTGAATTCGCGGCACTAGGGAGAAAGGGGGAGTTATCGTGAGTATTGATACCAAAATCGTGGCAGAGGACGCCCTGGAAGATCTCAGGGGCCGTTACCTCACCTTCTTCATCGACACCACCTGCTACGGCATCGAGCTTCTGTACATTTCGGAGATCATCGGCATCCAGCCCATTACCCAGATCCCCGGCCTGCCCATCTACTACAAGGGGATCATCAACCTGCGGGGCAAGGTAGCCCCCATTATCGATGTCCGCCTGAAGTTCGGTCAGGAAGAACGCGCCTATGACGATAAGACCTGCATTATTATGGTAAACATCTCTGATATGCAGGTGGGCCTTATTGTGGACATGGTGGCCGACGTGGTCTCGATGGACGAGGCCATCCGCAACCCCCCGCCGGAGACCGGGATGCGTTCCGGGGACCGGTACCTCTCCTCTATTGCCAAGGTGGGGGACAAGGTCGTCCTTAACATCGACTGCGAAAAATTCTTCCAAAGTGATCTGCGGCCCTACTAAGCAGCCCTGGGGCCTTTTGATCCGGAACCACCAACCAATCTGCGCTTTTCAACTGCCGCCTCTTTCCCGCCCAGGCGGAGGGGCGGCAGTTTGGGCATAAGAGCCTCTTTAAAATCTCCCTGCATACCACCAGGGCAGGTCTTGAATAGGCCCTAAGAGCCGGTTTGAAAAATCTCCCTGCACGCCGTTTCCGGCGCACCGGGGAGGTTTTGCTGAGGCTCTGACATTCGATTATGTAATGGGAAGGAGCTACTGTCCGTGAGCCCAGATAATGCAGCACAATCCAGAATACTCCGCATGACCGATGCGGAGTTTGCCGACCTTACCGGCTTTGTCAAGCAGAAGTACGGCATCGACCTGACCAAAAAGCGGGTGCTGATCGAAAGCCGCCTCTCCTTTGAGCTGAACCAGCGGGGCTTCACCAGCTTCCGCCAATACCTGGATTCGGTAAAAGAGGACCAGAGCGGCAACGAGATGACCACCATGCTCAACAAGCTTACCACAAACCTCTCCTTTTTTATGCGGGAGCAGGAGCACTTCACCTTTATGGAGCAGGAGCTGATCCCCTACTTCCTGAAAACCCGGAAGAACAACGAGTTCCGTATTTGGAGCGCCGGCTGCTCCTCCGGCCAGGAGGCCTACAACATTGCCATGGTGCTGGACCAGTACTTCGGCGCCCGGAAGGGGAATTGGGACACCACCATTCTAGCCACCGATATCTCTATGAAGGTGCTGACCAAGGCACAGAAGGGCATTTACACCGAACAGGAGCTGAGCGGCCTTCCCCCCGCCTGGCGGACCAAGTACCTGGTCCCCCGGGCAGACGGCACCTTCCAGATCTGTGACAAGATCCGCAGGGAGGTGGTCTTCCGCCCCGGCAACCTGATGGAGCCCTTCCACTTTAAGCGGCCCTTTGACCTGATCTTCTGCCGCAACGTGATGATCTACTTTGACGGTCCCACCAAGGACAGCATCATCAACAAGTTTTACAACGCCACCTCCGAGGGCGGGTTCCTCTTTATCGGCCATTCGGAGAGTATTGGGAACAACAGCAGGTATCAATATGTAAAGCCCGCAATCTACCAGAGAAGGAGCTGAGCCCTATGTCCGATGCAGAAGGCAAGATCCGGCTGCTTATTGTCGACGACTCCGTTTTCTTCCGGAAGGCATTGACCGACGCCCTGGCAGGTGACCCCCGGATCCAGGTGATCGGCACCGCCGTGGACGCCATGGACGCCATGGAGAAGATCAAGACCCTGAAGCCGGACGTAGCCACCCTGGATGTGGAGATGCCCAAGCTGAACGGCATCGACTTTTTGCGCAAGCTGATGCCGGTAAATCCCCTGCCGGTGGTGGTGGTAAGCTCCGCCCCTATCCGGGTACTGGATGCCCTGAGCGCAGGGGCGGTGGAATTTGTCCGCAAGCCGGAGATCAAGGGTCCCGACGGGATGCGGCGGTTCATGTCGGAGCTGACGGTAAAGATCCGCATTGCCTCCGCTGCCAAGGTAGCCAAGCGCACCGCCCCCCGTCCCGCTGCACCGCCTGTGCCGGGAGGGACCGCTCCTGCGGCTTCTGCGGTCCCAGGGGCTGCCAAGCCCGGGCTGATGCTTCGGCGGACCTTTGTGGGGGAGGCCCCCATTATTGCCATTGGTGCTTCCACCGGGGGCACCGAGGCCATCCTAGAGGTGGTGCGGGACCTGCCTGCCAACACCCCAGGGGTGATCATTGTCCAGCATATGCCGCCGGTCTTTACCAAGATGTACGCCCAGCGCCTGGACCGCATCTGCCATATGTCGGTAAAGGAGGCCGAGCCCGGGGACCGGGTGGAGCAGGGAAAGATCATCATCGGTGCCGGGGAATACCACCTTCGCCTGGCCAAGGATGTTCGGGGCTATTATGTGCGCAGCGAACAGGGGCCCAAGGTGAGCGGACACTGTCCCTCGGTGGATGTGCTGTTCGACTCGGTGGCGGAGGTGGCAAAAGCCAACGCCATGGGGGTGCTCCTTACCGGCATGGGGGCGGACGGGGCCAAGGGTCTTTTGAAAATGCGCCAGGCCGGTGCCTACACCGTGGGCCAGGACAAGGAGACCTGTGTGGTCTACGGAATGCCCGCCGTGGCCTTCAAGCTGGGGGCGGTACAAAAGCAGCTTCCCCTGGGGGAGATGGGCGGAGAGATCATCCGCTACCTGACCAACAAAAAGTAACCACGGACCATCAGATCAAAGGAAAGGGGTGTTCGCTATGAGGACATGGATCGAGAATGGCCATACCTACATGGATATCGGCGGCATCATCGTAGACGTGGATGAAAAGTCCGAACGCCAGCTTCGCGGTCTGATTACCAACTACCAGCTCAGTACGGGTACGTATAACACGAACCAGAATCTCAGGCCCGGTACGTACACAAAGTCCATCCGAGGCACCGTGAACTATGTAACGAACGCTGCAAACCGTTTTTATGAGATGATGGGTCGTGACTATCCCAATTTTGCAGTGATCAGCACGAACACGGTCACTTTACCTGACTCCGTCTGCATGTATATTACCTACAGCGTGTAAACAACCCAACCGAGCAAAGAAACAGGCCGCACCCGGTAAAGAGGTGCGGCCTGTTTTTTCTTTTTCCGGCTGGTCTACAGCCCTTGCCCGCCGGTGCTGGACCACTGGTCCGGGCGGACACCGGGCCAGTAGGTAACATTGTCGCGGGTAGTCAGGCTTCCGGCCTGGGTGCCCTGCTGCTGTTCCCGGCGCTGTTTCTTCTGGGCGGCCTGCTGGCGCTTCCTTGCGGCCAGCTTTCTGCGGCGGCGCTCCTCCCGTAGCTTTTTATAGTGGCGGCGGATGAAGAACCGCGTGGTAAAGAGCCCCGCCACCAGCACCCCCAGGATCCCTCCTGCCCATTTCAGCAGCAGGAGAGCGGTTTCCTTGATGGGATAGACAAAGGTCTGTCCCTTCCAGATGCTTGGGGCAGCCCCCCCTGCCGACTGGGTCACCTGGTAGGATAGAGGGCCCCGGTAGAGCTCCGCCCCCTGCTGGTCGGTAATGGTCAGGCTGGGGGCGATCTCCGCCCCGTTCAGATACTGCTCCGGCACGTCGTAGGAGAAGGTCAGGTCCTTGACCTGGGTGCCCTTGGCAACCAGCAGGTCGATATCCTCCTCCGCCCGAACGGTCACCCGGCCAATGGCCTCCCCATGGTTGTCCACCACCGGGACGTTAAAATCCTGGAGGTTCTTCGCCTTTAGGGAGAGGGTGCCGAAGTTCTCGAAGCAATAGTCCAGCAGCTTATGGGAGTCCTTGTACTTGTCGTAGGTGGTGGGGGAATCCATCGCCACACAGATCAGGGTCATATCCCCTCGGGTCGCGGTGGTCACAATGGTGTGCCGGGCGTCGTAGGTGTATCCCAGCTTGCCCCCGGTGGCACCCTCGTAGTAGTATTTCATGGTCTTTAGCAGCATATTATGCCGGGAGCTAAAGGGCCGCGCCTGGGGCTGCTTATTGGTGGGGGACATTTCGTAGCTGAGGGCCCCGTAAAACTCCTGGAAGCCCTCCACCCCCATAGCCCACTGGGTGATCAGACACATATCGTAGGCGGTGGTATAATGCCCGGCCTGGTCCAGGCCGTTGGGGTTGGCAAACTGCGTATTCACCGCCCCGATCTCCTGGAGCTTTTGGTTCATCAGGGGGATAAAGCTGTCCATATCCCCGGCGCTGTACTGGGCCACGGCATTGGCGGCATCGTTGGCGGACATTACCATAGTAGCCATCATGGCGTCCCGAAGGCTGATCTCCTCCCCTTCGGTAAGGGCCACATGGGTGGAGCCGGCCTCGATGGAATGGCAGGTCTTATAATCCAGCACAAAGCGGTCATCGGGGTTGCCGCCCCGGTCCAGGGCAAGGGCCACTGTCAGGATCTTGGTGATGCTGGCCGGGGCCTTTTGCTTGTTCATCCCTTTTTCGATCAGGACCTGGCCGCTGGCGGCATCCATTACACAGTAGGTGTCCGAAATAATATCCAGCTCCGGGGTAAGGGCATACCCCACCGGGGACAACGCCCAAAAGGCGGCTGCCCCCGCCAGCAAAAGAGCAAGAAGGCGTTTTCGCATCAGCAACACTCCAAATGCAGACTGATTTTCAGGAACATGATACATAAGATAGTATACTCTTTTTATCCACCAATGTAAACCGGGGAAAAAGGAAAATATTTGTTGGAAAAAGCTGGAACAGGGCGAGCTTACGCCGCTGCGGCCGGCGCTTTTGCGTCACAGCCCAGTCAGATCCGGTTCAGATGCCGCCAAAGGGTGGTCCTGCTGATCCCCAGCTGCTTTGCCGCAATGGTCTGGTTGCCCCCCACCGATTCCAGGGTCTGAAGGATCGCTTCCCGGATGATCTCGTCCAGGGTCTTTCCCACCGGCGAAAACCCCGCCCCGCTTTGGCTGCGGACCAGGTCCCTTTCCTGGGCCAGCAGCTCCGCCACGTCCTGGGCGCTGATGTAGGAGGAATTGGTCAGGGCAGCAAGGTTTTGCAGGACCTTGCAGAACTGGGTGTAGTTATTGGGCCAGCCGAACTCGCGCAGGCGGCTGGCGGCTCCGGGCTCAAAGCCGGCGATCTGTCTGCCCATGGTCTGGTTCAGGCTCCCCAAATACAGGCTGGCAAGGGAGGTGATCTCGTCCCGCCGGCTTCTGAGAGTGGGGAGCTGCAGGGTTTGGCAGCTCAGCTTCTGGATAAACGCCGCCGCTGCGTAAGGGGTTTCTCCATCCTTTTGGCAGGTGCAGGAAAAGATCAGCCGCTGTCTTTTTTGAAGGCCGGTGTCCCGGATCAGGGAAAGCAGCTCTGTCAAAGGGGTGTCCGGCGCCGCCGCAAGATGCTGGAAGTAGATGGTACACCCGTTCTCATTGAGGGGAGATTTGTGGTGGTTGAGCAGGTAGTCCCATGTGCGCCCTGTTACCAGCTCACAGTTGACCACGATCATGGGGCGTGTCCGAAAGGAGCTGCGCAGGTACAGGTACCGGGCGATCTGTTCCTTTCCGGTCCCATCCTCCCCCAGGATCATAACCGGCTGGTGTGTTTTTGCAATGGATTGCACCGCCGGCTCCACGGCGCCCATGGCGCTGCTGATGGCGTAAAAGCTGCTGTCAAAGAGGTGCTCGCACTCGTCACAGCTGTAGGAGCGGATCCCCAGCTTATTGGAGCGCAGGGGGATCTTGGACAGTGTGTAGTGAAACAGGGTAAACCTGGCCTGTCCGATCATCAGCAGCTGACCGGAAACGGTGTACAGCCGCCCCCGGTCATTATGGTAAAACCTTAGAACCGACCGCTGCTGTGTTTCCGGCAGCTTCTCCCGGAGGACGGTGAGCAGGGCGGTGTTGGGATCCTCCGGAAAGCTGTAATAGAGCTTCCCGTCATCGTCCAGCACCGCCAGGCTGCTGTCCTTTTCCCGGGAAACACACCGGAAAAAAAGGTTTTCCTGCTGCAGCCGCCGGAAACCGGCGCTCAGTGTGACAGCCTGCTCGATGGCGGATTGAAGGGCCTCCGTTCCCGAGGTGATCAGAAAGGCATCCATCCCCAGGCTTTTGGCAACGGTCTGGGTGATCATGTCCCCTACAATAATGTGGCAGCCATCCTTTCGAAGGGACAAAAGGAGCCGGTGGGTCTCCTCTGCATTGTGGATGGTGTGGATCTCCATGGAGGAGTGGAGCAGCCCGTTTACAATATGTGCCGACTGGGTGATATTGGGGAAGCCAACGACAGCGTAGCGCTTGGAATAGCCTTCCGCCAGCTGGATCGTCCTTAAAATATCGTAAACCGACAGGTGGATCTCCACCACCGGGATATCGGTGACCCTCCGGATCAGCTCCGCTGTCCCCCCGCGGGAGATGATGCAGTCATAGGTGCTGTCCAGGTTCTGCCGGACGATGTCCACGCCCTGCTCCAGGTCGCCCACAAAGGTATCCAGAGACACGTTGGAGTAGGTCTCCGCGGCCCGCTCCATAGCCAATTTCATCCCCTCGTAGGGCGCGATCCCCAGGATCCGGACCGGTATTTCCGTCATTTGATCTTCCCCCCATCTTAGAGCCTATTCAAAATCCCCCCGCACGCCGCCAGGGCATGTCTTTTTCCATCGGCCTAAGAGCCGCCCCCGTAGGACGGTTGGCCGATGGACGCATCTGCGGATGCAGTCCACCCTGCTGCGTTACTGCGCCCGCAGGCGCGTCCAGAGCGTAACCGCCCCAGGCGGCTCTTAGCGCGGAGGAAAAAATCCCTGCCCTTTCGGCATACTTGGAGATCTTGAATAGGCTCTTAGAACGATCCCTATCCCCAGGCAGTGCCAGTCGGCGGATCTTTTGTGTTCTGGTTCCATTGTATCAGATGGGAACAGCAATATCGACAAGCAAATGTTTCTATTTGAAATACAAAATCCGGCGCAGCGTTTGGCGGCTGAAAAATAGTTTCTATTTGCAACAAGCAGCACGTCATTTTGCATGTAAAAATATAAACCGCAGCTCTATAATATGGGTGTTCCGTACAAGCGCGGGGTTTAAAGAAGAAAGGAGAATCCAAATGAAGATTTTGCAAACGGTCAAAAAAGTCCCGGGCGGGCTGATGGTGGTTCCACTTCTCCTGGGTGTTCTTATTAACACGCTGTTTCCCTCCTTCCTGGCTTTGGGCGGACTGACCACCTCCTTATGGGGCTCCGCGGCTGCCAGTCCGTTTATCGCCTGCACCATGTTCTGCATCGGCGCCCAGATCAATCTGAAGCAGGCGGGGGAGGTCCTTAAAAGAGGGGCGGTCCTTCTCATTGCCAAGTTCCTGGCCGGTGCCCTCCTTGGCATCCTCATTGCCACCCTTTTTGGGCCCGCAGGGTTTTTGGGCATTTCTTCCCTTGCCATCATCTCGGCGGTCACCAATTCCAACGGCGGCCTTTACATGTCCCTGGCCGGGACCTACGGCGAGCCGGAGGACGTGGCGGCCAATTCCCTGCTTTCCATCAACGACGGGCCTTTTCTGACCATGGTCGCCTTTGGGGCCACCGGTATGGCGGACATCCCCTTCACCAGCCTCCTTTCCGCCATCCTCCCTGTCCTGATCGGTATGATCCTTGGGAACCTTGATGACGAGATCGCAAAATTCCTTGCTCCCGCCAGCGGCATTTTGATCCCATTCTTTGCCTTTTCCCTGGGGGCCGGCATCAGTGTCGGCAATCTTGTGTCCGGAGGTGCCCGCGGTATCCTGCTGGGTGTATTCTGTGTTGCCTGGTCCGGCCTTATCTGCATCCTTGCCGATAAGCTCATCAACCGCCGCCCCGGCTACGCCGGTGCAGCTGTCGCAAGCGCAGCCGGCAACTGTGTGGCGACCCCGGCCCTGGTGGGGGCCATCGCCACCGACTACGCCCCTTATGTGGAGGCGGCAACGGCACAATGCGCCGCCGCAGTGGTCGTCACAGTCGTTCTGGTCCCTGTGCTCACCGCAGCGGTGGTAAAACGCTGGGGCGACAGCGCCGCCCTTGAAAAACGCCGGGCGGCAAACGGTTAAGTACTGCGAGAGCTTTGGAAAGGAGACTACATATGCGTTTTAATGATCCTGTTTTTCTGGAGGGCGGCAGCGGCGAGGCGATCCTGCTCCTTCATGGCATCACTTCCGGCTGCGCCCAAATGGTCCCCATGGCAAAGGCCATGAACGATTACGGCTATTCGGTCCACTGTGTCAATGTGGCGGGCCACGGCACCTACCCCCAGGAGCTTCTACGGACCTCCTTTGAGGATATGATCGACAAAGCGGAATACGACTTTGAGGCGCTGAAAAAGTACTATGACAGGGTCTATGTCGGCGGCCTTTCCCTGGGCGGGAGCTTGTCCCTGGCCCTGGCCGCCCGGCGTCCCGACGTTGCGGGGATCCTCCCCTGCTCCGCCCCCATCTGGATGCTTCCCGGGAATTTTGTCACCGATTCCTATCCCCCGGAGCAGGTCTGGTTCCACCGGGATATGGGCGGCAAGGTGGATTTGTACCGTTGGTATCATATCCACTACGAGGAGATCGCCATCCGGGTCTTCCAGGAGCTTTCCAACCTTATGAAGCACCTGCGCACCGACGGGGTCCTGGAACGGATCACCTGCCCGGCCCTGGTGATCCAGGCAAAAAACGACGCCATGGCGGACCCGCGAAGCTGCCGCTACATTATGGAGCACATCAGCTCCACCGAGAAAAAGCTCTACAACCCCGATGACGGAGAGCATAACATCGTTCTGACCGAGGGGCGCCACAACGTGTTCCAGCAAGCCGGGGCCTTTTTGGCCGGTCTTTCCCGATGATCGCCGGGGGAAGCGATCCGGAGCTTCAATCAAACAGGAGGTTTTTTATGGAAAAGCCCATCCTTGCCATTACAATGGGGGATCCCTCCGGAAGCGGCCCCGAGATCACCGCAAGGGCGCTTGCGGAGCACCCGGTGGATGATATTTGCCGCCCGCTGGTGATCGGAGACTCCGGAATGATGGAAAAGGCGTTGGAATGGTGCGGTCTGACCGGGAAAGCAGAGATACGCCCGGTCCGCCGGGTGGAGAACGCCCGGTTCCGGCGGGGGGTCATCAATGTATACGAAATGGGTCTGGTAAACCCAGAAACGCTGGAGATGGGCAAGATCTCTGCCGCGGCAGGGGAAGCCGCCTTCCAGTATGTCAAAAAGGCCATCGAACTTGCAATGAGCAAGGTGGCCGGCGGCACTGTCACAAACGCCATAAGCAAGGAAGCCATCAATGCCGCGGGCCACCATTACTCCGGCCATACCGAGATCTATGCGGAGTACACAGGCACAAAGCACTATGCCATGATGCTCTGCCACCACGACCTTCGGGTGATCCATGTCTCCACCCACGTTTCCCTTCGGGAAGCCTGTGACCGGGTCAAGCGGGAACGGGTGCTGGAGGTCATCCGGCTGGCGGATCAGGCGTGCAGGGGGTTGGGGATCTCCGCCCCCCGCATTGCGGTGGCGGGGCTGAACCCCCACTGTGGTGAACACGGGCTGTTTGGCACCGAGGACGAACAGGAGATCCTGCCCGCTGTTCTCCAGGCGAGAGCGGAGGGCCTGACTGTAGAAGGCCCCCTCCCCGCCGATACCATCTTTTCAAAGGCTCTGGGCGGGTGGTACGACATTGTTGTGGTCATGTATCACGACCAGGGGCACATCCCCCTGAAAACGGTCGGGTTTGTGTACGACCGGGAAAAGCAGGCGTGGAGTGCGGTAGAGGGGATCAATGTCACCCTTGGGCTGCCCATTATCCGGGTCAGCGTGGACCACGGCACCGCCTACGAACACGCCGGACGGGGCACCGCCAACGAGCTGAGCCTTTTAAACGCCATTGCCTACGCGGCGCAGGCTGCAAGGAACCGTCAGTCTTAGGGTGTGTTCTTGCCATTCCCTGGAAAGGAGATTCACGAAAGATGAAGCGTCTTTTGGTGATTGCTGACGATTTTACCGGCGCGCTGGATACCGGCGTTCAGTTTGCAAAGGAAGGGATCCCCGCAAAGGTCACCGACGACCGGAACAGCGACCTGGCGGAGCTGTTTTCTCAGGCCCAGGTGGTGGTGGTGGATACAGAAAGCCGGCACCTGTCCCCGGAAGCCGCCCGCCGGGAAGTGGCCCAGGTCATTCAACGGGTTTCCGCCGCAAAGGTAGACATCATCTACAAAAAGACCGATTCGGCCCTTCGGGGCAATGTTGGCGCCGAGCTGTCCGCCCTGCTGGAGCGGTATCCTGACGAAACACTGGCCTTTGCCCCTGCCTTCCCCAGCATGAACCGGCTGACCCGGGACGGGGTCCAGTATATTGATGGCGTCCCTGTCAGCGAAAGCCCCTTCGGGCAGGATCCTGTGGATCCGGTCAGGGCATCCTACATCCCGGAGATCCTTCGCTCCACTGCACCGGAGCTTCCCTGCTGCCGGGCAGCGGAGCATCCACAGGGGAACTACCCCGGGGTGGAGATCTACGACGCCGCAGATCAGCAGGACCTCCGGCGGATCACAGAGGCCCTGTTCCGGAACAAAACCCCCAAGCTCCTTGCCGGCTGCGCCGGGCTGGCCTCCTGCCTTGGTCCCTTCTTGGAGGCGCTGCCTCAGAAAAAACCGCTGCTCCCCCAGGTCAAGCAGCTGGTGGTCCTGTGCGGCAGCGTCAACCGCATCACACGGGAGCAGGTGGAATACGCCCAGCAGAAGGGCTTTCTCCGCATCGACCTGCTTCCCTGCCAGTTCCTCCAGCCGGATTTTTTCCGGACCCCAGCCGGAGAACGGCTTTTGGACACCATCGCCCACGCCTGCCGGGGCAAAGCGCCGGTCATGATCTGCACCATGGATCCCAAGGAGGACGGAGCCGGCCTTCGCCTTGCAGAAAAGCTGGGGATCTCCACTGCCGGCCGGGTCCAGCTCATTCGGGATTGTCTGGGGGAGGCTGCAGCTTTTCTGAGAAAGCAGCAGCCGGAGCTGGCTTTTGCTATCACCGGCGGGGACACACTGGTGGGGGTAATGCGCGCATTGGGGGGAAAAGAGCTGGAGCCCCTTCTGGAGGTTGGAACGGGGACGGTCCTGGCAAAACTCCACAGCCAGGACGGTTCCGCTGCCACCATCGTAACAAAATCCGGCGGCTTTGGAGAGCGGGAGATCTTTGTCAGTCTTGTCTCACAGCTTGTTTTGTGAACCAGCTTGGAGCTGGTATTCCGAATACAGGGAAAGCGAAAAGCCCGGCGGGGAGGTCTAAGTATTTTGCGCCCGCACAAACAGGCTGTTGTAGGTGCAGGCGAGCTTTTCCTCTGCCCAGTTGGCGCCCACTATGATGACCCCCATAGGCAAACTTGGTTCTTCTCAAGTAAACCTATGGGGTATACTTTTATTGTAGTATTCGTTGTGTTCGTTATGAGATATAAGTGTTATGTTTCCCAAATTGCAACTTCCCCGTGGTAAGAAATTAACACCTGCTCTGATTGATCGTAATCTAAAAAACAGAGAACACCTTCTTCCCCAAAAGCAGGAAGTAAATAGGCTTCTCCAAACTCCATAAACGTTTTCGTTTTTCTGTCATACAAAAATAGATTCTAAGTTGTTCCCTTCGCTTTCATATTCATACACATTTACAAATAGATGATTCTCTGATGCAATAAAACCGTTACAGCATATTTAGATAGTGGAAGCAATTCTCGTATTGAAGAATCTTTTTTGCTATATTTGTATAATCCTATTCCGGCGTTTGCATAAAAGCCAACAGGCGTTGCCTTCAAATAGGTTATCATAATCTCTTTGTCATGCGTTGAACTCTTACAAGCGGTTCATCGGTCTTTGTAAAAATACTTACTTGTCTTCTGTTACATTCCAATGTTTCTGCAAGGGGATAAAAAAGAGTGCAATCAATCCCCACACAAGATAAAAGCCCGAGTCAAATAACAAGCAGATTATTTTTGAATACTCCGCCCCTTCAAAAAATGCATATACATATGGCGCATTCCAAATTGTAAAAGCCAGAAAAGATATTATCCGCATTATATCAAACCAAGACGGATTTGATACTGCAATTTTGCAATTTGGACACCTTGCTTTATGTCTATAAAACAAGAGGATTCTTGTTGGAACAGACATAACAGGATTATAACCACAATTTGGACAGCTGGTTCCAGGCGTCGTAGCTATACAGGGCAGTTTCGTTGTTGGGGTACTCCTTGTAGGTGACGTTGCCGTTGGGGTCGAACTCGAATCGGGAGAGTCCGCCATCCAGGTCGGCCAGCTCCACCATCTGGTTCTCCTCGTCGTACCAGTAATCCGCCTGGGTCCCGTCGGGATACTGGATGGCGATGGTGTTGCCCACGTTGTCGTAGACGTAGTTTACGTTCCGGTCGTTGTGGTCGTTGACATTGAGCAGCCGGTCCAGAAGGTCGTACTCGAAGGTGGTCTCACCAACCCAGTCCACCATCCGGATCAGGTCGCCGGTGCCATCGTAGAGATAGGTGGCGGTCTTTCCGTCGGCGTAGCTGGCCTTGGAGACCAGGTTCACCGGGCTGTACTCGTAGTCGGTGACATACCCGTCCTCGTCGGTCTTCTGGATCAGATTGCCGTTGCCATCGTAGACCAGGGCTTTTCCGTCCCCGGCGGCGTTGACCTCGGTCTTCACCAGGCCACGGTGGTCGTAGGTGTACAGGGTCTCCTGGATCTCGTCCACATCATGGACCTTGTCGATGCGCCGCAGCTTCACCTTGGTGAGGCGGTTCATCTTGTCGTACTCGAAAAAGCTGCTGTGGCCCTCTCCGTCGATGGACTCGACGATATTCCCGTTCCCGTCCAGCTTGTAGCTGGTGCGGACGCCGTTGCGGTCGGTAACGCCCACGATCCGGCTGTCTTTATCATAATGGAAAGTCTTGGTCCCGTCAAGGGGGTTGGTCTCACTGACGATACGATTTAGAGCGTCATAGGTGTAGACGTAGGTCTCTCCGTTGCGGTCCACCAGCCGGGTGAGGCGGTCGTTGCCATCATAGCTGTAATATTCGCTGTTGCCCAGACCATCGGTCCACTTCACCAGATTCCCACGGGCGTCGTAGTCGTAGGTCCGGCGGATGCCGTTCTCGTCGGTGTCAGCGGTGATCCGGTCCATGGGGTCGTACTCCAGGTAGCGGTAGTTGCCGTGGGCGTCCTGGATGGCGGTGATCCGGCCCTTTCCATCGCGGGTATAGTTGGTCACGGCGCCATCCTCGTTAATGGCCTGGATCACCCGGCCCATGGCGTCGTAGGTCAGCAGGACCTTGCCACCCTCCTCGTTGATGGTCTCAATGAGCTGGTCCAGGGGGTCGTAGATCCCGGTGCGGCTGTTGCCCCGGGGATCGGTGACGGTGACCAGATTCCCGTTTTCGTCGTACTCGTAGTAGGTGGTGTAGCCCTCTCCATCGGTGTACGTAAGGACCTGGTCGTTGGTGTCGTAGGTGTACTTTTCGATGCCTCCATCGGGGTTGTGGACCTCGATGATGTTGCCATTCTCGTCGTAGACGAAGGAGGTCACGTTGCCACGGCGGTCCTTGGCGGTGACAGGGCGGTTGTCCTTATCATAGGTGTACCGCACCATGTACCACTCGGGATCCCGGATGGAGATGATGTTGTCGTTTTCGTCGTAGGTGTAGTACCACATCCCCTCCAGGGCGTCCTTCTCGGTGGCCACCATGCCGGTCTCGGTGTAGGTCTTGGTGGTCACGCCGCCCAGGGGGTCGGTCTCGGTGAGGAGGCGGTTGTTCTTGTCGTAGGTATAACGAGTGACAAAGCCCCGCTCGTTGGTGACGGTGAGGAGGTTTCCGTTGGCGTCGTAGGTGTACTCCTGGCTGGTGCCATCCTCGTTGGTCTTTTTGGTCACCCGGCCCATGCGGTCATAGACATAGTGTACCTTATGGCCCAGCTCGTTGGTCTCCTGGATCAGCCGCCCGTCGGCGTCGTACCTGCTGGCGGTGTTCTCTCCCAGCTTGTCCTCCACCGCGATCAGCTGCCCAAGGGCGTCGTAGGTGTAAACGGTGGTGTTCCCCAGGGCGTCGGTGGTCTTGACCAGCCGGTCGTCGGCGTCGTACTGGTAGGTGGTTTTGTAGCCACGGCGGTTGGTCTTTTCAATAAGGTTGCCGTTGCCATCGTAGACATACTGTTCACTGTTCTCCAGGGAGTCGGTCCACTGGACCACCTGGCTGTTCTTGTCGTAGGTATTCTGGAACACGCCGCCGGTGGGCCTCGTGACCGTGGCGGTCATCCCCACCCCGTCGTAGGTGTAGGTGGTGACGTTCCCCTCTGCCGTGGTGGCGGTGGTGAGACGGTTCAGCTTGTCGTACTGGTAGGCGCTGCTGTTGCCCCTGGCGTCGGTCACCTGGGTGATGTTGCCGTTGGCATCGTAGACCGCAGTTACCACGCCGCCCTTTTCATTGGTCCGGGTGACAGCCTCGTGATTCTTGTTGTAGGTATAGGTCACCACACCGCCCTCCGGGTCGGTGGCGGAGGTCAGCAGGTTGTCCTTATTGTAGGTGTAGGTGGTGGTATTCCCCCGGGCGTCGGTCATGGTGAGCCGGTTCCCGTTGGCGTCATAGGTATATTTGATGGAGGTGGCGTCGGGGTTGATCTGCTTCACGATCCGCCCCATCTCGTCGTACTGGTAGGAAGTCACCAGGCCCAGAGGGGTGGTCACCGAGGTAAGCCGCCCGTCGGCATCGTAGGAGGCCTTGCTCTCCCCCTGGTTGGCGTCGATGACCGCCACCAGCTGGCCCAGGGAATCGTAGACATAGGCAGTCTCGAAGCCCATGGGAGTGGTCACCTTGGTCAGCCGGTTGTCGGCGTCGTAGGTATAGGTGGTGGTCCCCTCTCTGGGGTCGGTCTTGGAGGTAAGGTTGCCATTTCCGTCGTAGGTGTAGGCAGTGACATACCCCTCTCCGTCTGTCTCGGAGACCTTCTGCCCGTTCTTATCGTATTGGCTGGAGACGGTGGCGTCGTTGGGAGTGGAGGTGGCGGTGACATTCCCGATCTCGTCATAGGTGTAGGTGGTCACGCCGTTTTCGGCGTCCACCACCATCACCAGGCGGTCCAGACCATCATAGGTGAATTTGGTGCTGTTCCCACGTCCATCGGTGACGCTGACGATGTTCCCGCCCGCGTCATACTGGTACTCGGTGACATAGCCTTCGCCATCCTCGGCGGAGGTGATCCAGTGGTTGGCGTTGTAGCCGTACCGAACCACGTCCCCCTCCGGGTCGGTCCGGGAGGTGAGGCGGTTGTTGGCGTCGTAGGTGTAGGCAGTGACGCCGCCCTTGGCGTCGGTCTCCTTCACCAGGTTGCCGTTCTCGTCGTACTCATACCGCAGAACCGTCCCGTCCTGCTGGGTCTCCTTGGTGAGGCGGCCCATGGAGTCGTACTCGTAGCCGGTAGTCAGGCCCAGGGGAGTGGTAACAGAGGTGAGCCGCCCGTTGGCGTCGTAGGTGGCCTTGCTCTCCCCCTGGTTGGCGTCCACGGTGGCTACCAGGCGGCCCAGGGCGTCATAGCTGTAGAGGGTCACGAAGCCCATGGGGCTGGTGGTCTTGGTCCGCTTGCCCTCGTCGTCGTACTCATGCCTGGTGACGCCGCCCCGCGGGTCGGTCTCGGAAAGGAGCAGACCGTCCTTGTCGTAGACATAGGTGGTCCGGTGGCCCTCGGCGTCGGTCATGGAGGTGGCACGGTCCAGATCGTCGTACTCGTACCGGATGACCCCCTCGTTGGGACGGATCAGGGCGGTGACGTTGCCCACCTCGTCATACTCGTAAAGGGTGACACCATTTTCTCCATCCACAATGGAGGAAATCCGATGCAGGCTGTCATAGGTGTAGCTGGTGGTGTTGCCGTTGCGGTCGGTCTTGGCCGCCAGATTCCCGGCCCCGTCGTAGGCGTAGCTTTCAGTCCCACCCTCGGCATCGGTGACAGAGGAGAGATGACCGGCAGGAGTGTACTCCATAACGGTCACGCCGCCCATGGGGTCGGTGACGGTGGCCAGCTGGTCGTTGGCGTTGTAGGTATAGTTGGTGGTAAAACCCTTCTGGTCCTTGATCGCAGTAATGTTGCCATTGTTGTCATAGGTGTACTCTACCGTGGTACCGTCGGCATTCACTCGCTTGGTGGCACGGCCCAGGGCGTCGTACTCGTACCGGGTCTCAAAGCCCATGGGGTCGGTCTCGCCGGTGAGGTTCCCGTCGGCATCGTAAACGGCGGACTGCTCCCCGTCCATGGCGTTGGTGGTCCCCACCAGCTGCCCGATGGCATTGTAAACAAACCCTGTCTTGTGGCCCATTGGAGTGGTGACAGAGGTCAGGCGGTTCTCCGCATCATACTGGTAGGAGGTGGTCAGCCCCTCCGGGCTGGTGGTGGTCAGGAGGTTCCCGTTTGCGTCGTAGCTGTACTTGGTCACCCCGCCCATGGCGTCGGTCTTGGTGAGGACACGGCCCATGGCGTCACGGGTGTAGGTATCGGTCCGGCCCGCCTCGTCGGTCTCGGAGAGTATAAATCCAACAGGGTTATACTCCGTGACGAAATCGTTTCCGGCGGCGTCGGTCTGAACGGTGAGGTTCCCCAACTCGTCATACTGGAAGCTGGTGGTGTTCCCCTCACCGTCGGTCATGGAGGTCATCCGGCCCATGGGGTCGTAGGTGTACTCTGTGCTGCTGCCATCCGGGTCGGTGGAGCTGATAAGATTCCCGGCTCCATCGTACTCGTAGTAGGTGGTGGCCCCCCGCCGGTCGGTCATGGAGGTGCGCTGGTTCATGATGTTATAGGCATAATAGACAGCGTTGCCGTTGAAATCGCCCTCCATGGTGGTGTAGCCGTTGCCGGAATAGGCGTACTCCCGGGTATGCCCCAGGGCGTCGGTCTCGGTCATCAGCTTTCCGGCGGTGGTGTAGGCGTAGGTGGTCTTGTTTCCCAGAGGCGTGGTGACGCTGGTGATCCGCCCCACCTCGTCGTAGGTATAGGTGGTGGTGTGGCCCAGGGGGTCAGTCTCGGTGAGGACATTCCCCTTGTCGTCGCAGGTGTACTTGGTCACCTTGCCCAGGGCGTCCTTGGAGGATTTCAGATACCCACGGTCATCATAGGTATAGGTCCGGGTGCCGCCGTTGGCGTCGGTCTCGCTGGTGAGGCGGTCCCCATCGTAGGTGTAGGTTAGGACCTGTCCGTCCCGCTGGACCTTTTTGGTCATCTGCTCGTCGTTATACTCAAAGGTCTCCTTGTGCCCGTCCGGGTAGGTGATGGAGGCGGGCAGTTCCAGGCTGTCCCCCCAATAGGTGTACTGCCAGACCCCACCCTTGCAGTCTACCTTCTTGGTCATCCGCAGGAGGGAGTCATATTCGTAGGTCTCGGTTCCGTCCGGGGTGGTCTGGGAGAGGACGCAGTTGTTGTCGTCCATGGTGATCTCGCAGAACAGCCCGTTTTCATCCTCGTAACGGTTGGTTCGATTTGCGTCGTCATAGGTAAAGGTCATCTGCCCACGGTCGGGGATATACTGACTGGTGACCCGGTGTTTGCTGTCGTACTCGTTGGTGAGGTAGACATTGCCGTTGAAGTCCTCTACCGTGAGGAGGTTGTGTTTCCCGTCGTAGGTGTACAGGAGGGTGTCGCCATCTGCGTTGGTGAACCGGGTGAGGTCGTTCTTCTCATACTCGAAGGACACACTTCTCCCTGCGCTGTCGGTGACAGTGGTGAGGTGGTCGTGCTCGTCGTAATCAAAGTAGAAAGTGCCCACGCCGTTGGTGACAGAGGCAGCGTAGCCTCTTTCGGTACCGGTGAACTCCAGCACCTTTCCGTCCGGCTTGGTGACCCGGACCGGGCCGCCCTGAAGGCCGAACTCTGCGATGGTGCCATCCTCCAGGGTGGTGACATACCCGCTACCGCCCTCGGACAGGATGGGGCCATCCTCCGGCTGGATCAGCTCGCCGCTGTAGTCAATGGGGTAGGTGGTGCTGGGCTTTCCAGGGGTGTGCAGCTTGAGATAAAGGGGCGTGACGATGAGGCTATAGTTGTAGGGATGCTCCCAGCCGGAACCAATGGAAAAGTCGTGGCCTGCCCGGAGGGATTCATAGGTATGGGTGAAGGTGAAGCGTTCCTTGGCCTCGATGGCCAGGTCTTCGTACTCCCAGATAAGGTTGCCGCTGCGGAGGTCCACAGGGTCGCCCCAGGTGAATTTGGTCCAAAGGACAATTGGATATTTCGTAATAAAACCTTCCTTAGATTCGAAGGTTTCGGCGTCCACGGTAAAGGGTAGGAAGCCCCAGAATTTCATGGGGTCGTCGGCAGGGCCTTGGGCGGTGGGGGACAGGGGCTCAATGGCAATGAGGTAGGTGCCGCTTTCCAGGCTTTCTACTGCGCCATCTTCAGTAACAATGGTGCCATCCCACAGGAAGTAGTTGTGGATGAAGCCCTCTCCCTCGCCGCCAGGGGTAGCTCTGGCGGCTTTCCGGGGCTTGTTTTCTTCTTCTCCTTGGGTGGGGAAGGGCGGCAGGAAGAAATCTTCCGGCATGAGTTCCAGGTCGTAGAACTCCCCGCCGGGGTACATCTCGTCCGCTTTGGAAAGGTCGGTCTCCCCCGGAGTCTTTTCCGGCTCTTTTTCTTCTGGGGCGGCAGGCTCCTCCGGCTTGGTTTCATCTGGAGTTTCGGGGGCAGGAGCTACAGGCTCCGCTGGAGTTGTAGTGTCGTTAGGAGCATCTGTATTCTCGGTATCGCTGGGGGTAGTATCTTCAGGTTCAGAAGGAGTGACCGGTTCAGCAGGTTCTTCTGTATCGCTGCTATCCTCCGGGGCGGTGGTGTCGTCGGTGTTATCAGAAGGTGTCTCCTCTGGGGCAGAGGCATTTCCGCTGCCCTCAACAGGGTCGGCATCCTCTTCCGGGATAGGCTCCCCATCGGCGGAGGCTGCATCCTCGGCGGCAAGGAAAATTTCCCCGTCTGCGGCATAGGCGGCCAGGGTGCGGCTGTCCGTATCCTCACCGGATGGCTCGGCGGGATCGTCCGCATTGTCATCTTCCGCCGGAGTGGGGTCCGGCTCCGGGTCGGGTTCCGGTTCGGGGCTTTCTTCCGGAGCAGGGTCTGGAGTTTCTTCCGGCCCAGGATCGGGGGTCTCGTCGGGCTCCGGGGTCTCTTCCGGGGCAGGGGTGTCAGACCCCGGCTCTTCGTCAGGAGTTTCCTCCGGGTTTTCTTCCGGAGTTTCGGTTTTGGTATCTTCCGGGGGCTCTACTGGTTCTTCAGGGTTTTCCTCATTTTCCTCGGGCAGAGGGTCTTCCTCCGTTTCCGGGATAGGGCCGGAATCCCGCACCCAAGGCGGAGTCTGGCCCTTGGCAAGGAAATACTGGGCAGGGGTAGCCCAGCGCAGGGCTTGGCCGGAAAGGCCATATACCTCCACCTCTTTGGCGGCGGTGAGTTCGGGGCTGCTTTCGGTCAATTTTAGAAGGTCCGCTTCGATTGCACCCAATTCGCCTTTGACTACCGCTGTGCCGGAGGCATTGAGGTGGTCCTTGTACTGGTAGGCATTGAGATAACCCAGGAAATCCTCCGGGTTGGCTACATGGTACTTGGAGGCCGGGAAAGCATCTCCCATCTCCTGCTGCTTATACTGTTCATTGTACAGCAGAAGGTCCGGTTCACCGGTATCGTATTTATAGACCTTGAGGTTGACTTTCTGCGTAGCTGCGATACTGAACGCAAAATATATCCAGTCGGTCCCCGCATCGGTATAACCGGCAGCTGCAACGGGGGAGGACAAGATGGACTGCCGGGGGCCAATGGTGCTGGTGGCATAGGCCATGGGCCGATAGTTGGTGAGGCCCCACAGCTTGTTATATTTGTAGTCCTCGATGCTGGCGTTCACGCTGACGCCAAAGGCGGTCACCGCAGTCAGTGGGATGCTGGTGGCTACCAGCAGCACACTGAGCAGACCCGATGTTAGGCGCTGCCACATGGTACGCTTCTGTTTCATCTCGTTGTCCTCCTCATGTTGCTGTATGTTCCTCTTTCAACGGATACAAAGTGTCGTTTTATTAAACTTGCATTACTTTTGGGATCTCGTGCCCACCAAATAACACGCAAAAACGACACTTTTCCTATGTTTATAATTGTAGCAAATAAAGAAGGTTGATTCAGCAGTCTAAATAAATATAACTTGTTTATAATTATTGTGCATTTTATATAATAAAAATATTGATTTGCAGAAATATAAAATATTTTGCACCGGTTTTCATTCTTCACCACTGAGGAGAACTTCGATCCGTTTAATCAGCGTGTGAATCAAACGGTACTCATACAGGATCGGAAATGGTTTTTCGCAGACGGTATTGATCCGCATACGCTGTTTTGCGGTTACATCTAAGAGCGTTAATCCTTCTGCAATCAAGTGTAATTCCCGCTTGGTCAATAAAATTTCAACCGGGATATCATTCTTCTTTTGCTGCTCCTGATAATCCCGATATTTTTCAAGTTTTTTTATCGCAAAATGGTTGATTATCTCAAAAAAGCCTTGATTTACGGGCATACACGCAGGATTTCAAGCTGAATTTACTACCAATTTACTACTTTTGAGGGAAAGAGC
>JAAWEO010000013.1 GCA_022794295.1 Angelakisella sp. | reverse complement strand
CAACAGAAAGTGACCCCCCGCCGGGGAGGCGAAACGAGGCAAAAGACCTTTAGAACGAGACAGGAATGCGAAGGGCCTGACTGGCGCGTGGCAGTCAAAAGAAACGGCGCTACCACAAACCAAAACACTACACCTAGAATCGAGAGGCAGACACGTTCAAGAAGCGGCCCTGCGGGCCTGTCTTGAAGGGTAGGCAGACAAACCCGCAAGCGCCTGGCGCTCCCCGCGGCTGGGTATCGGCCAGTCTCGTTCCGGCCGCGGCTTGTCACTTCGAGGATACAAAGATATAGGGTGGGAGACGGTTCGTGCCTTTCACAGCGCCAGATTTTTAGCCGCGGCCTAAGTCGAAGGATGCTGCCTCATTCCGGGGAGTTTCGCCCGCTGTGGCGGGCGACCAGGGGGCGCCGCCCCTGGACCCTGCCGCCCTTTGAAAAGGGCGGCCCCAAACTTTAGACCCTACATCAGCCTGTGCAGGGCGGCAGTGGCTACCTGGAGTCTTAGCCTTTCACCATACCATAAAAGCGAGGTCTTATCTCTTGGAAATCAGCCAGAAAAAAGCCATGCTCCTTATGTGCCTCTGTGCCTTTTTGTGGAGCATCGGCGGCCTGTTCATTAAACTCCTACCCTGGAATGCCGCCGTCATCTGCGGCGTCCGTTCCGCCATCTCTGCCCTGATCATCCTGCTCTATATGGCTAAAATGAAGTACCGCCTGGTCCTTAAAACCCCCCTGGTGTGGCTCAGCGGCCTGGGCCTGATGGGCACCATGCTGCTCTTTGTCTTTGCCAATAAGCTTACCACCAGCGCCAATGCCATCGTCCTCCAGTCCACCAGCCCCCTCTATATTATGCTGATCAGTGCAGCCTTTCTGAAGGTCCGCTATACCCGCCGGGATTATTTTATGGTGGCTGTGGTCATGGTGGGCATCGCCCTGTTTTTTCTGGACCAGCTTACCCCCGGCAGCCTCCTGGGAAACCTTCTGGCCCTCGCCAGCGGCCTTACTATGGCCCTGATGTATACCTCCTCCAGCCGCCTCCCCGATGACCAAAGCTCTATGTCCGCCCTGGTGGTGGGCCATTCAGCCGCCGCCCTGGCAGGCCTCCCCTTCCTTTTGACTACCCCGGTGGAGATCAACCCCCTTGCCGTCTCCGCGATCCTGATCCTGGGGGTGTTCCAGTTGGGGATCCCCTATATCCTGTACGCCATCGCCGTCCGCCGGTGCTCCCCCCTCTCCTGTTCCCTGATCGGGATGATAGAGCCCCTCTTTAACCCCGTCTGGGTGCTTTTGGTGCTGGGGGAAAGGCCTGGTTTTTTTGCCCTCATTGGTGGTATAATAGTCCTTGGCACCGTCACCCTCTGGTCGGTAGGCAGCGCAAGAGAGGTCTCTTGATTTTCAGCTAGATAAAGGAGCGACAGCATTATGGAAATGAAAGCCTCCCCGGTGATCAACCCCGGGAAGAACGAGATCATCACGGTGGATGGGGTGGATTACCGCCGCCTCTGCGTCAAGACCCATGTCATCCAGGACGGGGACAGCATCCCGGAGGTGGCCATGGAGTACGCCGCCCCCCATATGCAGGAGGGGGACGTTCTCTTTATCACCGAAAAGGCGGTGGCCTGCACCCAAAAGCGGGCCATTCCTATCAAGGATATCCATCCCCGCCCCCTGGCCCGGTTCCTTTCCAAATTCGTCCTAAAGACCCCCTACGGCATCGGTCTTGCCATGCCGGAGACCATGGAAATGGCCCTGCGGGAGTGCGGGACCATCCGCATCCTGTTTGCCGCCGCCGTTTCCGCCATTGGCAAGCTCTTTGGCATCCGGGGGTGGTTCTACAAGATCGCCGGGGACAAGGCCCGGGCCATTGACGGGCCCTGTGATTTTACACTCCCCCCTTACAACGAGTATGTGGTCCTGGGCCCTGCCGACCCGGACAAGGTGGCGGCGGAGGTCTCTGCCCGCACCGGCTACCCCACCCTGATCACCGATATTAACGACCTGGGGGGGAACATCCTGGGGCGGTACCCCGTGGACCTTTCCGAGGACCTTTATGTCCGCATTTTAAAGGACAACCCCCTGGGCCAGCAAAGCGAGCAGACCCCCATGGGCATCATCCGGAGGGTGGAAAAATGAAAACAGGCATCGTTCTGGAGGGCGGCGCCATGCGGGGCATCTACACCGCCGGGGTGCTGGATGTTTTCCTGGAGGAGGGCGTTACCGCGGACCTGGTGATGGGGGTCTCCGCCGGGGCGGTTCACGGCTGCTCCTTTGTCTCCGGCCAGCACGGTCGGAGCATCCGCTACTACATGAAATATTGCGGGGACCCCCGCTTTATGAGCTTCCGCTCCCTTCTGACCACCGGAGACGTGGTGGAGGAGCAGTTCTGCTACCGGGAGATTCCCGAGCGGCTGGACCCCTTCGACAACGACGCCTTTGAGGCCTCCCCCGTAAAATTCTATGCTGTGTGCAGCGACCTGGAAACCGGGGAGGCGGCCTATCTCCTGTGTCCCACCCTCCGGGGGGAGGCGGTGGACCGCATCCGGGCCTCGGCCTCTATGCCCTTTCTTTCCCGGGTGGTGCCGGTGGAGGGGCGGCTCCTTTTGGACGGGGGCGTCTGTGACAGCATTCCCGCCACAGCGGCCCTCCGTCTGGGGTGCGAAAAGCTACTTGTGGTGCTCACCCGCCCCGAGGGATACCGGAAAAAGCCCTCCGGCTCCCTGGCCGCCAGGGTGCGGTACCGGCAGTTCCCCCACTTTGTCCGGGCCCTCTCCCGGCGGTACCGGCAGTACAACGATTCCCTGGAGAACCTCCGCAGCCTGGAAGCGGAGGGCAAGGCCCTGGTGATCCGTCCCAGCCGGGACCTGGGGATCAAGCGGATGGAAAAGGACCTGCGGAAGGTCCGGGCCCAGTATGACCTGGGGAGGGAGGACGCCCTGGCAAAGCTTGCGGCGATCCGGGAGTTTTTCACAGGAGCAAAATAACAAGCAAGGGGAGCCCTCCGGCGGGAGAGGCTCCCCTCTGCTTTTTCTGACTATCCAAATATCAGGACACATCCTCCAAAATGTGGGAAAGTTTGTTCTTTTTCCTTGCGTTCCCGGTGGGAATCCGGTATAATAGGACCATCGGCAAACAAAGACACCCGCCCCTGTGAAACCGGGCGGCAGAATAGGAGGACACACCAATGGCCAAGGAGAAAGAGAGCAAGGTAAAAACCACTGCCCCCATCACCGACGGGGATGAAAAGAAAAAGGCGCTGGAAACCGCCCTGGGACAGATCGAAAAGCAGTTCGGCAAGGGGGCGGTGATGAAGCTGGGGCAGAATGCCACCATGAATGTGGAGGCCATCCCCACCGGCAGCCTCTCCCTGGATATTGCCCTGGGCATCGGCGGGGTCCCCCGGGGGCGGATCATCGAGATTTACGGGCCGGAGTCCTCCGGTAAAACCACCGTGGCACTCCATGTGGTGGCCCAGGCCCAAAAGCTGGGGGGCAACGCCGTCTTTATCGATGTGGAGCACGCCCTGGATCCGGTTTACGCCAAGGCCCTGGGGGTGGATATTGACTCCCTGCTGGTGAGCCAGCCCGACACCGGGGAGCAGGCTCTGGAGATCTGCGAAGCCCTGGTCCGCTCCGGGGCCATCGACGTGGCCGTGGTGGACTCGGTGGCGGCCATGGTCACCAAGGCGGAGATCGAGGGGGAGATGGGGGACAGCCATGTGGGACTCCAGGCCCGGCTGATGTCCCAGGCCCTGCGGAAGCTGACCGGGGCCATCGGCAAATCCAACGCAGTGGTCATCTTCATCAACCAGCTGCGGGAAAAGATCGGTGTGATGTATGGCAACCCGGAGACCACCCCCGGCGGCCGGGCGCTGAAGTTCTACTCCTCGGTGCGCCTGGATGTCCGCAAGGTGGAGGCCCTGAAGGAGGGGACTGAGATCATCGGCAACCGGACCCGGGTGAAGGTGGTCAAAAACAAGGTGGCGCCGCCCTTCCAGCAGGCGGAGTTCGATATCCTTTACGGTCAGGGGATCTCCCGGGACGGGGAGGTGCTGGACCTGGCGGTAAAGCTGGATATTATTCAAAAGAGCGGCTCCTGGTTCTCCTACAACGGGGAACGGCTGGGCCAGGGCCGGGACAAGGTGCGGGACTACCTGCGGGACAACCCGGAGTTTTGCGAGGAGGTCGCCAAGAAGGTGATGGAAAACCGGGACCAGCTGAAAAAGGGGCCCGGGGGGAAAAGCGCCGCCGCGCCCAAAAAGCTGGGACAGGTGGATATTACCGCAGAGGTGGTGGAGGGCGACGAAACCGCCGGCTGACCGGGTCTTTCCCGGCAGCTCCAGCCCGCCAAAGGAACACAGGACCTGTCTGCAAGGGGAGCTTGCAGGCAGGTCCTGTGTTGTGCTGTATTATTCCGGCGTCTTTCGGCTTCGCCCCCGGAGGGAAAAGGCGTAGGCCTCCCGCAGCCACCCCATTACCGTTTCGTCCACCTGTCCGTTTTTTGCCAGCAGCAGGTGATGGGTCCAACGGCCCGGCGCGGCCTCGGTCTTTACCGCGATGCGGGGATGCTCCACCGGATACCCCAGTCCGAAGGTGAGGATCAGGCATTCCTTCGGCCAGCCAGCCTTTCGCCGGTAGGGGAAGGAGAGAAAGGCAAATCCGTTTTTGGTCCGGAAGGTTACCTGGGTCTTGGAGTACCGGATCTCCACCTCCGGCCCCAGGGAAAGGATAGCCGCGGCTGCCTCCTCCCACAGGGGCACCGCCCAGGCCTCCCTGCCAAAGAAAGCGGCGGCATCGGCGGAGTAAAGCTGTTCCATCACCTCCGGAGAAAGTTCCATGGCAAAGGTCCTCCTTTTAGAGCCTGCTCAAGATCTCCCGGAGGGAATCCTCCACGCAGGTGCAGATCTGTCCCGCGTGGGCTTTTACCGCCTCCGGGGCGGTGTCCATGGCGTAGGAATGTCCCGCCTCGTCCAGCATCTCCACATCGTTGAAGTTGTCCCCGAAGGCGGCGACCTCCTCTTTTGCAAAGCCGAATTCCTCCCGAACGGCCCGGATGGCCTGGCCCTTGTCCCCAATGGTGAAATCCAGCCATTCCTTGCCGGAAACGGCGATCTTGCACCGGCCCTGCCACCGGCGGGTCATCTCCTCCACCACCCCGTAGTCCAGCCCGTCGGTCATGCACATCGAGATCTTCAGAATGGGCTCGCAGATCTCCTCCGGGGTCTCGGCGGTGCAGATGGTCATCTTCCAGCGGTTCAGCACCACATCCAGGTAGTGCCGGGTTTTGGGCAGCAGCCAGTAGGCGTCGGGACAGCTTACCAGGGCCTCGCACCGGTCGTCCATAGCCATGATCTCCCGGATCAGCTCCAGGGCCAGCTCCTGGCCCAGGGGGGTCTGGGAGAGGATCCTTCCCCGGTAGGTGACCAGGCACCCGTTTTCCCCAAGCAGGACCATCTCCTGGGAGGCGGGCCAAAAGAGCCGCCGGAGGTTGGGGCATTGGCGGCCGCTGGCGGCGGCGAAGATCACCCCTTTTTCCCGAAGGGCGCCGATCAGCTCCATGGCCTCCGGGGTGGGGTGCTGGGCCCCGTTTCGCAGCAGGGTGCCGTCCAAATCACTGGCGATCAGCTTGATCATGGGTATCAGCTCCTATGTATGAATACAGGTCGTTACTTCTGGATGAACAGCTGGCAATAGTAATATTCCCCATCGATGTAGGCAATCCCCACCCCGATGCCGTTGAAGTTTTCCCGCAGCAGGTTCTCGTTGTGGGCCGGGGAGTCCTTCCACTCCTGGAGCACCTCCTCCGGGGTGTACCAGGCGTTTACAGCAAAGAGGTTCTCCCCGTAGGCGGTGTATTTCAGCCCGCACTGGGTAAAGACGGTGTTAAAGTTGCTTCCGTCGGGGCGGGTGTGGGACCAGACTGCGGCGGCTTCCTCTGCCCGGACGGTGGCGGGGATATCCACAATGGAGACATGGGACAGGGTCCCCAGGCCGTTTTCTTTGCGGTACTGGTTGGTCAGGCGGATGATCTCCGCCGCCTCGTCGGCGTAGGTGGTGGTATCCACATTGGGCAGGACGATGGGCTGGGTGATGGTGGCCGTTACCGTTTTGGTCACCGGGTCCCGGCCATCCAGAGAGGCGGTGACCGACACCGAGCCGCTCCCGGCCTTCTTGCCGGTGAGGATCAGCTTGTTCCCGTCGATCTCGGCGGTGACCCCGCCAGTGGCCTCGGCGGTGAACTGGCACCCCTCGGGGGCGGCGGTCAGGGTCACGGTCTTTTTCTCCCCCTCCTCCATGGTGACCGAGGCGGCGGAAAGGCCCAGGGTGATGGGCTCCAGGCGGGCGGCGGCGGTGACCTTGGCGGTACCGTCGGCATAGCCGGGGGCGATGACCGAAAGGGTGACCTCGGCGGTGCCTTCGGCATTCTCCGCCGCGGCAATGGTCAGGGTGCTTCCCTCCACCGCGGCGGTAAAGCCCTCCCCGGTGACGGTGGCCGTGACCTGTGCCCCCTGGGGCTTGGTGGTCAGAGCGACGGTGGTCTGGCTTCCCGGCTCCACATCAACACTGGCGGCGGCAGGGGTGACCACCGCCTTGGTTTTGGTGACCACCACAGGGAGCTTTACGGTGGTGCCCAGCCAGCCCTCCCCGGTGGCAGAAACCGTTAGGGTCCCCTCTGCCGGGGTGGCGGCGGTAATGGCATAGGCGCTGCCGTTCCGGGTCATTTTGGCGTCGGGGCAGTCCAGCTGGGCGTCGATCTCCCCGCCCCCTGCCACCACCTTGATGACGCAGGTGGTGCCGTTTTCCATGTCAATGGCGTCGATCTCGGTCCCGTTTTCGGTAATGGTAAGGGGCAGCTTTCCCCGGACCACGGTAAGGGGGATGGAAAAGACCGCGTCCTCATAGTTGGGGGCGGCGGCGGTGATCTCCAGGGTGCCCTGGCCGTACTTTTCTCCGGCGGTAAAATCCAGCTCCCCTGCTTCCCCCATCTGAAGGGTCCCCAGGTCCTCGGGCTCCAGCCGGGCTGAAAAGCTGGTTTCTTCCAGCACAGGGGCGAACTCGTATTTATCCAGGAAGGAAAGGTGGAAGCTCTTGCCCACCAGGAGGGCAAGGGCGCCCTCCTCCTCCCAGAAATATTCCTTTTCCCCCTCGGCGGGGATCTCGTAGGTGGTTTCCCAGTCCAGCTCCAGGGTGCGGGGGTGGATCTGGATGGGGATGGTCAGGTTGGTATCATGGAAGCCCTTGGCGGTGGCGGAAAGGGTGATCTGACCATCCCCTGCCCGGGTGGCGTGAAGGATCAGAAGGTTCCCCTCCAGCCGGGCCTCCAGGCCGGGGACGTTATTCACCGAGATGGTGTAATCGGCGGCATCGCTGTCCCCGGGGATCTCCCCTTCCCAGCTGTCCCCGGCGTAAAGGGAGATCTCCGGCTGCCAGGCGGCGAAGGCCTCCATGGCCTTGGGGGCACAGGCGGAGAGGCCCAGACAGAGGGCGGCCAGAAGGGGCAGGAGAAGCTTTTTGGTGATCTTCATGGGCAGTGGGCTCCTTGTAACAGCAAAATAATAGGCACACGATGGCCGAAAAAAACGTTCTCCATAAAGATACCATATCCGGGGGAAAATCACAAGTGGATATTTTACCCGCTGTTGTACAGGCCGGGGAGCCCCCGGGTCTGTGCACTGCCTGCTCAGCTCCTGCCCGAAGCTTGGCCCTTCTCCACGCTCACCACCGTCAGCACCTGCCCCCGGACCCGGAAGCCGATCTCCCACCCCCCGTAGGCCAGCCCGTAAAGCCGTTCCGGCTGGTCCTGATACCCCGGTCTGGGGTCCTGGGACAGCAGGGCCGTGACCGCCTCCCGGTGCTCCGGGGGCAGCCGCTCCAAAAGCCTCGGGGAAAAGTTCACCTCCAGCCCTCCCGCCGTTTCCGAACGGGCAAATCCCCCCAGCGCCTCCGGGTGGGAATCTGTGTAGGGCAAATATGGCTTTACATCGAAAACCGGTGTCCCGTCCAGCAGGTCCCCGCCCCCCACCACCAGCACCGGCCCCTCCGGTGTGTGGAGGCGGACCTCCAGCAGCTCCACCGAGGAGAGCCCCAGGGCATTGGGCCGGAAGGGGGACCGTGTGGCAAACACCCCCTTGCGCACATTTCCCCCCAGCTTGGGGGGGCGCACGGTGGGGGACCACTTCTCCCGCCGGGCCTGGGAAAACTGCCAGATAAGCCAAAGGTGGGAAAACTCCCCGATCCCCCGGAGGGCCTCCGGGTCCCGGTACTCCGGCAGAAAAACCACCTCCCCCCGGAGCTCTTTCACCAGCCCGCTCTGTCTGGGGATCCCGAATTTCTGGGAAAATCCGCTCCGGAACCGGGCAATGGGCCGCAGCACCTGCTCCGCTATGGCTTCCATCCCTGCACCTCCTTTTTTCTTATCCTACCATAAAACGCCCCAAAAAGAAAAGCCCCCGGTTCCCGGTCGGAACAAGAGATTGTATATTATGATATATTTAAAACTTTTAGTATATCAATTGCAAAGCTGCAAGGAAGCAAAAATAGGCAAAAGACGTATTTTTTTCTTACAATATACAAATTGTATTTTTAAAACGATCTTTTCCAGAATTATTTTTTGCAGCCTCTTGACTTTTCCCAAACATGATGTATTATTGTATTAGTTGCCTAGTACAATAATACGAAAGGAGGCATCGGACCATGACCTGGAATCTTACAGGAGACCGGCCCATCTGGCTCCAGCTGATGGAAAGGCTCCAGCTGGGGATCGTCACAGGGGAATACCAAGCTGGGGAACGGCTTCCCAGCGTCCGGGAGCTGGCCGCCGAGGCAGCGGTGAACCCCAATACCATGCAGAAGGCCCTCACCGAGCTGGAGCGGAGCGGTCTGCTATATGCCCAGCGCACCGCCGGGCGCTTTGTCACAGAGAACAGGAAGCTGATCCAGCAGACCCGGGAGGCCCTGGCAGAGGGGGAGGTCCTGGCCTTCCTGACCAGGATGGAGGGCCTGGGCTTCACCGGGGAGGAGACCGCCGGGCTGGTCCTTCGCCAGGCAGGGGGACAGTCCGGGAGGACAGAGTCAAAGGAGGCTATGGGAAATGAGTGAGCTGGAAAAGCGGGAGGGCCCGGTGCTGGAATGCCGGCAGCTTTCCAAGATCTATGGGGCGGTACGGGCCCTGGACGAGGTGGACCTGACCCTGAACCGGGGGCGCATCATTGGCCTGTTGGGTCCCAACGGCAGCGGAAAGACCACCCTGATAAAAACAGCAGCAGGTCTGTTGACCCCCTCGGCCGGGGAGCTTTTTGTCAACGGCCAAAGGCCGGGACCAGAGACAAAGCAGGTGGTCTCCTACCTGCCGGAGCGGACCTATTTAAGCGACTGGATGCGGGTGGAGGATGTTCTGAGCCTCTTTTCCGATTTCTACCGGGACTTTGACTACCAAAAGGCCCTGGAAATGCTCAGCCGCCTGGAGATCGGCCGCAGCGACCGCCTCCGGACCATGTCCAAGGGCACCAAGGAAAAGGTGCAGCTGATTTTGGTCATGAGCCGCAGGGCAGACCTTTACCTCCTGGACGAACCCATTGGCGGCGTGGACCCGGCGGCCCGGGATTTCATCCTCAGCACCATTATCGGCAGCTACCGGGAGGATGCCACCGTCCTGATCTCCACCCACCTGATCCGGGATGTGGAGCAGGTGCTGGATGACGTGGTCTTTCTGGCCTATGGCAAGGTGGGGCTATGCGCCCCGGCAGAGGACCTCCGGGAGGAAAAGGGAAAGTCCCTGGATGAGCTCTTTCGGGAAATGTACCGGTGCTAGGGAGGAATTTTGATGAAACGAAAACTGTTAAAATACGAGCTGATGGCTACGTCCCGCCTTTACCTGCCCCTCTACCTGGTGATGGTGGTCTTTGCCCTTCTGGGAAGGCTTTCCCTTTGGCGGCTGCCCTGGCAGCTCCACACCTCAAAGGATGCCTTGGGATTGGGCAGCATTTCCTTCGGCCTGTCTGTGGGGGAGGCCGGACTGAAGGGCCAGATCCTGGGGACGGTGGTCACTGTGATCATGACGCTGTACGGGCTGGTGGTGCTGGGGGCCCTTGTGGTCCACTTTATCATCACCCTTCAGCGGTTTTGGAAGAACCTGATGGGGGATGAGGGATACCTGATGTTCACCCTGCCGGTATCCACCGGGGATATTCTGTGGGCAAAGGCCATCTGCGCCTTTTTGTGGGGCATTGCCACCACCCTGATGGTGGCCGCCGCCATTCTGCTCCTGATCTGGCACCCCCTGGCAATCGGAGCAGTCCGCGAGGAATTGGCTAAGGTCACTCCCGACACCTGGACGCTGATCGGGCAGATGGCCCGGAATATCCTGCCCCCGGTGCTGCGGGTCATGCTGGTGGCGGAGCTTTTGGTTAACGGCTTTGGCGATCTGTTTCTGCTGTACGCCTCCATGGCTATGGGACATACTGTCAAGCGGCACAAGGTGCTGGCTTCCCTGGGGGCTTATGCCGCCATCGTCACGGTGATAGGGATGGCCGCCTCCCTGCTTATGGGGGCCTTCCTGCCGGCCTTCGCCGCCAGTGTCCCGGACCTGGAGCTGTTTTCCTCCACCCCGGAGCTGCTGCTTTTCTCCCGCCATATGGGGGATTTCCTCACAGGGACCTGGGCCATTGTTCTGGTGCTGGACCTGGCTACCGCAGCAGGCTGTTTCTTTCTGGCGCGGTATTTGCTGCGTACACAGCTGAACCTGGAATGATCCCCTTTCCCATAAAAAAACCACCCCCACCTCAGCCTGCGGGCCGGGGCGGGGGTGGGGTGGTTTAGAACCTGTATTCATAACCGGACAATGCGTGCAGGGCGAGGGATTTTTTCCTCCGCGCCAAGAGCCGCCTGGGGCGGCTGCGCTCTGGACGCGCCTGCGGGCGCAGTCGTCCTGCAAGGCAAAAATCCGCAGTCAATACTTGGTGTATTCGGCGTAGCCGACGTGCCCGTAAGGGCTCAAGGACTTTTAACGCAGCAGGTCGGAAAAAGCCCCGACCTGACTGCGTTGGACGGTTGTGAATACAGGTTCTTAGTGACCGCTGGAGTGTTCTCCGCAGCTGTGGCCCTCCTCGTGGTGGGCACAGGAGGTGTCGGGGTCGTAGGCCAGCGTTCCGGAGAGAAGGGCCGCCGCGGCTTGGTCGGCTTCTCCGGTGACACCGGGGTAGAGGCGGATCCCCGCCTGGGCCAGGGCAGTCCGGGCTGCGGCGCCAATGCCGCCACAGATCAGGTGGGTGACGCTCCGCTCCCGAAGGAATCCTGCCAGGGCGCCGTGGCCGCTGCCCTCTGTTCCCACCACCTGGGTGGTGGTGATGGCCTCGTGCTCCACCCCGTAGAGCTTAAAGGCCCCGGTGTGCCCGAAATGCTGGAACACCTGTCCGTTTTCGTAGGTGACTGCGATGATCATACAAGAATACTCCTTTTTTGTGATGTGGGGAAAACCGCCGGCCGAAGCTCCAGGTATCAGCCGGTGGATGTCTAAACAACCGCTCCGGCTACAGCTCCCGGAAATACCGGTCCAGGCCGGTCCGCTCCAAAAGGACTACCAGCAGCAGGCCCAGAACGCAGCAGGCGGCCAGCTCCCCCAGGCCGACCCCCAGGGCGGAGGTGACAAATCCCACCAGGGAGGGGGTGTCCAGGAAAAAGGTGTTGATCTCCCAGCCGATAATAATGGTATTGCACACCACCGGGGCCAGGGCGGAGAGCACCGGCAGCCCCTTGATCCGGATCCCCCGGAGCAGCCAGGTAAAGACACAGCCCAGCAGGGTAGCCAGGGTGCCAAAGAGGATATCCTGGGGGAAGGTGACCCCCAGCAGCACCCCTGCGCAGTTGGTGATAAAGCACCCCAGGGTGACCCCTATGGCCGCCGCCGGGGAGAACACCGGCAGGAGGGTGAGGGCCTCCGAGATGCGGAACTGCACCGGCCCGAAGGAGGCCATTGGCAGGGCCAGGGCCAGCACAGAGTAAAGGGCGGCCAGCAGGGCGCTGACCACCAGGCGTTTCAGCTTGCGATTTTCCATATTCATTTTTCCTTTCGTAGGACCTGGAAGGGCTCCGGTCCCTAGATTTGTTTAACGTCAGGAATTTTCGACTGACGGCGGGCAGCCGCCCGCAAGCCCGCGCCGGTGGGGGATGGCCGCCTGTGCCTGGAGCACAGGGGGTCCCCGGTCCCCGCCGGGCAGCTTCATTGTAGCACACCTTGGAAGGAAAGGGAAGGGGCATTATGAAACGCAACCGTCCGTTTATTCAAAAAATAAGACACCGGAGGCAAAAGGCGCCGAAAGAGGGGCGTTGTGTCTAAAAATTTTGCTCCGGGTATGATAAAACTTCATACTTTTTTCCCTCCGCCGGTCTGTTATAATGTAGATATCCCTGAACTAAAAAAAGCGCAGCACTTTTAAGGAGGGTGGAGCATGAGGCAAAAAAAATCAACGTTGTGGAGCAGGATACCCAACGGGGTATGGCTGCTCATTTCCCTTGGGGTGGCCCTGGCCCTGTGGCTCTTTGCAGCCAGTACCTGGCCGGCGGTGTTTGCGACCCCTGCCATGACCTGGAAGGCATTTCTCAGCAAGGCCGCCAGCGGCGTTCTGTGGGGCCATATGGCCGCCAGCCTTTCCCGGGTCCTCACTGGCTTTGCCATCGCCTTTGTGGTAGCCATTCCGGTGGCCTTCCTCATGGCCTGGTACGAGCCCTTCCGCCATGTGGTGGAGCCCTGGATCCAGTTTATCCGCAACATCCCGCCCCTGGCCTATGTCTTTCTGATCATTGCCGCCCTGGGCATCGGTCAGACCAGCAAGGTCACCGTCATCTTCATCGCCGCCTTTTTGGTGATGGTCGTCACCATCTACCAGGGGGTCAAGGGGGTGGATGTGACCCTGATCAAGGCCGCCCGGGTGCTGGGGGCCAGCCAGTTTGATATCTTCTTCAAGGTGACCATCCCCGCCACCACCCCCTTTATCCTTGTGGCCGCCCGGCTAGGCCTTTCCACCTCGATGACCACCCTGATGGCCTCCGAGATCGTCGGCGGCGACAAGGGCATCGGCATGATGATCCAGCAGGCCAACGGCTACTACCAGATGGATGTCATGCTTATGGGCATCATCCTGCTGGGGATCATCGGCATCTGCTTTGAGAAGATTGTCAAGTACATGGAGAGGAGGTTTACCGGATGGCAGGAAACGATACAGCAGTAAAGGTACATATCGACCATGTGGTAAAGAAATTTAATGGCCGCAACGGCGAAATGGTGGCTCTGAACGGTGTGGATATGGATATCCACGAGAACGAGTTCATCTGTGTGGTAGGCCCCTCCGGCTGCGGCAAGTCCACCCTCCTCAACATTATCGGCGGCTTGGATGTCCCCACCGAGGGCCATGTCTATGTGGATGGCAAGGAGGTGGAGGGCCCGGGCCCCGACCGGGGCATCGTCTTCCAGCAGTACGCCCTTTTCCCCTGGCTGACCGTGGAAAAGAACGTCCAGTTTGGCCTGAAGCTCCAGGGCAAAAGCCAGGAGGAGTGCGACGAGATCTCCCGGAAATACCTGAAGATGGTGGAGCTGGAGCAGTTTGCCAAAAGCTACCCCAAGGAGCTCTCCGGCGGTATGAAGCAGCGGGTTGCCATTGCCCGGGCCTATGCCGTCGATCCCAAGGTCCTGCTGATGGACGAACCCTTCGGCGCCCTGGATGCCCAGACCCGCACCCAGCTCCAGCAGGAGCTGCTGGAGACCTGGGAGAAGGAGCAGAAGACCTGCTTCTTCATCACCCACGATGTGGAGGAGGCCATCATTCTGGCCCAAAAGGTCGTGATCATGTGTGCCCGCCCCGGCCGGGTCAAGGATATCGTGGACATTGATATCCCCTATCCCCGCGACCAGGCCACCAAGATGACCCCCCGCTTCCTGGAGCTGAAGAACCACATCTGGAACCAGGTGTACCAGGAGTACCTTTCGGTGCGCAAGTAATACAAAGGGATACAGCAGCCTTCCGGCTGGTATCATAAAAAAATGAAATTCCGTGAAAACACAAGGAGGAAATGATCGTGAACAAAAAAAGACTTCTTGCTCTGCTGTTGACCGGCGTCCTGGTCCTGAGCCTGGCTGCCTGCGGCGGCGGCAACGGCAGCTCCACTCCCGCGCCCTCCACCAGCACGCCCTCCACCAGCACGCCTTCCACCCCCGCGCCCGACCCCACCCCCAGCCAGCCCGACGCCCCCACCTATGAGCCCGCCACTGTCCGGGTAGCCTACATGCCCAACCTGGGCTCCGCCGGTTCCCTCTTTGTGGGCATCGATCAGGGGTATTTTGCAGAGCTGGGCCTCACCGTGGAGGTTTACGAGTTCCAGGGCGGCCCTGCCGAGATCGCTGCCATGGCCTCCGGGGATATTGATATTTCCCAGATCGGCCATGGCGCCCACGCCCTCTGCATCGAGGGCCAGGCTGCCATCTTCCAGATGGACCACACCACCTCCCTTTCTGACGTTGTCGTAGGCAACAAGGCCAAGGGGATCAACACCGCGGCTGACCTGAAGGGCAAGACCGTTGCTGTTCAGGCCGGTACCTCCTCCGAGATCATCCTCCAGCAGGCCCTTAAAAAGGCTGGCCTCACAGTGGATGACATCAACACCGTGGAGATGACCGTTGACGGTATGACCACCGCCATGATCACCGGCCAGGTGGATGCCGCTGCGGCCTGGTCCCCCAACACCATCACCCTCCAGGACCAGCTGGGCGAGAACTATGTCAACCTGGGCGGCAACGCGGACTTCCTGGACAGCGCCATCTTCCCCTCCAGCTACATCACCACCACCAAGTACGCCCAGGAGAACAAGGACATCCTGGTGCGGTTTGCCCAGGCCCTGAACAAGGCCCATGACTACCGCCTGGCCAACCAGGAGTACATGGCCAAGCTGCTGGCCAAGGAGCTGGATGCCCCCGAGGACACCATGCTCCGGGCCCTGGGCGAGGCTGACTGGGAGACCATCACCAAGGACTGCGGCAACATGGATGCCATCAAGACCATCTACGAGACACAGCAGCAGCTTTTCATCAACAACGGACGGATCCCCGAGGCTGTCCCCGTGGAGAACTACGTGCTCTTTGATGTGATGGAAGAGGCCTACAAGGCTTACAGCGCGGCGAAGTAAAAACGGCAACCATCCATAGCTGCCGCCGGGGCTCCGTAACAGGCGGAGCTCCGGCGGCTTTTTTGCGGCCATTTGCCTCTGGAAAAAAGGGTCAGGCTGCGCTATAATTGGAAAGGAAAATAACGGCCGGGGGGAGGGAGGTTCCCAAATGCTGCTTCTTGTGCTGGCCCTCTGCGCCGCCACCTCCGTCTTTGTGGCCCTGCGCCGGCGGGATGTTCTGGCGGTCTACCTTTGTGGCCTGGGGGTCTCCAATGCCCTGATGCTTTTGGGGGTCATCATCTATATCGCCCAAATGGGGGGAATGGCCGCCACCGAGCAAACCTTCCTGTTCCTTCTCCCCCAGATCCAGCACTGGCTCCAGCACCGGCCCATTCCCATGGGGACCCTGGGGTATGTGGTGGTAGTGGGCCGCACTCTGTTTCCCTGGTTCCTTCTCCAGGTGGGGCTGGAGGTCACCATGATCCCCTGGGTCCGCCGGCGGATGAAATCCCTGCGGTGGCTCTCGGCCATTGTTCCGGCCCTTTTTCTGGTCTACTATTACCCCACCGTCTATTACCACCTGGTCCGGGGGCGCTTCTGGCTGATCACCGCCATGATCCCCGTTTCCCTGTCCTGGATCGCCGTTTATCTTCTGGCCGGTCTGGCCCTGATGATGCAGGAGTACCGGGCGACCACCATCACCTTCTTTAAGCGCAACAACGGCTATATCCTTCTGGCGGCCCTGGGCATCACCGCCCTTTACCTCCTGTATGCCGCCAAGGACCCCGCCCAGATCTACAACCTTTTTGTGGCCGAGTATATCCGTCTGGGGATCATGAGCTATATCGGCCCCTCCATGACGGTGGTGGGGTGGATCATCCTGGGGGTCTGCACCCTCCTTTTTGTGGTGCTGGGGGGCTACGGCATGGTGCGGTATGCCCAGATGGACTACGCCGAAAACCGGGAGGAGGTTTTTCTTCAGCGGAAGTTTGACGCCGCGGGGACCGGGGTCTCGGTCTTTGTCCACGGCATCAAAAACCAGCTCCTTTCCAGCCGGGTGCTCCATAAAAAGCTTTCCCGGGCCCTGGAAAAGGAGGAGGCGGACATGGAGGAGGTCCGGGCCTGCGCCGAGGCCCTGCGGCAGCTTAACGAGGGGATGCTGGCCCGGATGGACGAGCTTTACCGGACGGTGAAGAACAGCGCCCTTTCCCTGGCGCCGGCGGAGGCCGCCCAGGTGGCGGAAACCGCTGTGGAGCGTTTTCACGGCAAGTACCCGGAGGTGGCGGTGGAATGCTCCGCTCCCCCGGGCCGGTTGGTGCTGGCCGATCCGGGGCCCCTCAGCGAGGTGCTGTACAACCTCCTGACCAACGGCTGCGAGGCGGCGATGCAGGCAGGGCGGGAGCCGGAGCTTTCCCTGACGGTTCGGGGGGAGCGCCTCTGGACGGTCATCGAGGTCCGGGACAACGGCGGGGGCATTCCGGCCGAGCTGCAAAGCAGGATCTACGAACCCTTTTTCACCAGCAAAAACACCAACTACAACTGGGGCATGGGCTTGTATTATGTCCGCAGGATCGTCAAAAGCCACTTTGGCCGCCTTCGGCTGGAGAGCCGGCCGGGGGAGGGGAGCAGCTTTTTGATCATGCTGCCCCTTTATGACGCGGGACGCAGGGGGTGACAGCAATGGCAGAGAGAAGGATACAGGTGATGGTGGCAGAGGATATCCCCCTGCTGCTGGAGGACCTTTGCGACACCGTCGGCCGGGCGGAGGATATGGAGATAGCGGGAGCCGCCCTTACCGGCCAGGAGATCACAAGGCTGGCCCGGGAGCGAAGCTGTGATGTGATCCTGATGGATATCGAAATGGAGACCATGCAGGCGGGGATCGCTGCCGCCGAGATCATCCACCGGGAAAAGCCGGAGGTGAAGATCATCTTCCTGACCGCCCACGAGACCGAGGAAATTATTTTAAGCGCCATGGCCAGCGGGGCGGTGGATTATGTGGTAAAGGGCTGCGAGGAGGAGGTGCTGCTGGAGCATATCCGCAAGGCCTACGCCGACGAGCCCGCCCTGGAGCGCCATGTCCAGCAGATCGTTATGCGGGAGTACAGCCGCCTCCACCAAAGCGAGCGGTCCCTGATCTTCTTCATCAGCAATGTGGCCCGGCTCACCCCTGCCGAACGGGAGCTGGTGCGCCTGCTGCTCCAGGGGCTGAAGGTCCAGGAGATCGCAAGGGCCCGGTGTGTGGAGGTGGTGACGGTAAAAACCCAGATCAAGGGGCTGCTGAACAAATTCGGCTGCACCCGCACCAAGGAGATCGTGGCCCTGATCCGCCAGATGGGGCTGGAGCACCTGTTCCGGTAAACGGGCCGGTACAACAAAGAAAGCGAGGAATTTGCCATGCGCGACTACTACAGCATTGCTCCCCGGGACCTGGGGAAGGACGCCAAGCTCCCGATTCTTCTCACCGGAGATTCCGGGGAGGCCTTCTACGAGCTGGCCCGGGAGATGACCGCCATCATCCGGGACCACAACGGCCGGGGGGAAAGGACTGTGTTTATCGTCCCGGTGGGGCCGGTGGGGCAGTACCCCATCTTTGTCCGGCTGGTGAACGAGGAGGGCCTGAGCCTGAAAAACTGCTGGTTCTTTAACATGGACGAGTACCTCACCGGCGACGGGGAATGGATCGCCAAGGACGACCCCCTTTCCTTCCGGGGATTTATGGACCGGGTGGTCTATTCTAAAATCCGGCCGGAGCTGGTGATGCCGGAGGAACAGCGGGTCTTCCCCGACCCCAGGGACCCGGAGAAAAGCGACCGGCTGCTGGAGGAACTGGGAGGGGCCGACGCCTGTTTTGGCGGCATCGGCATCACCGGGCACCTGGCCTTTAACGAGCCCCAGGACATCCCCCCGGAGGAATTTGCCCGGCTGTGTACCCGGGTGCTGGACATCGCCCCGGAGACCCGGGCGACCAACTGCGCGGGGGACCTGGGGGGCGCCCTGGAGGACATGCCGGAAAGGTGTGTCACCATTGGCATGAAGCAGATCCTGGGGGCCAAAAAGCTGCGGCTTGCGGTGTTCCGGGATTGGCACCGGGCAGTCTGCCGCCGGGCGGCCTATGGGGAAGTGACCAGCCGGTTCCCGGTGACGCTGGCCCAGAACCACCCGGATGCCCTGCTGATCGTCAACGGTGTGGCGGCCCAGCTGCCCCGGTAACGGGACCAAAGGAAAGGGAGGACGGGATACTATGGCCAGCTTTTACCTGGAGAATGTGCGTCACCGGGGGGCGTTGACCGCGGTGACGGTGGAGGACGGGACGATTACCGCCATTGGGGGGGAGAACGGCCGGGGGCTGCCCCGGCGGGACGGAGAGGGCTGCCAGCTGCTGCCCGGCTTTTTGGACCTGCACACCCACGGGGCGGCAGGGGTGGATGTCAATGCCGCCGGTCCGGAGGGACTGCGGAAGATCAGCCGGTTTTTTGCCTCCCAGGGGGTGGCGGGGTGGCAGTGCTCGGTGCTGACCGACACAAAGGAGCAGACACTGAGCGCCATTGCCGCAGCCCGGAAGGTGATTGAGGAGGGGAGCGGCGGGGCTGCGCTGCTGGGCATCCATTTGGAGGGCCCCTGTCTTTCCAGCGAGTACAAGGGGGCCATGCCGGAAAGACTGTTGATGAAGGAGGCCAGCCTCCCCCTTTTCCGGGAATACCAGGAGGCGGCAGGGGGGCACATCACCTACCTGACCCTTTCCCCGGAGATCCCGGGGGCGGTGGAGATCGTCCCGAAGCTGCGGGAGCTGGGGATCACTGTAGCCATGGGGCACAGCGGGGCAGGGTACGATATCTCCTGGGCGGCAGTGGAGGCCGGTGTCACGGCGGCGACCCACCTGGGCAATGCGGAGCGGCTGTTCCACCAGCACGACCCGGCCATTTGGGGGGCAGCACTGGAAAGCGGCTGCTGGGTGGAGGCCATCTGTGACGGTCTCCACCTCCACCCGGGGACGGTGCGCCTCTACCTGAAGGCCAAGGGCTGGGACAAGGTGGTGGCTGTCACCGATTCCATTATGGCGGCGGGACTGCCGGACGGGGACTACAAGCTGGGGGTCAACGACGTTGTCGTCAAGGACGGGGACGCCAAGCTCCCCAACGGGACTCGGGCCGGTTCCACGCTGACCCTTTGCCGGGCTTTGGGCAAGGTGATGGAGTGGACCGGCGCGGATATGGAAAAGGCGGCGGAGCTGATGACCTGCAACCCGGCGGCCCTGATGGGCTGGAAGAACAAGGGGGAGATCGCGCCAGGCAAGGACGCGGACCTTGTGCTCATGGATGGCCTGACGGTAAAAGCTACCTTTGTGAAGGGCGTAGAGGTGTACAGGGCTTAACAGAGGAATACCGGCCCGGCGCCCCGGGCTGACAGCGGCGGGAGAAGGCTGCCGCCTGCAAGATCCATCCGGAAGGAGAGAACAGACCAATGGACAGAACCATCACCCTAACCTATACCGATCTTCGGGGCATCATCGCCCCCGGCGAGCTGGAGGACCGCTGCCGCCAGGCGGCGCCGGTCCTGGCCCAGGCCGTGGCCGGTGACCCCGCTTACCAGGATTTTACCGGCTGGCGTACCGTGGAGGAAAGCGCCGGACCCCAGCGCGTTGAATTTCTTCAGCAGCAGGCCGATCGCGTACGGGCCGATGCCGATGCCTTTGTCACCATCGGCATCGGGGGCTCCAACCAGTCCTCCCGGGCCGCCATCAAGGCCCTGCGCCCGGAAAACGGCCCCGCCATGCTCTGGGCCGGCAATACCATTTCCGCCCGGGAAATGGCCGATACCCTGGAGCAGCTGGACCACTATCAGTCGGTTTATATTGACTGTATCGCCAAAAACTTCGAGACCCTGGAGCCCGGCATCGCCTTCCGGGTGCTTCGCCAGTACCTGGAGCGCCGCTATGGGGAGCAGGAGGCTTCCAGGCGGATTTTTGCCACCGGCACCCCCGGCAGCACCCTCCACCAGCTTTGCCAGGACCATGGCTATACCTTCCTCACCTTCCCGGAGCGGGTGGGGGGCCGCTTCTCGGTGATCTCGGATGTGGGCCTCTTTCCCATGGCGGTGGCAGGGATCGATATTGCCGCCGTTACCGGCGGGATGAAAAGAATGCGGGACCGGATCTTTGCCGAGCCCGCGGAGGAAAACATCGCCCTGCGCTACGCCGTCATCCGCAAGCTGCTGCTGGAAAAGGGCTACGCCATGGAGATGCTGGCCTTCTTCGAGCCCCGCCTGGACTTCTTCGCCAAGTGGTGGGTCCAGACCTTTGCCGAAAGCGAGGGCAAGGAGGATACCGCCCTTTATCCCATTGTCTCCAGCAACTCGGAGGATCTCCACGCGGTGGGCCAGTATGTCCAGCAGGGACGCCCCATCCTCTTTGAGACCTTCCTGACCGTGGCGGAGCACGACGCCAGCGTCCGGCTCCCCCCGGAGATCAAGAAGGATTTCTTCGACTACCTGACCGGAAAGGACTTCTGGGATATTAACGACGCCGCCCGCAGGGGGACCTTCGCCGCCCACAGCCAGCGGGGGATCCCCTGCCTGGAATTTACCATTCCCGCCATCGATGCCCACACCCTGGGCCAGCTTTACTATTATTTCATCTTCTCCTGCTACCTCTCCTGCGAGCTGCTGGGGGTCAACCCCTTTGATCAGCCGGGGGTGGAGGCCTATAAGCACCAGATGTTCCGGCTTCTTGGGAAGCAGGAAAGCAACGGGTAAAACCAAAGTTCGGGAGGGGCCCCGGCGCTGCCTGCCCCTCCCACCCAAAGAAAGGAGTCTTTACTATGCCACTGGTTCCGCTTCGTCCCGTACTGGAGGCCGCCGAGGCCCACGGCTATGCCCAGGGGGCCTTTAATGTCAACGCTGTCTGCCAGGCCAAGGCGGTGATCGAAATTCACGAGCTGCTGCGGTCCCCGGCCATTCTCCAGGGGGCCGACCTTGCCAACGCCTTTATGGGGGGGCGCACCGACTTCCAGAACGGCACCCTGGAGGACAAGAAACGGGGGGCCAAAAATATCGCCGACGCCGTCCGCAGGTACGGCGAAGCAAGCCCCATCCCGGTGGTGCTCCACCTGGACCACGGCCGGGATTTCGACTCCTGTGTCGCCGCCATTGAGGGCGGCTATACCTCGGTGATGATCGACGGCTCCTCCCTGCCCTATGAGGAGAACGTGGAGCTGACCCGGGAGGTGGTGAAGTACGCCCATCCCCGCGGTGTCAGCGTAGAGGGGGAGCTGGGGGTGCTGGCCGGGGTGGAGGACCATGTCTTTGCGGCAAATTCCACCTACACCAATCCCATGACCGCTGTGGACTTTCTCAGAAAGACCGGTGCCGACGCCCTGGCTATTAGCTACGGCACCATGCACGGGGCCAGCAAGGGCAAGGATGTAAAGCTCCGGCGGGAGATCCCTGTTGCCATCCGGGAGTGCATGAACCACGAGGGCATCAGCGCCTTTTTGGTCTCCCACGGCTCCTCCACCGTTCCCCAGTACATTGTCAGCGAGATCAACGCCCTGGGGGGAGATATCCAGAACGCCTACGGCATCAGCAAGGAGGAGCTGAAGGCCGCTATCCCCTGCGGCATCCGCAAGATCAATGTAGACACTGATATCCGGCTGGCTGTCACCCGCAACCTCCGGGAGCTGTTCCGGGACTTCCCAGAGCTGAAAAACGACCCCGTCGCAGGTCCCATCTGGAAGCTGCTGGACGAAAAGCGTTCCGCCTTTGATCCCCGGGCCTTCCTGCCCCCCATTATGGATACCGTAATGTATGGAACCGGGGAAGGTCCTGCCCTGGCCGCCATCACCGGCGCCATTGAGCGGGGGGTCAAGGAGGCTGTGGGCACCCTGATCGTGGAGTTCGGCTCGGTGGGCCGGTACCCCCTGGTAAAGATGGACACCCTGGAGGATATGATCCGCCGCTACAAGGAGGGGGTGTGATATGGCCGGCAAGCTGCTGATCGTCCACGGCGGCGGCCCCACAGCGGTGATGAACTGCTCCCTTTACGGGGCCATCCGCGAGGCGGTGAAAAGCGGGAGGGCAGACAGCGTGTACGGCGCGCTGGGCGGCATGGGCGGCCTGCTGGCGGAACGGTTTGTCCGGCTGGACACCCTTCCGGAGCAGGAGCTTCAGCTGCTCCTTACCACCCCCGGCTCCGCCATCGGCACCAGCCGGGACGCCATGGAGGCCCCGGAGTATGCCCGGGCGGCGGAGGTCATCCGGAAAAACGGCTTCGACTTCCTCCTGTGCAACGGGGGCAACGGCACTATGGACACCTGCGGAAAAATATACGAGGCCTGCAAGGCCGCCGGGACCAGCGTCCTGGTGGCCGGCATCCCCAAGACGGTGGACAATGACCTGGCGGTTACCGACCACGCCCCCGGCTTTGCCAGTGCCGCCCGGTACATCGCCGGGGTCACCCGGGAGATCTGCACCGACGTCCGCTCCCTGCCCATCCATGTCTGCGTGGTGGAGGCCATGGGCCGCAACGCCGGATGGATCACCGCCGCCGCCGCCCTGGCCCGCCAGGACGCCGAGATCGGCCCCGACCTGATCTATCTGCCGGAGCGGGACTTTGACGAAAGGGCCTTCCTCCGGGACGTGGAGGAAAAGTGGGCCAAGGGAAAAGGGGTGGTGGCTGTGGTCAGCGAAGGGCTCCACGGTCCCGGCGGCAAGCCCCTGGTGCCCCCCATCTTCCAGACGGGGCGGTCCACCTACTTCGGGGATATCTCCGCCCACCTGGCCCAGCTGGTGGTAAAGGAGCTGGGCATCAAGGCCCGGAGCGAAAAGCCCGGCCTGATGAACCGCAGCAGCATCTGCTGGCGCAGCGAGGTGGACTGCCGGGAGGCGGAGGAAGCGGGCCGGGCGGCGGTCAGGGCCGTTTTCGATGGACAAACCGGTGTGATGCCCGCTATCCGCCGCCTTAGCAGCGACCCCTACCAGACCGAGCTGTTCCTGGTCCCCATCCGGGAGGTGATGCTTACCGAGCGCACCATGCCCGACGAGTTCATTTGTGATTCGGGCAACGACGTCACCCCCGCCTGTGTCGACTGGCTCCGCCCCCTTATGGGCGGGCCGCTGCCGGAGATGGTCACCTTCCAGCGGTGTACCCTGAAATCCTGAATAGGCTCCTAGAGCTGCGAAAAGTCGAAATACTTTTATGAAGAAAGAGGCTGCTGCCATGACTGACCACGACCTTAGAATGCTGGCTGCCGGTATCCAGAGCCAGCTTGCCGGCGCCGGTGTGCCGGATGAAGCCATCCTTGGCAAGGTGCAGGAGGTCCCGGAGCTGCTCCAGGCAAAGCACCCCTCTGGCGCCAACCTTTTTCTGGCGGCGGTAAGCTGGAACCGGTTCCAGC
>JAAWEO010000012.1 GCA_022794295.1 Angelakisella sp. | reverse complement strand
CGGCGCGCCTCACGGGGGGACTAGTCCCCCCGTGGGCCCCCTAACCCTCCGGGGGGGATTTTGGTGCCTCCGGCGGAGCCGCTTCGCGGCAAATAGCGCTCGGCGGCTGGGGTGTGCTGGCGGCTTGGATTTGTGCTCCCGCTTACCGGCGTCCGGGCTTTTGCGGCCGGAGGCTCGTTGGCCGGATTAGGTGCTTTTTTCTGCGGAAAAAAGCGGGGCCCTTCGGGCTATGGCCGCTTCGCGGCTAATGGCCTGCGGGCCAGGGGGGTGGAACGTGCCTTACGCAGGCCATTCGCCCGAAGGACACCGCCGGATGCACCAATTTCCGGGAGGGGCTTGCCCCTCCCCTACGATATCCCCAAAAAACGCTGTTAAAGTTTGTCCTTCAGTCACTCACTCCCATTTGCCGCTGCTTCTTGCGAATAAACCAAGGATGTGGTATAGTATACTGAGGTTAGAATGCTTTTCAGGAGACAGGGGGCTTTCCGCAATGACAAGATCCACAGTGGCCGTTCTTTTTGGCGGCGTCTCCAGCGAGCACGAGGTATCCCGGCTCACCGCCGCCTCGGTGCTGGAAAATATCGACCGGGAGCGGTGGGACCCGCTCGCCATAGGCATCACCAGGGAGGGGCGCTGGTTCCTCTGTCCCGAGGGCCTTTCCCCTGCCTCTGTGGCCGATGGAAGCTGGGAACAGGACCCGGGGCTTCGCCCTGCCATCCTTTCCCCCGACCGGGAGCACCACGGCCTGTGGCTCTTTGATGGCAGGGCGGGCTGGTGGCGGACAAGGATCGACGTTATCTTCCCCGCTCTCCACGGGAAAAACGGAGAGGACGGGGCCATTCAGGGGCTGGCCCAGCTGGCCGGCATCCCCCTGGTGGGGTGCGGCGTGGCCGCCAGCGCCCTTTGCATGGATAAGGACCTGACCAAGACCCTGCTCACCGCCCGCGGCATCCCCAACGCCCGCTGGCTCACCGCCACCCGGGAGGCCCGGGACGACGAGGCCCTGGCCGGGACCATTGGGAAGGAGCTGGGCTGGCCGGTATTTGTAAAGCCCGCCAGTGACGGCTCCTCGGTGGGGGTCAGCCGTGTCCAGGGCCCCAAGGACCTTTCCGCCGCCCTGGACACCGCCTTCCAAAGCGGCCGGAAGGTCCTGATCGAGGAGGCGGTAACGGGGGCAGAGGTGGAGTGCGCCGTTATGGGGAACCATACCGGGGTGGAGACCTCCTCCGTTTTGGGGGAGATCGTCCCCAAGCGGGCCCTGTACGACTACGAGGGGAAGTACCTGGATGGCTCCACCGACCTGTACCTCCCCGCCCGGCTGCCCCGGGAGCAGAGCGAAGCGATCAAGCAGGCCGCCATCGCCGCCTACCGGGCCCTGGAATGCACCGGCCTGGCCCGGGTGGATTTCTTCGCCCTGGCTGATGGCAGCTACTGCCTCAACGAGGTGAATACCCTGCCGGGCTTTACCAGCATCAGCATGTGGCCCAAGCTGATGATGGCCTCCGGAATGACCTACCCGGAGCTGATCACCCGGCTGATCACCCTGGCCCTGGAGGAGGGATGACCCATGGACCCACGGCCGATCGGCGTTTTTGATTCCGGGCTGGGGGGGCTTACCGCCCTCCGGGAGCTCCACGCCCTTCTCCCCGGGGAGGAGCTGGTCTACTTTGGGGACACGGGACGGGTCCCCTACGGCTCCCGGGGGGAGGAGGTCATCACCCGGTACGCCCGGGAGGATGCCGCCTTTCTGCTGGAGCAGGGGGTGAAGGCGGTGGTCTGCGCCTGCGGCACCGTCAGCTCGGTGGCCGGGGAAGCCCTCCGCCGGGAGACCCACTGCCCCTTTGTCGAGGTGGTGGGCCCAGCGGCCCGGGCCGCCGCAGCGGCCACCCGAAACGGCAGGATCGGGGTCATTGCCACCGCCGCCACCACCCGCAGCGGCAAATTCCCGGCCGCTCTGGCCGCCATGGACCCGGGGCTCCAGGTGTACAGTTTGGCCTGTCCCCTCTTTGTGCCCCTGGTGGAAAACGGGCACATCGCCCCCGGTGATCCCCTGGCAGTGCCGGCGGTGGAATACTACCTCCGGGACCTTGGGGAACGGGACATCGACACCCTGATCCTGGGGTGCACCCACTACCCCCTTCTTGCCCCCCTGATCCGGGACTTCCTGGGGGAGGGGGTCACCCTGGTGAGCTCCGGCCGCGAGGCCGCCCTTGCCGCCGGGGATACCCTCCGGGAAGAAGGGCTTCTCTCCGGGCGGCAGACAGGCGGAAGCTGCCGCTACTTTGTCACCGACAGCGCCGGGAGCTTTTCCTCTGTGGCAGAGGTCTTTCTGGGGGAGCCGGTAACCCATGTGACACCTGTGGATATCAGCGGGCTGGAAAAGCTGAAATTGGGAAAGGAAGCATAACAGGATGAGCAAACCAAAGGAAGCACTGATCAAAATCAAAGGGGTCCAGCGGGTGGCGGGAGATGACGACGATGTGGTGGAGCTTCTTACCACCGGGTTCTTCTCCCGGCAGAAGGACGGGTACCTGATCTCCTACGAGGAGAGCGAGGCCACCGGCTTTGAAGGGGCCAGCACCACCCTGTTTTACGAGGAAAAGGCGGACCGGGTTACCCTGACCCGGTCGGGAAGCGTAAACTCCCAGCTTATTGTGGAAAAGGGAAAGCGGCACCAGTGCAGCTATGACCTGGGGTTCGGGAGCATGATCATCGGGGTGAATTGCAGCATCATCCACAGCACCCTTTCCGAGGACGGGGGGGAGATCGGCTTCTCCTACTCCCTGGATCTGAATACGGCACTGACCAGTGAAAACCGGGTGGTGATCGCGGTGCGGCCCCAGGTCCCCCAAGAAAATTATTCCAATCTTTAAACGATCATCCATTTTAAATAAGAAGTACAAAATAAAGGAGCAGCATCATGATCAGTGTCGCCATGAACACACAGGAGCAGATCCGGAGCATCATCCGGGACGCCTTCCTTGCCGCCCAGGCCGCCCTGGAGCTCCCTGCGGGGCTTCCGGCGGAGTACACGGTGGAGGTCCCCGGGGATACCACCAAGGGGGATTTTGCCACCAACGCCGCCATGGTCAACGCCCGGACCTACCGTATGGCCCCCCAGAAGCTGGCAGGGATCCTTACCGCCCGGATGAACCTGCGCAACACCGATATCGACCGGTGGGAGGTGGCCGGGCCCGGGTTCATCAACTTCTTTATGAAGCCCCACTGGTATGTGGCCCAGGTGGAGGACATCCTGAAAAAGGGCTCTGACTATGGCCGCAGCAGCTACGGGGCAGGGAAAAAGGTGATGGTGGAGTTTGTCTCCGCCAACCCCACCGGCCCCATGCACATGGGCAACGCCCGGGGCGGGGCCATCGGGGATGTGCTGGCCGCCGCTTTGGATTGGAGCGGCTACGACACCACCCGGGAGTTCTATGTCAACGACGCCGGTAACCAGATCGAAAAGTTCGGCAAATCCCTTTCCGCCCGTTACCGGCAGCTCTTTCTTGGGGAGGATGCGGTGGAGTTCCCCGAGGATGGCTACCACGGGGAGGACATCCGGGACCACGCCAGGGCCTACGCCGCAGACCACGGGGACAGCCTGATGGCCCTGACCGAGGAGGAACGGAAGGCCGCCCTGGTGGGCTACGCCCTGCCCCAGAACATCGACGCCCTGAAGCGGGACCTGCACACCTACCGCATCGATTTTGACGTGTGGTTCCTGGAAAGCCAGCTCCACCCCGACGCCATCAACCAGGTGATCCAAAAGCTGGAGGAAAAGGGGGCCATCTACCGCCAGGACGGGGCGGTGTGGTACAAGGCCACTGACTTTGGCGGGGAGAAGGACGAGGTGCTGGTGCGGCAGAACGGCATCCCCACCTACTTTGCGGCGGACATTGCCTACCACTACAACAAGTTTGCCATCCGGGGGTACGAACGGGTCATCAACATCTGGGGGGCGGACCACCACGGCCATGTAGCCCGGCTGAAGGGGGCCATGGACGCCATTGGCCTGGACGGGGAAAAGCTGGACATTGTTCTGATGCAGCTGGTACGGCTGATGAAGGACGGGGAGCCCTACCGGATGAGCAAGCGGAGCGGGCGGTCCATCACCCTGGCGGACCTGACCGAGGAGATCCCCATTGACGCGGCCCGGTACTTCTTCAACATGCGGGAGCCGGGGTCCAGCTTTGACTTTGACCTGGACCTGGCGGTAAAGGAGCAGAGCGACAACCCGGTTTATTATGTCCAGTACGCCCACGCCAGGATCTGCAGCATCCTCAAGAACCTGGCGGCGGAGGGAATTACCCCCCGGAAGGTGGAGGACTACGAGCTGGAGCTGCTCACCACAGCGGAGGAGCGGGAGCTGATCCGGCGGCTGGGGCGGCTTCCCCAGGAGGTCATTGACACTGCGCGGGACTATGATCCGGCGCGGCTGACGCGGTACGTATACGATGTTGCCACACTGTTTCACAAATTCTACAACACCTGCCGGGTGAAGGGGGAAGAGGACAGTTTACAGCAGGCACGTTTGGCGCTTTGCGCAGCGACGCGGACGGTCATTGCCAACGTGCTGGGGCTCCTAAAGATCTCTGCCCCTGAGATGATGTGATTTTCCACCCTACCCGCCGCTGCGCGGCTTAAGGGTGTGCGGGGTGGATAGTGGGTACCTGGAGACCTAATGAGCACAAGGCGGGCGGCCTGATGGCCGCTGACAGACCCTACCCGCCGCTTCGCGGCTTAACGGTGTGCGAAGGGGGTAGTGGGTGCCTGGAGTTCAGACGAGTACAGGGCGGGGCGATTCCCCGGCCTTTGACGGACTGGGGCGGGCGAGATTTCTGCCGGTGCAGCACTATGCCCGAAGCCCAACGCCCAGTACCGGGTAGCCTTTCTGTCTCCGGACATCAGTCCGGTCCGGGTCCAGGGCGGACAGCGCCTGGTCGTCCGCCGCAGCGGGCGAAACTCCCCGATATGAGGCAGCATCCTTCGATTTAGGCCGCGGCTAACAACATTGCGCTGTAAAAGGATTGCAAGGTATCTGCCTTTACAGCGCAAAATCGAAGTGACAAGCCGCGGACGGAACGAGATTGACCACCACCCAGCCGCGGGGAGCGCCAGGCGTTGGCGGGTTTGTCTGTCTACCCTTCAAGACAGGCCCGAAGGGCCGCTTCTTGAACGTGTCTGCCTCTCGGTTCTGGGTATGGGGCTTCTGTTATAGTAGTGCCGTTTTCCTTTGACTGCCACGCGATGGTCTGCCCCTTCGCAGTCCTGTCTCGTTTTGGAGACCTATTGTCTCGTTTCGCCTCCCCGGCGAGGGGTCACTTTCTGTAGCGACAGAAAGTAACCAAAGAGCGCCCAGGGATTCTCCCTGGACCCGGGGACCGGCCAAAGGCTCCGGCCTCGGGCGGTTGACCCACGAGGCCGCCTGATCTCACCCACGGGGCGGGGTCCGTTGTAGGCAGTACCTTGATCTATTACCCGCGTGTTCCTACTGATGGCGCCAGGCGGCTGGGCTAGGTGGCGCCTTGGATGTTCCTTCCCGCTTACCAGCGTCCGGGCTTTTGCGGCCGGAGGCTCGTTGGCCGGATAAGGTGCTTTTTTCTGCGGAAAAAAGCGGAGCCGCTTCGCGGCAAATGGCCTGCGGGCCAGGTTGGAACGGCTTTGGTGCCTCCGGCGGGGGCCCTTCGGGCTAGGGGTGCTTTGTGGGGTGGGGGGATTATGGGAAAGTTTATAGGAGCAGCTGGGGGGCTGCTTCTACAGAAAAAATGGGAACAATAGGAGGGTGAAAGATTACTGTTATGGACATCCACCGATGCCGCTTTTTCCTGGAATATGAACAACGGGAGCTCTGTGCTGCTATTGAGGCGGCCGGGGCCAGGCCTGTGCTGATGGTCCTTTTGCCTGAGGGGCTTTTTGACGGGGCTTGGGCTGGTAAGGCCGAGAAGATCCTTCGGGAGGCCCGGGAGGGCTGTCCGCCGGGGGTGGAGCTTTGCGCCGGTCTGCCGGCGGGGGGGCTTTTGCTGGAGCCCTATGGGGAGCTTCCCTTTGCCCAGGGGGTGGCGCATTACGCTTCCGCTGCGGGTCTGGCAAAGCAGTGGGGGGCGGATTCCATTCTGGTCCACCGGGCGGGAAGCCTTCTTCAGGCCCGGGCCGGGGTGCTGGGGTGCCGGGTGCCGGGCCTGCCGGTGTACGTCACCATGGAGATCGCCGGGGAGGGGGAGGACCTTCTCCGGGGCGGAAATATTCTTTCCGCTTTTATCACCCTTCAGGAGCTGGGAATTGCTGCCTTCGGCTTCTACTCCGCTGTGGCCGGGATCCTTCTGGAGCCCCTTGAGGTCACCGCTCCCTGCGCCCGGATACCGCTGATCGCCCTCACCCGGGACCTGACCGGAGCTCTGCCCGCCCCGGAGACCCGGGAGCTGTTTGCCTCCCGCACCTGCCGCTTCGGGGAGCTTGGCGCCCAGTGGCAGGGCATTCTGGGGGCCGGGGAACCGGAGATCACCGCCGCAGGGGAGGCCCTGGTCCAGGCGCCCCCCTGCTCCATCCCCAAAACCGACTACCGGGGCGAGGAGGAGATCTGGGCCGCCGGGGAACAGCAGGTTTTCTACCTGGACGCCAACCTGGAATTCTCCGAGGCCATCCCCTGTGAAAACGACATGGCGGACCAGGTCATCCGTTTGGAACACGAGGGGGAGGAAGCGGTGTGCATCCAGGCGGAAACACCGGAGGACGGGTACACCATCTCCCTGAACAACGCCAATTTCACCCAGCTGCCGGTGGTCTTTTTCAGCGATGACGAGACCGCCCTGGACAGCGTCCTCTTTTCCTACAACGGCCGGGCGCTGGTGGACAGGCGCTCCCTGATCCCGGAGGACCGGCTCCGCCAGGTGGCGGCGCGGTATGGCGCGGTGGTAATATAGCTGCCAGACCCTCGAACCATTTTTGAGCCGAACAGGGCCCGGAAGATCCGGACCCTGTTTTTTGCTGCGGCGTATGACTGCTTGGACACTGATGAAGGAACTTTTGTGGCTACAAAGAGCCATAACGAGAAAAGGCGAAGCTTTTCAGGGGTTGACAAATATTTTTACATATTGTAGAATATCAGGGTACGGACAACGGGCTTGTGCTTTATCTATTGGTGGAAATGGCCCGGCGCTAGTAGTAAGGAGACAGAAGCATGAAAATATCCGATTCGGAAATGAAAATTATGAACCTGATCTGGGATGCGGGGGCTCCGGTGACCACCGCCTGGATCACCCAGCGGCTGGGGGATGGCATTGAGTGGAAGGCCACCACCATCCTGACCTTTCTGGCCCGCCTGGAGGAAAAGGGCTGTATTACGGTGCGGAAAAACGGCCGCCAGAACCTTTACCAGGCCGCTGTGACCCGGGAGAGCTACCAGCGGGAGGAGACCCGCAGCTTTGTGGAGCAGATCCACGGCGGTTCCTACCGCAGTTTGTTTGCCGCCCTTTGTGCCCCCGGGGAGCTGGAGGCCGGGGAGATCGAGGAGCTTCGCCGGTGGTTCGAGGGGGACAGTACTGGGGAAGGAGGCAGCCTATGAGCATTCTGGAAGGGATCTTCCGCTTGGTGGTCTCCCTGACCCTGGCCGGGAGCCTTGGCACCCTGCTGGTGCTGGGGGGAAAGACAGCCATGAAGGACCGCCTCTCCCCCGGATGGAGCTATCTCCTTTGGGCCCTCCCCCTGGCCCTCTACCTGGTCCCCTTTGCCCTGCCGGCAATGGGAGCAGCCTCCGGCACCTCTGCCCCTAGTGGGGACAGCCCTCTCCCCGGGTCGGAGATGATCCCTGCGGCAGGGGAGCTTCCGGCCACGGTCCCCCTGCCGGACCTTTGCCAAAGTCTGGGGGGGCTGTGGGAGCAGGCCCTTCCGGTGCTGGCCTGGGCTTGGCTGCTGGGCCTGCTCTTTTTCGGGGCGGTGCGCCTGGTGGACCACCACACCCTGGCCCAGACCATCCGGCGCTGCTCCTGCCCGCCCCGGGAGGATGGACAAGCCGCCCGGATCTTTAACCGGCTGCGGGAGGAGCTGAAGCTCCCCCAGGGCAAGGTGGAGCTGCTCCTCTGCCCCGGTTTGGAAAGCCCCCTGCTGCTGGGACTGCTCCGCCCCAGGATCCTTCTCCCCCGGGAGGACTTCCCCGAGCGCCAGCTGGCGATGATGCTCCGCCATGAGCTGAACCACTACCGGGGAAAGGATCTGTGGTACAAGGGACTTGCCTTGGGGACCGCCTGTATCCACTGGTTCAACCCCCTGGCCTGGCGGATGGTCAGGGACCTGGACCGCTGCTGCGAGCTGCGGTGTGACCAGCGTACCACCGGTTCTATGACCGCCGGGGAGAAAAAACAGTATGGCCGGATGCTCCTGGATGTGGCCCAGAGAAGCTGTGGTGCCGCCCCTGTCGGCACCGCCACTCTCGCCATGAACAAGGAGGAGCTGAAGCGCCGCCTCATCCTGCTGAAGTCCTCCAGAAAAACCACTGCCCTGGACCGGGCCATCTCCTGGGCTCTGGCACTGACGGTGGCGGTCACCGGCGTGATCTGTTCCTCGGCGGTAAACCCCGGCCCGGTGCTCCGGGAGGCGCTCCAAAAGGAAGCCCCCGCTCCGGAGCCGGATACCGCCGGCACAGAGGAGGACATTCCCGCGCTTTGGGACGAGACCCCCTCCCAGCCGGAGGCAATCCCCCAGCCGGAAAAGCTCCCTCCCATCCGGATGCAGGCCGTGCTCTCCGACGAAGTCACCGCCCCCGCCCCGGAGCCCGAGCCCGAACCTGAGCCCGAGCCCGAACCTGAGCCAGAGCCTGAACCCGAGCCGGAACCCGAACCTGAACCCGAGCCCGAGCCGGAACCCGAGCCCGAGCTGGAACCCGAACCCGAGCCGGAACCCGAACCTGAACCCGAACCCGAGCCGGAACCCGAATCTGAACTAGAACCTGTCGAAGAAAACGACCGTGAGGGCCTCAGCTGGGATGGCAGTTTTCTTTGGCCGGTGAACGGCGGTGATGTTACGGCTTCCTTTAACGGCTACTACGGCCACACCGGCATGGATATTGCTGCCGACGCAGGAACCGATATTTACGCCGCAGCCAGCGGTGAGGTGGTTTACGCCTCTGACTATTCCATTTGGCCCTACGGCAAAAGCGTCATTATCGACCATGGGGACGGGGTCAAAACCCGGTACGCCCATTGCAGCTCGGTGCTTGTTACCTGTGGGCAGTATGTGTACCAGGGAGACCTGATCGCCCTGGTGGGCCGCACCGGCAACGCCACCGGCAACCACTGCCACTTCGAGGTGCTTGTAGATGGCAAGCATCAGAACCCAGCATCTTACATTGGTACGGCCTGATGGCCGCCTCCAGCCCCGCAGACCCTACCCGCCGCTTTCGCGGCTTAACGGTGTGCGAAAGGGATGGCGGGTGCCTGGAGTCTTAACGGGCACAAGGCGAAGCGATTCCCCTGCCTTTGATGAACTGGATGGGGGCAGTTCCTATCAATCCAAGACTCCAGGCACAGCCTTTCGCCCCGCACACACTCCCGTAGGGTCTAAAGTTTGGGGCCGCCCTTTTCAAAGGGCGGCAGGTCCAGGGCGGCGCCCTGGTCGCTCCCCGCAGGGAGCGAAACTCTCCCCACATCCTTACCGGAGGGCGCATTTTTCTTTGCTCCTTTCTTTTTGAAAGAAAAAAAGAAAGGAGAAGCCTGCTCGCCCTGCACCCAGCTGCCCTGCAAATACACCCCAGTGGGGTGTTTTGCAATCTCAGCCCCCCTCCCGGCACACCGAATTGCCCAGTGTGCCGGGAGCTTTTTCGCTGGTTTGTCGAATCGCCCCGAAAAGTTTTTTGCAGATGTAAAGAAAAAGGCCTTGACAGATAGCCCTTGTCCCGGTATAATAACAAAAGTGATTTTGTGCCTGTGTTGTAAAGAAAAAGCCTTTACAGTTATGAGAGGAGCTGCGCCGGTGGGAAAAAACCTGGAGATCTCCCTGCTTCTGGACTTTTACGGTGAGATGTTGACCGAAAAACAACGGGATGTTGTGGAGCTCTATTATAACGAGGACCTTTCCCTGGCGGAGATCGCCTCCCACAGCGGCATCACCCGGCAGGGGGTGCGGGATTCCATCAAGCGGGCGGAAAGCCAGCTGCTGGATTACGAGGAGCACCTCCGCCTGGCCGCGCGCTTTCGCCGCATCCAGGAGTGCCTGGACGAGATCACCGGCCTTGCCAAGGACATCGAGCGGATCAACGACCGCTTCGGGGCGTCCAACGAGATCTATTCCAGAACCGACCGAATCATCACCCTGGCAGGGGAGATCAGTGATGCCGAATAACCGGGAAGGGAGGGAACCCCTGTGGCCTTTGAAGGACTGTCCGAAAAGCTGTCCGCAGCCTTTAAGAAGCTGAAAAACCGCGGCAAGCTCAGCGAAGCCGACGTAAAGGAGGCCATGCGGGAGGTGCGCCTTGCCCTTCTGGAGGCCGACGTCAACTATAAGGTGGCCAAGGACTTTGTGAAAACCGTCACCGAAAAGGCGGTGGGAGAACAGGTCCTCCAAAGCCTGACCCCCGCCCAGCAGGTCATTAAGATCGTCAATGACGAGATGACCGCCCTAATGGGGGCCACCCACACCCGGATCAACCTCTCCTCCCGGATCCCCACCATTATTCTGATGTGCGGCCTCCAGGGCTCCGGTAAAACTACCCACAGCGCCAAGCTGGCCTATCACTTTAAGCAGCAGGGCAAGCGCCCCCTGCTGGTGGCCTGTGACATCTACCGCCCTGCCGCCATCGATCAGCTGAAGGTGGTGGGACAGAAGGCCGGGGTCCCCGTCTTTGAGATGGGCCAGGCCGATCCCCTCCTGATCTGCAAAAAGGCCCTTCAGCACGCGGGGGATTACGGCAACGACATTGTCATTATCGATACCGCCGGGCGCCTCCACATTGACGAGGCGCTGATGCAGGAGCTCCAGGGCATCAAGGAGCAGGTAAAGCCCCACGAGACCCTTCTGGTCATCGACTCCATGACCGGTCAGGACGCGGTGACCGTGGCCCAGAGCTTCGACACCGCCCTGGGGGTGGACGGAGTGATCCTCACCAAGCTGGACGGCGATACCCGGGGCGGTGCGGCCCTTTCGGTCCGGGCGGCCACCGGCAAGCCCATTAAATTTGCCGGGGTGGGGGAAAAGATCGGGGATCTGGAGCCCTTCTACCCCGACCGCATGGCCTCCCGTATCCTGGGCTTTGGGGACGTGATGACCCTTATTGAAAAGGCCGGGGCCCAGGTGGACGCCGAGGCTGCTGCCGCCGCCGCTAAAAAGCTGAAGGAGGGCCAGCTGGACTTTAACGACCTGCTGGACCAGATGGCCCAGATGAAGAAGATGGGCTCCCTTTCCAGCATTCTGGATATGATCCCGGGGATGGGGGGAAAGGTAAGCGAGGAGGATGCCCAGGAGGGGGAAAAGCAGCTGCGCCGCACCGAGTCCATCATCCTCTCCATGACCCCCGCCGAGCGGGAGAAGCCCTCCCTGATGAACCCCTCCCGAAAGCGGCGCATCGCCGCCGGCAGCGGCACCCGGGTGGAGGATGTAAACCGCCTGATCCGCCAGCTGGAGCAGATGCAGAAGCTGATGAAGCAGTTGGGGGGCAAGGGAAAGAAACGCCGGGGCCGCCTGCCCTTTGGCGGCGGGATGCCTGGCGGAATGCCCGGTTTCCCCATGTAGTCCCCCTGTAAAACGGATGATCCGCCGGCTTGCCGCCGGTGTTGGATACTATCACATGATAAAATTTTTGGAGGTAATACTTATGTCCGTCAAGATCAGACTGCGCCGCATGGGCGCCAAGAAGGCTCCTTTTTACCGTGTCGTGGTGGCCGATTCCCGCTATCCCCGGGATGGCCGCTTCATCGAGGAGGTAGGCACCTACGACCCCACCAAGAACCCCTCCGAGTTTAAGGTGGACGCGGAGAAGGCCAAGAAGTGGCTGGCCAGCGGCGCCCAGCCCACCGATACCGTCCGGGCTCTTCTGAAGCTCAACGGCATTCTGTAAGAGCCCATTCAAAACCTCCCCGCACGCCGCCAGGGCATTTCCTTCCCTTCCGGCATACTTGGAGAGCTTGAACAGACTCTAAGACAACCTGTTTTTGACCACCCCAAGGAGGAATCGTTTCACTATGGATACCCAGACCATTTCCCAACTGATCGTCGCCATCTCCCAGGGCCTTGTAGATGAAAAAAACGCGGTAAACGTCACGGTGGACGAGCCCACCGAGGACAACACCGTGGTGTTTCACCTCCATGTGGCTCCGGATGATATGGGCCGGGTCATCGGCAAGCAGGGGCGCATCGCCAAGGCCATCCGCACCGTGGTCCGCGCCGCTGCCAACAAGGCCAGCATGAAGGCCGCCGTGGAGATTGACTGATCCCGGAGGATGAATCCGCCGGGGACTGCAACAGGGGTTGCGGTCCCCGGCTTTCGTTAAGGAGCAAGGATGAAGAAGCGTTTTCTGGAATGCGGCAAGATCGTCTCCACCCACGGCCTGCGGGGGGAGGTAAAGGTCCTGCCCTGGTGTGACGGACCGGAGGCCCTGGTGCCCATAGGCACCTTCTACCTGGACGGGGGGGCCACCCCAAAAAAGGCGGAGCGGTGCCGGGTGCAGAAGAACATGGTCCTTCTGAAGCTGGAAGGAGTGGACACCCCCGAGGCCGCCCAGGCCCTCCGGGGGCGGGTCCTCTGGCTGGACCGGGAGGAGGACACCCTGGAGGAGGGCCAGTATTACCTCCAGGATCTTATGGGCCTTTCGGTAAAGGACGCCGACACCGGGGAGGTGTACGGCACCCTCCGGGACGTTACCGAAACCGGGGCCAACGACGTCTACCACGTGGCCTTCCCCGATGGCCGGGTCCAGTTGGTCCCCGCCATCCCCCAGGTGGTGCTGGACATCGATCTTGAGGGCGGAGTCATGCTCATCCGCCCCCTGGAGGGGTTGTTCCAATGATCCCGCGGTTCGAGGTCGCCACCCTTTTTGTGGATATGTGCCAGGCGGTTACCGATGAGAGCATCATCGGACGGGCCCAGCGGGCCGGGAAGATCCAGGTCCGGTACTGGAACATCCGGGACTACGCCGGCAACAAGCACAACCGGGTGGACGACGCCACCTACGGCGGCGGCAAGGGGATGCTGATGCAGGCCGCCCCCATCTACCGCTGCTGGGAGGAGATCTGCCGGGCCTCCGGGGACAAGCCCTATGTGATCTTCCCCTCCCCCCAGGGGAAGCTGTTTACCCAGCAAAAGGCGGTGGAGCTGGCAAAACGCCCCCACCTGATGTTCCTCTGCGGCCACTACGAGGGGGTGGACCAGCGGGTGCTGGACCAGATCGTGGACGAGGAGCTTTCCCTGGGGGACTTTGTCCTCACTGGGGGGGAGCTCCCCGCCCTGGCCATGGTGGACGCAGTGGCCCGCCTTTGCCCCGGGGTGCTCAGCGACGAAAGCTGCTTTACCGACGAGAGCCTGTACAATGGCCTTCTGGAGTACCCCCAGTACAGCCACCCCGCTGTTTGGAACGGCATCCCGGTGCCCCCGGTGCTCCTGACCGGGCACCACGCCAACATCGCCAAATGGCGGCGGGAGCAGTCCCTTTTGGTGACCCGGCAAAAGCGGCCCGAGCTGCTGGAGACCGCCCCCCTTACCAAGGCGGACCGGGCCTTTCTGGCACAGCTGGAGGAGGGGGAAATTTTGAAGGACGGAAGTGCTGTAACATGACAGGAACCATCATCAACGTTTTTGCAGTGATCGTCGGGGGCTGCATCGGCCTTTGCATCAAGAAGGGCCTTCCGGAGCGGATCAACCAGGCGGTGACCTATATGCTGGGGCTTTCCACCAGCATCATCGGCCTTAACGGCATCCTTTCCACCATGCTCACCGTGGACGCCGCCACCGGGCGCATCTCCTCCTCCGGGGAGCTGCTTTTGCTGGGCAGCCTGGCGGCGGGGACCCTTTTGGGGGAGCTGCTCCACATTGAGGAACGGCTGAACGGCGCCGGGGATGTCATCGAAAGGAAGCTCCGGGCCGGGAACTTCTCCAAGGGCTTCATCAGTGCTTCGGTGCTGTTCTGCGCCGGGGCCATGACCATTATGGGGTCCATCCAGGACGGACTGGGCCAGGGGTACACCATCCTCCTTACCAAAAGCTCCCTGGACTTTATCGCCGCCCTGATCCTGGCCTCCAGCCTGGGGGTGGGGGTGCCCTGCTCCGCCCTGACGGTGCTCCTTTACCAGGGGGCCCTTACCCTTTTGGCCGGGACCCTCCGGGGGGTACTGGTGGGGACCCTTCTGGACCAGCTGTGCATGGTGGGGTACGGTATTGTGCTGTGCATCGGCATCAATTTCTTTGGGGTGGTAAAGATCAAAACCGCCAATCTTCTCCCCGCCCTTCTCTTTCCCATCCTGTATAATCTGCTGATACCGTTGAAAACTTTATGGCAATGATGCACAAATAACCGATTTGATTTTCGGGGCGTTCTGGAAAACAAGCAGAAAATCGGAAAAAACCCCATCTTTAGGCAGTTTTTCCGTTGACGGAATCCGCCCTGCCCTTTATAATCTAGAGGTACAACGGGTTATCTTCAACCTACCCCGCCCTGGAACCGGTCAGAGATCAAACAGCGGCCGCCCTGTGTCTGCCACAAGGACAGACGCCGGCGGCGCCCAATGGAAAGGGAGGACCGGTCCCTCGATGCAGAGACAAGGAGAATTTGTTATGTTTGTGAAAGAAGTTGCAGTCCAGAACCACGTCGGGCTCCACGCCCGCCCCGCCACCTTCTTCATCCAGAAGGCCAACGAGTTCAAGTCCTCTATTTGGGTGGAAAAAGAGGAGCGGCGGGTAAACGCCAAGAGCCTTTTGGGGGTCCTCTCCCTGGGGATCGTAGGCGGCACCAACATCAAGGTCATTGCCGACGGCGCCGACGAGCAGCAGGCCGTCGAAGCCTTGGTGAAGCTGGTCGCCTCCGGCTTTTCCGAGTAAGCAGAAGAACAACATAAAAGGGCCGTTCCATCCTGAACAGATGGGGCGGCCCTTTTCAAAGGAGCCGTTTTTATGAAAACATCTCGCCTTTTTGCCGCCGCCCTGGCCCTGCTCCTTTCCCTGGCAGCCTGTGCCCCTGCCCCCCAGCCCCTGCCGGAGCCGGACCTGCTTCCCCGGGGAACGCCCCTGCGCCTGGTCACCGCCACCGACCTTCACTTCCTGGACCCTGCCATCGTCCGGGAGGGGGAGGCCTTTACTGCCGCCTATGCCTACGGGGACGGGAAGCAGCTGAACTACGGTGCCCAGCTGGTGGACGTTTTTCTGGGGGAGATGCTTGCGGAGCGCCCGGCGGCAGTCCTTCTCACCGGGGACCTGACCCTGAACGGAGAGCGGGCAAGCCATCTGGAGCTGGCCCGGCGCCTCCGGGCTCTGCCCGAGGCCGGCATCCCCGTCCTGGTGATCCCCGGCAACCACGATATCCAAAACGCCTTTTCCTCCGGCTACAACCGGGATAAGCTTTATGACGTCCGATCGGTCACCTGGCAGGAGTTCGGGGAGATCTACAGGGAGCTTGGCTATGGCGGAGCCGCTGCCCGGGACGAGGCCAGCCTCAGCTACACCTGGCACCTTTCGGAGGACCTGTGGCTGATTCTTCTGGACACCAACCTCTACGACCGGGAAGGGGCCCGGAGCATCCCCCAGAACGCCGGGGCCCTTTCCCCGGACACCCTCCGCTGGGTGGAGGGGCAGCTTCAGGAGGCCCGGCGTCAGGGGGCGGAGGTGATCACCGCCACCCACCACAGCCTTTTGGACCACACCTCCCGGGGGATGGCGGGCTATGTTCTGGAAAACGCGGAGGAGCTTCTGGATCTCTGCCGCCGGTATGATGTCCGGCTGAACCTGAGCGGCCACGTTCACATTCAGGACATTGCCAAGGAGGGGGGGCTCTACGACATTGCCACCAGCTCCTATGTGGTGTACACGAACCAATACGGGGTACTGGACTACCTCCCCGGGGAGCGGATCGACTACCACACCAGGGAAGCAGACGTGGAGGCCTGGGCCCGGGAAACCGGCTCCCGGGACCCGAACCTTTTGGGCTTCGAGGAATATTCCTACCGGTTCTTCTACGAGATCTCCAAGGAGCGGTCCTATGCCAGCCTGTACATGGCCCAGCTGAACAAGGATGCCGACCTGGAGCTTATGAGCGAGACCATGGCTACTCTGAACCCGGCCTATTTCAGCGGGTACGCCGCCCAGCTGCGGGAGGAGGTCCGGGCCAGCGACAGCTACGCCATGTGGCGCAAGCACAGCGGCTTTGCCCCCATTGGATACATCAACAGTATGCTGGCAGAGCGGGAGGTGGACCCCCGGAAGGTCAGCATTTCCCTGGGGGGAACGGTTGGCAAACAGGGCGGCGGATGATATAATAAAAGAAAAGCCCGCATTTTGCCGAAGAAGGAGGGAACCCCTGTGAGCAAGCTCCATGTGGAGGAAAAAATTGGGGTCTATGGAAAACCGGTCAAGCGGCTTCGCTTTTACATGGATGTGTTTGTCCGGGCAGAGGCGGCCCTTTTTGTGCTGGCCGCCTTGATCACCATGTTCCGTTACGAGGACTATGGCTTTCTGTACTGTCTTTCTACAACGGCGCTGGCGGCCTGGGGGGTGCTGGCCGCCCTGACGGTCCAGGACCTGGAGCGGTCGGCCTTTTACATCAACTTCAGCTGGCTGATCGCCTGGCCGGTGATCCAGACCCTTATGCTGGCGATCCATCTGCTGCCAGCCTGGGTCCTGCTTTCGTCGCTGATCCCCGCCGTAGAAAGCGCCGGCGGCTCCGCCAGCGATCTGCAGATCCTGGGGGCCGAGCTGGTAGGGAGCGCCTTTGGCGATTTGATCAAGCTTCTGGTGACCATCGCCCTTTGTATCTACTTCGCCCGGGGGCTTTGGCGGGACCGGGCACTGTTCTTCAAGGACATTGAGGAGCTGCGGATATAGGAGGAACGCTATGTTGGAGCAGCAGCAGGTCCAAAAGCAGACCATCAGCCTCAGCCAGCGGCAGTCCCTGGAGGTCCTGGCTATGAACAACCTGGAGCTCCGGGAATTCCTTGGCCGGGAGCAGCTGGAAAATCCCCTCCTGGAGGTGGAGCTGCCCTCTGCCAGGGGGGAGGAGCTTGTGGATATGGCCCAGTGGCTCCAGAACACCCTGCCCCGGGTGGAAAACGGGGTCTACCGGGACGAATCCGCCCCGGCGGGCCGCGAGCCCTCCGCCGGGGAACAGCGCACCTACCGGGAGGACCTGAAGGAACAGCTCTACTCCCTGAACATCGGCACCGGCCGCCGGGAGCTGGCCGAAAGGCTGGTGGACCTGATCGACGGCCGGGGCTTTCTCCCCTACACCCACCCGGAGCTCTGCCGCCTTCTCCGGTGCTCTCCGGGGGCCTGCCGGACCGCTCTGGAGACCATCCGCGCCCTGGAGCCCCCGGGGGTCGGCAGCCGGGATCTGGGGGAGTTCCTCACCCGCCAGCTGGCCAGCCAGGGGCTTTTAAGCCCTGCCCTTACCGAGATCTGCTCCTCCTTCCTGCCCCAGCTGGCGGAGGGCCGCTACCGGGAGATCTCCTCCGCCCTGGGGCTGGAGCTCCCGGTGGTGCGCCAATGCGCCCGGCTTATTGCCGCCCTGCGCCCCTCCCCCCTGGTGGGGGCCAATGATGGGACCCCCGCCGGGTATATTTTGCCGGATATTATCGTCCGCCAGGGGGAACAGGGCCTTACCGCCACCGTCACCGACCGGTGGTGCGGCCGGGTGCGGATCAGCGGCTACTACCGGTCCTACCTGGAAAGCGCCGGCTCCCCGGAGGTGCGGCACTACCTGCGGCAGAAGATCCAGCGGGCCCGGTGGGTGATGGCGGCCATGGAGCAGCGGCAAAGGACCGTCACCCTGATCGCCCAGGCCCTGCTTCGCTTCCAGCGGGAGTTTTTCCTGGGGGGCGAGCTGGCCGCTGTCACCCTGCGCCAGGCGGCCCGGGAGATCGGGGTCCACGAATCCACGGTGAGCCGGGCGGTGAGCGGGAAGCACCTCCGGTGCAGCCGGGGGACCTTCCCGGTGCGGTACTTCTTTTCCGCCGGCGTCAGATCCCAGCAAAAGGACCAAGGCCCAGTGGGCCGGGAAAGTGTAAAGGAACGGATCCTCCAGCTTGTCCGGGAGGAGGATCCCCAAAGCCCCCTTAGCGACGAGGCTATTCGCCGGCGTCTGGAGCAGGATGGCCTGGAGATCTCCCGACGGACGGTGGCCAAATACCGCGCCGAATGCGGCATCCGTTCCGCGGCGGATCGCCGGGCATAGAAAAAGAGGAGCCTTGCGGCTCCCCTTTTTTGCGTTTTCTTACTTTGCGTACTCGATGGCCCGTGTCTCCCGGATCAGGTGCACCTTGATCTGGCCGGGATACTCCATCTCGCTTTCGATCTTGGCTACAATATCCCGGGCGGTGATGACCATCTGGTCATCGCTGATGACCTCGGGCTTCAGGATGACCCGGATCTCCCGTCCCGCCTGGATGGCGTAGCACTTGTCCACCCCGTTGAAGGACTTGGCGATCTCCTCCAGCTTTTCCAGGCGCTTGATGTAGTTTTCCAGATTCTCCCTGCGGGCGCCGGGGCGTGCCGCAGAGATGGCGTCCGCCGCCTGGACCAGGCAGGCCACCACGGTGCGGGGCTCCACGTCGTTGTGGTGGGCCTCGATGGCGTGGATCACCTCGGCAGATTCCTTATACTTCCGGGCCAAGTCTACACCGATAGCCACATGGGAGCCCTCGATCTCGTGGGTGAGGGCCTTGCCGATGTCGTGGAGCAGTCCGGCCCGGCGGGCGGTGACGGTATCCAGCCCCAGCTCTGCCGCCATCACGCTGGCCAGCTGGGCTACCTCGATGGAATGGTCCAGGACGTTCTGGCCGTAGCTGGTGCGGTAGCGCATCCGGCCCAGAAGGCGCATCAGCTCCGGGTGGACGCTGTGAACGCCGGTTTCGATGACCGCCCGTTCCCCGTCCTGGCGGATCTTCTGCTCCACCTCCCGGCGGGCCTTGTCCACCATCTCCTCGATCTTGGCGGGGTGGATACGGCCATCCTGGATCAGCTTTTCCAGGGCGATGCGGGCGATCTCCCGCTTGACGGGATCGTGGCTGGAAAGGGTGATGGCCTCCGGGGTGTCATCAATGATCAGGTCCACCCCGGTAAGGGTCTCCAGGGCCCGGATGTTCCGGCCCTCCCGGCCGATGATGCGGCCCTTCATCTCGTCCCCGGGCAGGGGCACCACCGATACGGTGACCTCCGCCACATGGTCGGCGGCACACCGCTGAATTGCCATGGAGATGATCTCCCGGGCCCGGTGGTCCGCGTCCTCCTTCAGGTGCTGCTCGTACTGGGTGATCTTCAGGGCCTTTTCATGGGCCAGCTCCCCGTCCAGGATGGAAAGGAGATGGGCCTTGGCCTGTTCCTCGGAAAAGCCGGAGATCTCCTGGAGCTTCTCGTACTGGCGGACCTTTTCCTGCTCCGCCTCCTGAAGGCGCTCGGCGGCCTCCTGGAGCTTTTTCTGGAGGTTCTCCTCCTTTTTCTCCATGTTCTCCGCCTTGCGGTCCAGGTTCTCCTCCTTCTGCTGGATGCGGCGCTCCTGGCGCTGCACCTCGCTGCGGCGTTCCTTCAGCTCCTTTTCGGCGTCGTTCTTCATTTTGTAGATCTCGTCCTTGGCCTCCAGGAGCGCCTCTTTTTTCTTGGTCTCGGAAATTTTGATGGCATCGCTCACCAGGCGCTTGGCCTCCTCCTCTGCGGAACCAAGCTCTGCCTCTGCTACTTTCATTCTATACTGAACGCCTGCGAAAAAGGCGATGACAGCACCGATAATGAATGAAACCAAGCCACACACGATCATGCCCAAATATTGTTCCATCTGTCGCTGATCCTCCTCCTTTGTTAAAATTGGCGGCAGAACGGACCCTCCCCCGCGCCCCCAAAGGGGCCGAAGGCGCAACCCGAAGAACACCGCCGGGGGCGATGGTAAAAAAGTGTAGTATTTATAACGAAGGGGGCGGACAGCCACCCTCCCCTCCGCGCTGCACCCGCCCTGGGGCAGGGACAGCACAAACTGAATAAATTTTTACCGCCGGGCCAGTTTTTTCCAGCGGCCCCGAAACGATAAAAAAACATCATATAAATACAAATACTATTTTAAGGCTGTAGGGGCAAATTGTCAAGAAGTTTGTGCGCTTTCCCTGTTTTTGTGGTCATTTTTGGCAGGATCCTTCTCCCCCCTTTTTGCGGCAGTTGACAAACGCCGGTAAAAGTGGTATTGTTGGTTTGTTTAACACGATGACGGAGGACCCTGCGCCCCATCCAGCATGCCACTTTCAGAGAGCCGGACCATTGGCTGTAAGTCCGGCACGGTGTGCCGGGGCCCGGCCTACCACCTCCCGAGTGCGGTGCAGGGCCCCGCCCGAACACCGCCGCATGGAACGCGTTATCCTCCAAGGAACGAGCGGCGCCCCCTTTGCCGGGGTGCAATTCAGGTGGAACCGTGGAGCGAAAGGCTTCACCCTGTATGAAGATACCGGGTGGGGGCTTTTTTCTTTGCCCTCATCCCATAAAAAGAAGGAGGAATCCCCCATGAAAATCACCCTGAAGGATGGCTCTGTGGTGGAATACCAGAGCCCTGTCACCGCCGCCGAGGCCGCCAAAAACCTGAGCATGGGCCTGTACCGGGCTGCCTGCGCCGCCCGGGTGGACGGAACGGTCGTCGACCTGCGCACCGTCCTGGACCGGGACTGCACCCTGGAGATCCTCACCTTTGCCGACGAGGAGGGCCAGCGTGCTTTTAACCACACCGCCTCCCACATTCTGGCCCAGGCGGTGACCCGCCTGTACCCCGAGGCCAGGTTTGCCATCGGCCCCGCCATTGACAACGGCTTCTACTACGACTTCGACCTCCCCGCCCCCTTTACCATGGAGGACCTGGAAAAGCTGGAAAAGGAAATGGCCGCCATTGTCAAGGCGGACCTGCCCCTGGAAAAGTTTGAGCTGGAGGTCCCCGAGGCCCTGGAGCTGATGAAGGACGAGCCCTACAAGGTGGAGCTGATCGAGGAGCACTCCGGCAAGGGGGAGAAGATCAGCTTCTACCGCCAGGGGGATTTCACCGACCTGTGCGCTGGCCCCCACCTGATGTCCACTGCGCCGGTAAAGGCGATAAAGCTCACCTCCTGCACCGGGGCCTACTGGCGGGGGAGCGAAAAGAACAAGATGCTCTGCCGGGTCTACGGCACCGCCTTCCCCAAAAAGAGCGAGCTGGAGGCCTACCTGGAGCGCATCGAGGAGGCCAAGCGCCGGGATCACCGCAAGCTGGGCAAGGAGCTGGGGCTCTTTATGCTGGTGGACGAGGGCCCCGGGTTCCCCTTCTTCCTGCCCAAGGGCATGGTGCTGAAAAACACCCTGATCGACTACTGGCGGGAGGTCCACAAGAAGTACGGCTATGTGGAGATCTCTACCCCCATTATCCTCAACCGGGGCCTGTGGGAGCGCTCCGGCCACTGGGATCACTACAAGCAGAATATGTACACCACCATCATCGACGAGGAGGACTTCGCCGTCAAGCCCATGAACTGCCCCGGCGGGATGCTGGTCTACGCCAGCGAGCCCCACAGCTACCGGGACCTGCCCCTGCGGGTGGGCGAGTTGGGCCTGGTCCACCGGCACGAGCTGTCCGGCGCCCTCCACGGCCTGTTCCGGGTGCGGTGCTTCACCCAGGACGACGCCCACGTCTTTATGACCCGGGAGCAGATGAAGGAGATCATCCAGGAGACGGTGCGCCTCTTTGACGAGGTGTACTCGGTCTTTGGCCTGGAGTACGAGATCGAGCTTTCCACCATGCCCGAGGACCACATCGGCACCGTGGAGGAGTGGGAGCAGAACCAGGAGATCCTGAAGGCCGCCATCACCGACATGGGCAAGAGCTTTGTCATCAACGAGGGGGACGGGGCCTTCTACGGACCCAAGCTGGACTTCCACCTGGCCGATTCCCTGGGCCGCACCTGGCAGTGCGGGACCATCCAGCTGGACAGCCAGCTGCCGGAGCGGTTCGAGCTGGAGTACACCGGCGCCGATGGGGAGAAGCACCGCCCTGTTATGATCCACCGGGTGGTGCTGGGCTCCATTGAGCGGTTCATCGGGGTCATCACCGAGCACTTTGCCGGTGCCTTCCCCCTGTGGCTCTCCCCCGTCCAGGCGGTGGTACTGCCCATCTCCGAAAAATTTGCCGGCTATGCCCAGAAGGTGGCGGAGCAGCTGGACGCCGCCGGCCTGCGGTGCGAAACCGACCTGCGCCCGGAGAAGGTGGGGTATAAGATCCGTCAGGCTCAGCTCCAGAAGGTCCCCTATATGCTGGTAGTCGGGGAGAAGGAGGAGGCCGAGGGCTCTGTTTCGGTCCGCAGCCGCAACGAGGGCGACAAGGGCGCCATGGCCCTGGACGCTTTCATCGCCGCCGCCCAGGAGGAAGTGCGGACCCGGGCAAAGTAAGGAGAACCTATGGGAAAGAGAAGATTCGTTTCCGCCTTGGCCGTTCTGGCGGCCCTGCTACTCTGCGCCGGGTGCGCAGGGGGACAGGGCCCTGGCGGGAGCTCCCCCGCCCCGGCGCCCCCGGCGGCGGAGGGGGACCACCCCATCGAGCTGACCGAAGCCAGCAAGGAGGCCTATGCCCAGCTGCTTTGGCCGCTGGCGGAGAGCGGCGCGCTGGTAAACAGCTGGAGCGGCAGCGTCCCCGATGAAACGGCCTATCCCGAGCAGTACGGGGTCCCCAAGATGCTGGAGGTCGTGGATGCCCAGGTGGTCGAGGACACGATGATCCTAGGCGCGGAGGTCTACGGGGTGGTCCTCGTCAACCCCCAAACGGGGGAGGAGCACATTACCAACGGTGATTGGGTGGTGGCGGATACCTTTTGGGTCCAGTCCCCCGCCAGCGACCCCCACCACCCCTATGTCCTGCTGGGGACCGCCAAGGTAACAGTGCAGAGTACAGCCGCAGGGCACGAGATACGTTCCTGCGACTGGCAGCCGGTGGAAAAGCCCGGACGCACCAGCCTGGAGGCCCAGAACCAGAAAGCGGCAGCGGAAATCGCCGCCAGCGAAAGGCTGGACCTGTCCAGGTACGACCCCCGGATGGTGGACTGCGTCTACCAGACCGTTCGCTCCCAGCGGCTCATAAGCGGCCCTGAGGAGCTCACCCTTTGGGACCTGGAAAACCTTTGTACCCAGCTGGAGCTCTACGGGGCGGGAGAAAGTGACCCGGAGACCGGGGAGTACACCCCCGATCCCCTCCCCCTGGACGCCGGGCTGCTGCGGCTGATCCCCAGCCTGCGGTCCTGCACCATCGGTCATCCTCTGGCAGATTACAGCGTCTTTGAGGAGATGGACCTGGATACCCTAACCATCTATACCGAAAATGAGACGATCCCCCTGGACTTTTCCACCCTGCGGATCGGCCACGCCAAGCTCCTTTCTATCAGCGGGTTCAACCAGGACATCGCGCTGGACCTGTCCCACGCCAATGTGGACAGCCTCTATATCCACTCCTGGTTGGCGGCGGTCACCGATTTTCGGGGTGGGGAAGGGGTCAAGGAGCTGGAGTTTCGCAACACCCGAAGTGATACCAGTATCCTGAACGCCAATAGCTTCCCCGACCTGGAGGTCCTGCGGCTGGACTTTTACAGCGAGTACCCCCGGTTCCGGGACCTCTCCCAGCTGGCGACCTTCGGGGAGAAGGTACAGATCGACCTCACCCTCTCCTACCAGGCCTGTAACAACAAGACGGTGGCCAGCCTGGACGGAGTGCGGCTGAACCGCCTTGTGCTGGACCCCAGCGGCCAATGGCCCCTGGACGAGCCCGACCCCACCCTGGTGGAACGGGTCAATGCCAGCCAGGTGGAATGGCTGACACGATAATAGAAGTCCCTCCCCCAATTTGAAACGGGGAAGGGGCTTTTCAATTTCTATATGGAACTTTGACCCTCCATCAGCCCAAGACTCCAGGCACCACCCTTCGCCCCGCACAACCCCCTGTAGGGTCTAAAGTTTGGGGCCGCCCTTTTCAAAGGGCGGCAGGTCCAGGGCGGCGCCCTGGTCGCCCGTCGCAACGGGCGAAACTCCCCCGCATCCTTCCGGAGGGCGCATTTTTCTTTGCTTACTTT
>JAAWEO010000011.1 GCA_022794295.1 Angelakisella sp. | reverse complement strand
TCGGTGGGGTAGATGCGGGCTTCCTCGTAGATGGCGTCAGTCATGGACAGTCTCCTTTCGCCGGGGGGAGAAGCACTCCTCCCGGGTGATCTGAATAAAATCCAACATATACCGGGGGAGGTAGCTGTCCCGGCTGTAGCAGAAGTAGAGCTCCCGCAGGAACTGGTCCCCCAGAATGGGGTAATAGATGCCGGCGGGCTGGAGCCAGTTGCTCAGCAGCGTCTCCGGGAAAAGAGTCACAGCGTTGCAGGTGATAGCCAGCCGCCGGGCTACCTCCACGCTGTGGGTCTCAAAGAGGATCCGGGGGGACATCCCATATTCTTCGAACATGTGGTCCTGGGTGGTGCGGGTGCCGTGGCCGGGGCGGACAGAGATGAACCGTTCCTCCCGGGCCTCGTCGATGGTGATGCCGGTATAGGGGGGGATGCGCCTAGCCAGGGCGGTGCTGGGACCGGCAAAGAGAAGGAGCCTTTCCCGGCAGAGGGTGACATAGGAAAGCTCCTCTATGATCTGGCTTCGGGAAAGGAGAAGGGCCAGATCCACCTTTCCCCCCAGCACCAGCTGGTCCATAGAGCTGGAGCCGGTTTCCTCCACCTCCAGCTCCACCGAGGGGTAAAGCCGGAAAAAGCGCGGCAGGACCCGGGGAAGGATAGCCATTGAGCGCAGGGTGGAGATGCCTACCCGCAGCCGCCCGCTGGTCTCCTGGCGGATCTCGGAGATCTCCCGGTAAAGGTCCTGCTCCAGGGCAACGAACCGTTTGGCTGCGGCAATATACTTTTCCCCGGCATAGGTAAGGGAGATGGGGGAGGTGCTCCGGTCGAAGATCTGGGCGCCGATCTCCTTTTCCACCATCTGGATGGTTTGGCTCAAGGCCGGCTGTGTGATATACAGCCGCTTAGCCGCCCCGGAGATACTCCCCTCCTCCTGGACCGCGATCAGATACTGGGCCTGGCGGACGTTCACCTGCATCCCCCCTTTTTCCTTTTTATCATAGTACACGATTTTTCCGGGAAAAACAAGAGGACTTCTTTTGTTCTACAGAATAGCGAAGGTCATCCTGCTCTTTGGGAATACGCCCCAGGGTCATTGCTGCGGGGCGGCGCAGCTCGGCCCGGGGTGCCAGCGGCAGTCCCGGGCCTTTTTAGGGGGTGTTCGGTCAGCTGTATTTTTCGCAGCTTGTTCAAAAAGCGGAGCGTGCTTTCTCTCCAGTTTCTTTGCTGCCCCCGCAGTCTGCATCACACCTGCGGTCCCCAGGCCGGGAACAGGTGATTGGGGTGGTTTTTTGTGTTAGCTGCTTTGCAGGATCAACCAGATCTTGCTAAAATCCTTTGCAGCTAGATCCTGCCTTTTAACCCAGAAGTAGATGCAGCCGCAGTCTCCGAACATCAGCTCAAAGTCCTCCCTGTCGTCTACGGTCCCCATCTGGAACAGAAGAAGCCAGTCCCTGGATGCGGCAGCAATCTCTGCTCTTTCTTCCGGGGAAAGGGGGACCGGGCCGCTGCCGCAGTTGTAGCCCCGGGTAACCTGTTCACATTCTGCTGCCATAGGGTTCTGGATCAGGTCTGGGTACCCCAGAAGGTGGCTGGCATATTGGGGGGAGCAGCCATAGGTCTTTCGAAGATCTCTGTAGCCGTCCTCCAGTTGTCCGGCGGTCTCCGGGGCCAGGGTCTCCAGATCGTCCCAGTCGGGGAGGCTGGGGGCCGCTTCCAGGTGGAGGGACAGCTCCGGCAGGCGGAAGTCTCCCTCCATTTCACAGGGAAAATCGGTCTCCACCAGCTTTGTTTCCGCCGGAAACCAGAAAACCCGGGCAGCTCCCCGGTGCTTCGGATCGTAGCCCCAAGGCTGGCTGTCCAGCTCGTAAAAGAAGCTGAGCAGCCCACCTCGGGGCAGCAGGCCATCCTTGTCCAGTGGGGCAGTCTCGGCCAGATTGATCTGAAGAAGAAAGGAGAGGGGGCGGTTTACAGGGATCTTAACCAGGCGTCTGTTCTGACACCCCAGCCGCTCCCCCTTGTACCAGGGCCATACAAAATCTGCCGGCAGGTGGGGCTTCCCGCCAAATTTACTGTCCCCCAACCGAAAGAACGGAGTCCCCTGACCATACTCCACCCGGATGCGGTTTTTCACCAGCCCCCGAATAGACTTCCAAAGCTCCTGCTCCGCCACCGGCTCCAGTCTCTTTTCCATAGCCTTTCCTCCTTAGACCTATTCAAGATTTCCAAGCATGCCGAAAGGGCAGAGATTTTTCTGCCCTGCAAGGCAAAAAATCGCCGTCAATACTTTGTGTATTGCAAGATTTTTTAACACAGCAGGGCGGAAAAAAACCTGCCCTGGCGGCATGCGGAGAGATTTTGAATAGGCTCTTAGCCCAGCCCGAACATCACCCGGCAAAGCTCCCGCCCTGTCCGGGTCCGGAAGATCTGCTCCCAGGCAGTCTGAATGCCATCCCGGCCAGTCCCGTCCTCCAACAGGTTCACCAGAAAATCGGCCTCTACCAGGATGCGGTAATCCAGGCCCTGGATATGATTATAGGTGTGGTGGTGCCCTACCAGCCAGGCCGCCCGGCTGACCGTATCCTCCGAGAATCCCAGACGGGCAAGCAGCGCCTCTGCGGCGGCAGGGCCCAGCTCCTCCTGGAGCTTTCCGCTGCTGTATCCGTACCGGTCCTCCGCCAGACGGATACCGATATCATGAACATAGGCGGCGACCTCCAGGGTCTCCAGCTCTTCCCCGGCAAGGCCCTCCTTCCGGGCAATGTACCGGGCAAAGGCGTGGACCTTGACCAGGTGCTGGATGCGCTTGGGGTCCCCTGCGTTGTGTGCAATCATCTCCCCTAAAAGGAGGTCCATACTGCCGGTCATCATAACTTCCCTTCTACCGACTTTGATAAAAAAACCCGCCCGGAACGGACCGTTGATCCAGGCACCGTGCGGGTCTTTGCCGGTGGATCACTGATACCGCTCCACCCATTCCACACCCTTCCATTCCGATGGGAACAGCAGCTTTTCTACCAGCTCCGCCAGGCTTTTGCCGGAGAACATCTTCTCCGCGCCATCCCGCATGGCGTAAAGCTCCCGCCGGGCGTCACTGGAGACCAGGGTGTAGATCTCCCGTCCCATGCCAATGCGGCCAATGGCGTAGCACCCTGTCCCCACCAGCCCCAGCCGGGTGGACATGGCTAAAATGCCGCATTCCTTGGCCTTGGAGGAGCCATAGGGCCAAATCTCGAAGGTGAGGTCCAGACAGAAGGCCTCCTCCGGCCGGCTGCCGAAGCGCACCGTCCCTTCATAGGGGTGCTTCCGGTGAGCCTCGTAGAAATCTGCCGTAAAGCCCCCGTGGTACTGCCGCCCGTAGACCAAAAAGTCCTCGGTGGCAGAAAGGGCGATCCTCCGGTCTGCTTCCCGGGCCTCCGGGGGATAGGTCCCCTCCCCCAGGCACCACACCAGGGCCTCGGCCTTTTCCCGGGCGGAGGCAACCCCTTTTACCTCCCGCTTTTCCACCAGGACAGCTCCCCGGTCCAGGATGTCGTTCAGGTACCGCTCCGCTTCCTCCTGGGCCAGGCGTTCATTGGGAAAGGGGCGCTCCCACAGCTTGCTCCGCCGCCGGAGAATGCCCCGAAGCTCGTATACCTCCAGGGTGCGGTTCTGGCGAACCTCGTAGCCAAACAGCTTTCTCCCGTCCTCCATCCTTCCGGTCAGCAGGGCAGAGGACTTCTTTTTGGGGGTGGTGACGTGATTCACCAGGCAGTCCGCCAGATCGGAGAAGATGATCTCGTCCAGGGGAAGGGCCCGCAGCCTGCGGACGATCTCCCCCCGAATGGCCGCCCTGGGGGTCTCCCCGGGAATAGCCAGGGGCAGGGCCAGCCAGAAGTGGAAGTCGCTCTCCAGCCCCGCCAGCTCCTCCCAGGGGAACAGCTCCTCCAGCTCGGTCTCCGGTTCCCCCGGGGTCAGGAAGCGCTGGTAGAAATAGTGGTGTTCAATGATGAACTCCCGTCCCCCCGCCTGGAAGCAGGTGCGCCGGGGCTGGGGGATGCGCTGAAGGTCCTCGTCAAAGCCGGTAAAGACCCGCCGCCAGCCAAAGGAGGGATGGCAGTGCTCCCAGATGATCTGGGCCATGGGGACCTCCCGGCTGGTGGTAAGGGCGGCCGGGAAGGCAGTGGACAGGTAGTAATGCCAGAACTCCCGGTTTTCAAGACCCAGCCGGTCCACCGATGCGTCCTCGTAAACAAAGGGCTTGTCAAAAAAGAATTCCGGGTCGTGCTCCTGGCTGCGGACAGTGGAAAGACACCACTCCAGCATGGTGTCGGCCACCGGCTCCCCCCGGTGCTTGGCGTATTCCTCCGCCATCAGGGCGGGCAGACAGGTGCCGGAGTCCATGACCCGTTTTGCCGCACTGCTCTCCTTAAACTGCCGGGTCAGGAACAGCTTTTGGAACTGGGGGGAGGCGATCAGCTCCCTTGCCTCCCGCAGCTGCCCCTGGGTGGGCCGCCGGTCATAGGAACGGAGCACATGGGCGTTTTCAAAAAAGGCCCGCTGGTCATACAGGCGCAGAAAGTTGGAAAGATTGGCGTAAAGCAGGCGCATGGCCTCCTTTTCCGCCTTTACCGCCGCCTGGTCCGGCAGCACCGGAAGGATGGCATCCAGCAGGGGCTGGTATGTCCTTTTGGCGCTGCTGGTGCCCACCGTCTCCAGCTTCAGGGTGTCATACAGGTACTGGATGACCTCTGGGGGCAGGGGATTTTTCTCTACGAAATAGGCCAGAAGGCGCAAGCCCAGGGGATGGCGGTATTCCACATCCCCCTCTGCCCGGCGGGTGGTATCCGGCTTGTCAGTGACCTTTTCCTTGCGGTACCGGTCAAAGATGCCCTTCCACCGGCCGGAACGGTCCGGGTCCTCGAAGCCCCCGTTTTTGGCTAGGGCGATCAGCTCAAAGTAGTCCTGCCAGCAGGCGGCCAGGACCTTGTCATCCTCGTGACCCAGGCTGGTGACCCCTTCCCCCAGCTCCAGGATATCCCGGACGGATTCGATGCCCGGGAAGGCGGCGTTGGGGAGGTAATAGGGACCCTTGCCTCGGTAGCGAATGCCGTAGGCGATGGCTAACTGCTGAATAAACCGCTGCTGTATGGTGCGGCCGTTCTTCACATCCTTTTCCACCAGGTCCAGAAGGGCTGCGGTAAAGCCCTCCTCCCGCTGGACGGCCAAAAAGACGGGAGAGGTAAAGTACTCCCGCCAGGCGTTTTTCTCCCGGGCCTTTTTGCCATCCTGCCAGATCTCCCGGAAGGCCCCCATGGCGGGGGCCCTGCGGAACAGCTCGGCCTGTCCCTCGGCGCTTTCCGCCCGGAGCCAGTCGGGCTCCGGACCGGAGGGCCTGCGGCCGCCGGGGGGGATGATCTCCACCTGGGCTCTGGGGCGCCGCCGGGTATCCCGCCGGTCGAACCTGGGCCCCTGAGCTGTGGACGGGCTCCTCCCGGTGTAGGAGGCCCCCTTTTTGGCACCGGCCTTGTTTCCCAGGTTGTTATATACCCTGGACGGGGAGGAATGTCCGCCGCTCCCGCCGGTGCCGGTGCTCCGGGGGGTGGTGCGGGCATACTCCAGGGCCTTTTCATAGGCGGTGTGGACCCGCTGGAATTCCTCCGGCTGTTCCTCCGGGTGGTACTTCCGGGCGGCCTGGGCATAGGCCCGGCGGATGGCCGCCACATCCCGGGTGGGCTCAATGCCCAAGAGACTCCAAATATTCATGGATCAGCTGTCCTCCCAGGAGTCGGGAAGCTCCGGATCAAAAACGCCGCTGTCCTGGTACTTTTCCAGGGCATCCAGCTGCTCCTTCATCCATTTCCGGGCCCGGTGGCGCCGGGAGGGGCTCTGGTCGTCCAGAACAGAGCGGTAGGCGGTCAGAACCTTGCCCACCATCTCCCGCAGGTGGCCGGTGGATTCGGCAAAGATCCGCTCGGCGGTGGCTAGAAGGAGCTGCTCCTCCTCGCTCTGCTCCAGCTCCCCCCGAATGGCGCTGAGCTCCTGGAGCTTCCGCTCCAGCTCCTCGTCGGAAAGGTGGAGGCTGGGGTTCACCACATAGGCGGTCTTTTTCCGGGCGGTGGAGGTGTTCTCCACATCCACCTGTAGCACCCCGTTGATGTCATAAGTAAAGGTGGTTTTGACCCACTGCTTGCCGGCGGGCTCCGGGGGAACGGTGATGACCACCTCCCCCAGCTTCAGGTTGTCCCGGGCGTAGTACTCCTCCCCCTGGAGGATATCCACCCGGATCTTTTCCTGGTTGTCCCGGGTGGTGTAGAAGCGGTCGCTGCGGCTGATGGGCAGGACGCTGTTGCGCTCGATCATCACCGCCATATGGGGGTTCTGGTCCTTGTCGCTGTCCACCACCGAGGTCCCCAGGGTGAAGGGGCAGACGTCGGTCATAACAATGTCCCGGATCTCCCCCTTGCGCTCCTTGATGCCGGCGCAGACCCCGACGCCCCGGGCCACAATGGTATCCGGGTCGTCCAGGATCAGGGGAGGCTTGCCAAAGAGGGACTTCAGAAAGTCGGGCAGCACCGCCAGCTTGGAGGAGCCCCCCACCAGAATGACATGGTCGATCTCCCCAATGCCCCGGCCGCTGTCCCGGATGGCCCGGGCCAGCACCTTCTTCATCCGGGTGAACAGGTCCTCGCAGAGCTTCATCAAAAGATCCCGGGTAAGGGTGAGGGTGTAGGAGGCCCCGTCCGGCCCGGGGAGGAACATGGCGGACATGGGGGCCCAGGACAGGGCGCACTTGCACCGCTCCGCCTGGCGCAGGAGCATAGCCTGCTGCTCGGCGCTGAGGACATTTTGGGGGATCTGGTTGTAGGCGCAGAAGTACCGGGCGATGGCCTCGTCGATGTCGTTGCCCCCCAGGCGGTTGTCACCGGCAATGGCGGTGATCTCGATGACGTTTTCGAAGCACTCCACCACCGAAACGTCCAGGGTGCCGCCGCCGAAGTCGAAAACCATCAGGCAGGCGTCCTCCTCCCCGTGGGCCAGGCGGTAGGCCAGGGCCGCGGCAGAGGGCTCGTTGATGATCCGCTCGGTCTTAAGCCCCGCCAGCTGGGCGGCCAGCTTGGTAGCGGAACGCTGGTTGTCGTTAAAATAGGCGGGGACGCTGATCACCGCCTCGGTGATCTCCTCCCCCAGCTCCGCCTCGGCATCCCGGCGGAGCTTTTCCAGCACCAGGGCGGAAAGCTCTGGGGGGGTAAAGGTCTTTTCCCCCAGGGTAAAGGTCTTTTGGGTGCCCATCCAGCGTTTAAAGGCGGAGGCGGTATTCTCCGGGGCGGTGATCAGCTGCTCCCGGGCCACTGCCCCAACGGTGAGCTTCCCCTCGTTGTCCAGGCTTACCACGCTGGGGGTCAGAAATTCCCCCAGGGAATTTTTCACCAGGACCGGCCCCCCGTCCTTCCAGACACTGGCTAGGGAGTTGGTGGTGCCAAGATCGATTCCAAGAATCGCCATAAGAAAAACCTCCTATCGTTTCTCATTCTCCGTCCTCCGCCGGGTCCCATTTTCCGGGGAGGTCCCTATGTATATCGTGACAGCGGCGGCAATATCCACCACCGGAATAAGCAGCAAAAGGGTGCCAAGGGCGGCCTTTAGGGGCGGCATCGCGCCCTCCCGCACTCTGTTCCACAAAAAGGCGATCAGACAGGCGGAGGGCCCCAGCCCCACAAACCAGAGCCACCCCAGGGCCAGGACCCCGAAGAAGCCCACACCCCAAAACCCCAGGGGCCCCAGCAAGGCGGTAAAGGCCATGGCGCCCGCCAGGAGCGAAAGTCCCAGCACCACCAAAAAGCAGAGCTGGCAGAGGCTGACAGACAGTCTGCCCCAAAAGCCCAAACGGCGGAGCAGCGGTCCCTCCCGCGAAAGACCCAAAACCACTGCCCAAAGCAGATTTCCCACGCCCAGCAGGGTAATGGCCGCCAGGAGCCCTGTAAGGGGCCCTGTCCCCCGGTTCGCCAGGCTGACAGCCATATCCACCGTTTCCGGGTCCGGCTTCAGGTCCAGCCCCAGGGAGCCGCCTGCAAGGGCCAGGCCCCCGAAGCAGAGGACCTCCGCCCCCAGGGAAAGCCAGGCCAGCCTTCTCCTTATCACCGGTGTCACCTCGATCCTGTCAGCCGTTCCCAAAGGTTGGGCTCCTCCCAGGTAAAGACCGCCGCCGTTTCCTCCGGGATCACGGTCCGCTTTCCCCCCATGTCGGAAAAGTAGATGGGGCTGTTCTCCCCATAGCGGCTGCACTCCAGGCGGAAGGCCAGCCAGGGGTAGGAGGCGCTTCGGAGATCCAGGGAGCGGCGCTCCCGCTCCTCCCGATCCTTCGGGAGCGAGGTATCCTCCCCGATATCCCAGGCATCAAAGAGGGCGGTCAAGGTCTCAGGGTCGTCGGACTGCCAGGTGACCACTGGCTTCTTCCCAAACAGCCCCGAACCGCGGTAGGTACTCAGGGTCCCAAGGTCGAACTCCTCCCCGGACTGGGGCAGGGCCAGGGACCGGTCCTCCCGGAGAAAAAGGGCCTGCTGGAAGGGCCCCGGGGCCCATTGCTCCTGGATCCCCCAAAGGAACACCCCTTCTTCGTCTCCCACGACGGTATAGAGGGTCATCTTCTGGACGCTGGCTGCTGCCTCCTTGGTCTCCCCGGCAAACCGCCAGCATCCGGCGTACCGGTTGTCCACCACCTCCGTTGAGACCCGGTCGTACCGGACCCCTTCCAGAAGGAGGTAGTCCTTTTCCCCCTCCCGGAGCAGCTCCAGCTTTGGCAGATCGGAAAGCTCCGGCTCCTTCTGGCAGCCGCAGGCCAACAGAAGAACCAGGAGCAGCAGCAGGAACCGGCGGCCCATGGAGATCACTTCCTTGTGGGTAGAATAAACCATCCTTTATTATGACACCGGAAGGGCTATCTGTCAAGCCGTATCTGATCCCGGCGGGCAGCGGCAGGCTTCTTTTTCCCACTGGATTTCTTCGGGTTTTCGGGGGCGGCGGCACCACTGTCCTTCATATCGAAAAAGAACAGATAAAATCCCCCTTGCCAACTCCCGGTCCCCCCTGGTATACTGTTTTTAATGTCTTAATGTCCTGCACAGACACAAAACCTATTGAGAAACGGATGGTGACAAGCAATGAAGGATTTTGACCGCACCCTGGAGGAATATGTCTCCCAGCGCCAGAAGGAGCTTATCGGGCGGCTGTCCGATCTGGTGCGCCAGCCCAGTGTCAGCAGCACCGGCGAGGGGGTCAGCGACTGCTGTGACAAGATCATCGCCAGAATGGAAGAAATCGGCATCCGGGCCCAGCGCCATGAGGTAACGCCCTACCCCATTATCACAGGCCAGCTGGGGGAGGACCCGGAAAAGAAAACGGTGTTCGTCTATGCCCATTATGATGTTCAGCCCACCGGGGACCTTTCCCTTTGGAGATCCCCGCCCTTCGAGCCCACCATCCGGGATGGGGCCATCTATGGCCGGGGAACCGCCGACAACAAGGGGCCCCTTTCTGCCCATCTCTGCGCCGCCGAGTTCTGGCTGCGGGAGTTCGGGGAGCTTCCCGTCAACGTAAAGTTCCTTTTTGAGGGCTGCGAGGAAAGCAACAGCGCCGGCCTCCGGGAGTTTTTGGAGGAACACCAGGAGCTTCTCCGCTCTGATGTCACCTACTTCAGCGATGGCTCCAAAAACCACAACGATACCCCCATCATCGCCCTGGGGGTCAAGGGCATGCTTTATGTAGAGCTGCGCCTTACTGCCATGACCCGGGATCTGCACTCCCAGTACGCCCCGGTGCTCCCCAGCGCCTCCTGGCAGATGGTGGAGCTTTTGGGCAAGCTGAAAAAGGACGGGGTGGTCCAGGTCCCCGGCTTCTACGACGACGTCCTTCCCATCACCCCCGAGGAAAAGGCCATCTACGACACCCTTCCCGACGTCTCCGATGACCTGCGGCGCACCTATAACGCCAGCCCCTCCTACGACCCCAAGCTGGGGTACTACGGCCAGCTGAACGGCACCCCCTCCTTTAACCTTGCAGGGATCGCCTCCGGCTACACCGGGGAGGGCAGCGCCACCGTTCTAACCTCCACCGCCATGGCCAAGCTGGATATGCGCCTGGTAGCAAACCAGGACGGAGAGAAGATCCTCCAAAGCCTGAAGCAGTACATCAAGGACCTGGGGTACGACAATGTGGAGGTCATCTGCCACGGCATCACCCCTCCCTCCAAGACCCCCCTGGACACCCCCTTCCTGGAGCCGGTGCGCCGGGCCACCGAGCGGGTGTTCGGCAAGTCCATGGTCTACCCCAACCGTCCCTCCACCGCCCCGGACTACTTCTGGACCTCCATTCTGAAAACCCCCACCATCCAGGTGCGGTGGTGCGATTTCGATTCCGACAATCACGCACCCAACGAGCACCTCCGCCTGGAAAACTACCTGCGGGGCATCAAGCTTACCGCCACCGCCTTCCAGGAGATCGGAAATTTGTAAAACCGGAAGCATTCCAAGCCACAAGCCCCTTCGGGTCATACCGGAGGGGCTTGTGGCGCCGCCCCTCCAAAGCCCTGGGACCGGCCGAAGGCCCCCCGGACGTTTCGCGCCATCTCCATACCACCCAAAGATATTTCGCGGGATAACCCATTTTTTGGGCATCGTTCTCTTTCTTATTATCTGGAAATTTGTCAAATCATGTGCTATACTATAGCCTGGAAAAGTTTCCAGATTCCAGAAACATCAGAGGAGTAATTGACCATGAGACGGATCCTTGCGGCTTTTTTAACTGCAGCTTTTGCCCTGGCGGCTTTGGCCCTGCCTGCCTACGGGGCAGAAGCCGCCGGGGGACGACTGGATGTTGTCCTCCGGCTGAATTACCGGGAATCCCCTGCTAACCTGCAAAGCCGGGGAATCACCCTGACCCTGACCGGGTCCGGAGGGACCCCCTTCTCCCTTTCCCTGGGGGGAAGCGATACAGAGGAGACCTTCCCCCTTGGGGGCGGGGATGCCCGGGTACAGCTTTCCTACCGCAACCCGGAGGACGCCCCTATGGGGGGCGGTGACCGGGTGGGCTTTGTTGTTGCCCGGTTTTCCGGCCTCCCCAGGGAGGACCGCTACCGGGTCTCCCTGGCGGGGAAGGGATTTTCCTCCTTTACCTCCCAGGAGCTGGCAGTAAAGGACTACGCGCCCCGCCTTTGCGTCAGCGCAGAAAGCGGAGGCTTCGCGCTGGGTGACATCAACGGGGACGGAGCCATCAGCCAGGCCGACCTGGACCGGGTCTCTGCCGCTTTCGGCACCACCGATGCCGGCGCCGACCTGAACCTGGACGGAGTGGTGGACCTGGTGGACCTGGCCCTGGTGCACCACAATATGGCGGCCAAAGGACCGGAGGAGGTCTTTGACGGCGCACTGTCCACCGAGGGCCTGCTGGAAATGGACACCATTGCCAAGGAGCTGGCCCAGAACGGTATCCAGATCACCAACGGCGCCTCTCTTGAGGACCTGTTCCTGGATAACGGCCAGAAGGTGCGCCTCACCGCCGGGGAAGGCGCTGCCTGTGTCATTCCTGTTATCTTTGCCCAGCCCAAGGAAATGAGCGAGATCACCATCGTTTCCCCTGCGGTAAGCGGCGCCCTGGAGGAGGGCTCTGTTCTGGTGGAGTACGAAAACGGTGAAACAGAAACCATCACCTACGATAATACTCCCCCCGCCGGGGTACACGCCACCGAGCGGGCCTTCGGGGAGAGCACCGTCACCATCCGCCTGGGCAAGCGGGTCCCGGTGAAGAAGATCACCATTACTGTGGAAAAGGTCTACGGTGAGGATGGAAAAGCCACCTACGCCGTGGTGGAAAAGATCGAATTCCTGAAGGACATCATCCCCGAAAACGTGGACCTGGGGGCCTCCATCCCCCGGAACCTCTACGCCCGGCCCGGGAACGCCTCTGTTTCCCTTACCTGGCGCGGGGTGGACAATGTGGACGGATACCTGGTAAAGTACGGCGAGGCCCAGAATGCCCTTAGCCGCCAGCTGAAGGTAGGCACCCCGGAAGCGGTGGTGACCGGCCTGAAGAACCTTACCACCTATTACTTCAGCGTCTCCGCCTACAGCGGGGACTGGACCGGGGAACCTTCCTCTGTGGTTTCCTGTATTCCCCAGCCGGCCAAGGCTCCCCTGCCCCCGGATAACCTTTCCCTTACCCCGGAGGACAGCGCCATTACCGTCAGCTGGAAAAAGACAGAGGACGCCGCCTTCTATAACCTTTATTACAAGGAGACCGCCGGAAAGGACTTTGCCCTGGCGGCAGAGAAGATCACCGGGACCTCCTACACGGTCACCGGTCTGGTAAATGATGTCTCCTACGACTTCTATGTCACTGCAGGGAACGAGATCGGCTTCAGCCGCCCCTCCCTCACCGCAACCGGCAAACCGGAAAAGGAGATCCTCAACTTCCCCACCCTGCCCACCCTGAACCGCATCCCCAACAGCGCCATCATCAGCGCCCAGCTGGAGAACAAGAACAACGTCTCCGGGGAGTACAACGGGAAGTTTGACACCAAATGGATGTACGACGGGGATTTCGAGACCCATTGGACCGCGCGGGCCTGGTGGGAGAGCAGCCGCATCACCTTTGAGTTTGACGAGGAGCAGAGCATGGATTACCTGATCTATGTTCCCCGGCTGAACAAGGGCTTCCCCCAGTCCCTCCAACGCTATTCCATCGCTGCCTGGGACAAGGACGGGAATATGACCTGGCTGACCCCTGACGAAGGGAAGCTCTCCAACGGTCCGGAGGGCAACGTGGGCATCGCCCCCATTGTCCGGAACGACCCGAAGACCACCGGCTACGCCATTCTCCCCTTCCAGCGCAATGACCATATCAAGAAAATTTCGGTGCTGGTCCGCCAGGGAGACGGCACCCCTCAGCCCTCCTCCTTGTCGGAGATCGCCTTCTATACCTACGACGACATTGACGACAGCATTGCCGCCCTGTTCAGCGACAGCGCCTTTACCCAGATCGCCTCCACCGCTACCCAGGCCAAAATCGACGAGCTCCGGGCAAGGCTCCAGAGCTCCGATGGCTACTATGTGAACAAGGAGATCCTTCTGGATGAACTGGCCCTGGCAGAACGGCTGCTCAACGGGGACGGTTCCGCCCTGGGCCGGGTGGTAGACAGCATCCAGTCCCGGAACGCCTCTGGGGACCGGAAGCGGATCAGCACCCTCCAGCCCGCAGGGGTTGCCGCTGCTGCCGGCAGCCAGGTGGTGGTCTACGCCCAGGTCCCCCAGGGTGAGGAGGTATATCTGGTCCCCACCCAGTATTACGCCGAGGCCGCCAAGTGGAAGGGCGCTGCCCAGAAGCTGGAAAACGGCCGGAACATCATCACCATTCCCAGCATCGATTATGTCTCTAACCCCAAGGGCGGCTCCCTCTACCTGGAGTACGCCGGGAATAAGGCCGGAGAGATCCGCCTGCAGATCCGGGGAGGCACCGCCATCCCGGTGCTGGAGCTTTCCGACTGGCACCAGCTGGAGCCTGCCACCATCAAGGTGCGCATCTCCCGATACCTGGATGAACTGGAACAGTATTACAACGCATCCCTTTCCAAAATGAGCGGCACCACCCTGCAGACCCATTATCTCAACTCCACCGAGATCTCTCTGCCCCATGTCCTTCTCTCCCTGCCTGTAAGTCAGGTCCGGGCCGGACTGGGCACCGGGGACAAGACCGAGGCCCTTTACCAGGATGGCCTTGCCTGGGAGGAGCTGATGCAGCTGATGTACCGCACCCACGGCATTGACGAGGCGGCGCTGGAGGCCTCGGCCTCCCGGCACAACATCCGGTATATGCGGATGTTCGGCAACGCCTTTATGTACGCCAGCGGAAACCACATTGGCATTGGCTTCGGCTCCTGCTCCGGGATGATGGGCGGCCGGCCCACCTCTGTCACTGGCGCCGGAAATGCCAACAGCCTCTTTGGCTGGGGGATCCACCACGAGATCGGCCACGTTATGGACAGCCTGGGCAAGGCCGAGATCACCAATAACATCTACTCCCTGTTCGCCCAGACCTACGATGGCGGGGACAATACCCTGGCCTCCCGCCTGGAAAAATCCAACAAGTACGAGGGGATCTATCAGAAGGTCACCTCCGGCCAGCAGGGGATGTCCAACGATGTCTTTGTCAGCCTGGGGATGTATTGGCAGCTCCACCTGGCCTATGACGGCGAGGACGACAACTTCTACGAGCGCCTCAACAAGCTCCCCCGGAGCGGCGGAGACGATGGCTTTATGGCCGCCGCCAGCCAGGTAGCCGGTCATGACCTTAGCAGCTTCTTCCAAAGCTGGGGCATGACCCCCAGCGGCCAAAGCGGCGACCCGGAGGAACGGATGCTCCAGTACCTCACCGACCAGTCCCGCCGGGAGCGATTGGCCGGGACCACAAGACAAAGCGGCACCGTGGGCATTAAGGCCGACTATAATAAGGATGCCCGCCAGGCCACTGTGACCATCACCCCTGTTGATGGCGCCAAGATGCTGGGGTACGAGATCAGCCGGGAGCTGAACAGCACCACCCAGGCGGTAGCCTTCCTTTCCGCAGCATCGGGCGAGACCACCTGGACCGACACCCTGGGCTCGGTAAACAACAAGGCGGTCACCTACTCGGTAAAGGCTGTGGACATTCTGGGCAATGTCATCGACCAGGCTGTGGCCGATGAACTGGCCATCGCCCACGATAACATCATCTCCAGCGACAGCTACACATGGTCCCGGGAGGGGACCACCCTGACCGCGACCCTTTCCGGGGAGCAGTCAGTGGCGGGGGTCCGCTTTAACAGCTTCCCGGCCCCCAGTGCCCAGTTCCTGGATTCCGGCCCGGTGACAGACTCCGGCCCGATCCCCAGAGCCAACGGCACTGTAACGGTGGCGGTCAGCCTGGATGGCAGCACCTTTACCACCGTCCTGGAGGCTGACTGGCAGGAGCTGGCAAACACTGCCGGGACCCTGAAGTTCTTCACCCGCAAGGACCATGACGGAAGCATCTGTCCCTTTGACGCCAAGCTGATCCGGATCACCGGCCTGCCTGACGGGATCACCGAAGATAATATCGACCTTGCCGCTTATCCCGGGGACAACATCCAGTTCGGCGTAAACGGCACCGGCATCCTTGCCAACGACTACTATGACCTGAAGGCCGGTACCCTGATCATCACCGGCAGCTTCCGGGGGAACCCGGTGTTCAACACCGTGCGCATTTACGGCCGCAGCCAGACCGGGAATATGGCCGAGGACAACATTGTTGAGAAAGATCGTGTCCCCATGGAGGGTGAAGTCTACCTCTTTGCTGCCCTTCCCGAAAATGGAGACATGGGGGAGATCGACAACGGCCTGTGGATCTTTGTTCCCAAGCAGCAAACCGAGGGTGAAGCCGCAACAGAGGATGGAGGAGACGCAGAGGCCTGCCTCAGCAGCCTGCTTCCCACCCAGATCATGGCGGAGCTCCACCGCAAGGACCTCCCAGAGAGCGCCAGCGGCCGGATCACCAGCACCACCCGGTGGATCCCCTCCCCCACCTACGAATCCATGCCGAAAATTACTCTGGAGGAATAAAAGATGAAGCGATTTCGATTTCTCCCCCTCCTGCTGGCGGTGCTGGTCCTTGCCCTTACGGCGGTGACCGCCTTCGCCGCCCAGCAGCCCTGCATCGTTCTGCGGTCCAGCGGGGTCAAGAACCAGTATACCCTGCGTCTGGATGCCTTTCACACCAAATTCGAGTCGGTGCAGTTTGACATTATTATTGACCGCCAGGTGGAGGCTCCCCAGGTGACCTGGCGGGACGACTCCCCTGCCCACTTCCAGGAGGTCCGCACCTCCACAGAGAACGGGAAAACGGTTCTTACCGTGATCATCGACCGCCTGCGTCCCATCACCAACCTAAAGAGCGTGGAGCTGGCCGACCTGACCTTCTCTCAGTCCCTTCCCGCCTCCGCCTTTACAGCCGGGGCGGAGATGGTGGCCCTGGATAAGTACCAGGAGAAAACGGTCTACCAGGAGCCTGCCATCAAGGTAACCAGCAGCAGCTCCGAGGGCGGGTCCGGGAGCAGCAGTCTGGGATGGTCGGAGGCCTCCGGCAAGGTTACCCAAAGCGGAGGCAAAAGCACCCTTTCCCTGCGGGTCCACAGCGGCGAAACCATCAGCCAGGACCTGTTCCTCCAGGCGGCAGAGGAGAAGGTTCTCCTTACCCTGGACTACGGCAATTACCTCTGGACCTTTGATACCTCCAAGGGGGTATCCATCCCCGACGGGCGCATTTACTACGACCTTTCGGCGGAAAAGATCAGTTACCGGAACCTTTCGGCAGCGGTGGAGGGCAGCGACATCGCCCAGCTGGAGACCACCTTCAGCGGCAGCCTCCCCTGCCCCGCCACCCTCAGCTGGCCGGTGGGGGAGGAATACGCCGGAAAAACGGTGTACCTTTCCTTCTACAATGAAAATACCACCAAGCTGGAATACCGGGCCAGCGTCAAGGTGGATGAAAACGGAATGGCGGAGCTGCCCCTGACCTATGGGGGAAGATATGTGATCTCCCTGCGAAACCTCTGGGTCCAGCCGGAAGCCGCCGCCCCTGCCGGACCGGCCCAAACGACCCCGCCCCCGGAGAGCACAGCGGAGGTAGTGGTCCCGCCGGAGGATGAAGTCACCGCCGAGCCTGTGGAGCCCCCGGTGGAGGATACCGCAGTGTCCTCCCTTCCCCCGGAGGCGGTGGAGGACACCGGAGCAGGCGGACTGCCCGGATGGGTGCTGCCCCTGGTGGGGGTACTGATCCTGGCCGCCGGAGGCACCGCCCTGTTCTTCCAGCTGCGTACCGGAAAGAACGGAGACTATAGTATTTAAACAGGAGCTTCCCCTATAAACAGAAGGTCCGGAGCGAACCGCTCCGGACCTTTTCTATGCTTATGCTATTTTCAGACTAATCACCGACTAAAAGTCGGTGATACACACGCTGCGCGTGCTGGCGTCGCTTCGCGCCGCCCCGTCTCATTGAAAAACCAATATTATAAGGATTTATCTTATTTTAATTGGTTTTTCGTATCATACGGTGATCTCCACCTTGTCCCCCAGCAGCTCCCGGTTGGCTTCCAGGATGGGGTCGATCACCTGGGTCAGGTACTCCTCCACCTGCTGGGGCGCCCGGCCGGTAAAGGCCTCGGGCCGCATCAGCGCCTCCACCTCGGAAAGCTCCAGGCCAAAGGCAGGGTCGGCGCACACCCTCTGGATCAGGTCGTTGGGCTTCCCCTCCTCCTTGACGGTCCGCCCTGCCGCAATGGAATGGACCCGCAGCCGCTCGTGGAGCTCCTGGCGGTCCCCGCCCTTCTTGACCGCGCTCATCATAATGTTCTCGGTTGCCATAAAGGGCAGCTCGTTCATCACCCGCTGGCGGATGACCTTGGGGTAAACCACCAGCCCGTCGCAGATATTTTCCAAAAGGCACAGGATGCTGTCCACCCCCAGGAAGGCCTCCGCTACCGCAATGCGTTTGTTGGCGGAATCATCCAGGGTGCGCTCGAACCATTGGGTCCCCGCGGTAAAGGCAGGGTTCAGCAGGTCAATGACCACATACCGGGCCAGCGCCGTAACCCGCTCGCTGCGCATGGGGTTGCGCTTGTAGGGCATGGCGGAGGAACCGATCTGCTGTGTTTCAAAGGGCTCCTCCATCTCCTTGAAGTTTTGCAGAAGGCGCAGGTCGTTGGAAAGCTTGCTGGCCGACTGGGCGATGCCGGCAAGGGTGGAGCAAACATAGTAATCCACCTTGCGGGAGTAGGTTTGGCCGGAGACCGGCACCACCCGCTCAAAGCCCATTTGCCGGGCGATGGATGCCTCCACCGCCTTGATCTTTTCCTCGTCCCCCTCGAACAGCTCCACAAAGCTGGCCTGGGTGCCGGTGGTCCCCTTGCTCCCCAAAAGGGCCAGGGTGGAAAGGCGGTGCTCCACCTCCTCCAGGTCCCCCTCAAGCTCGTTGAGCCACAGGGTGGCCCGCTTCCCCACGGTGGTCAGCTGGGCGGGCTGGAGGTGGGTGTAGGCAAGACAGGGCATGTCCTTGTACTCCCGGGCAAATTTTGCCAGCAGGGCGATAACATTGACAAGCTTTTTGCGCACCAGCTGAAGGCCCTCTCTCATGAGGATCATGTCGGTGTTGTCCCCCACGTAGCAGCTGGTGGCCCCCAGATGGATGATCCCCTTGGCCCCCGGGCACTGGAGCCCGTAGGCGTAGACGTGGCTCATGACATCGTGGCGGCACTCCCTTTCCCGGGCGGCGGCGTCCTGGTAGTTGATGTCCTCCAGGTGGGCTGAAAGCTCGTCGATCTGCTCCTGGGTAATGGGAAGCCCCTGCTCCTTTTCCGCCTTTGCCAGGGCCACCCACAGCTTCCGCCAGGTGCGGAACTTGTTGTTTTCCGAAAAAATATACTGCATCTCCCGGCTGGCATACCGGGTGGAAAAGGGGCTGATATAGCGGTCGTGCTGGTCCATGATCTCCTCCTATGCTTCTGCTTCCAAACCGCCCCGGGCAGCCAGAAGCTCCTTCCTTGCGGTGCGGTAGGCGTCAAAATACACCGCCTTTAGCGTGCTGTGCACCTGGTTTTCCGCCCGGGAGGCCTTCTTCTGCCAGCCCACCCCGGCGGTATAGGTCAAAATTTCGTCTCCGTTTTCGTCCAGAACGTGGATAGCAGAGCCCTCCCCCGAGGACTGGCCCTTTACCTGGTACCTTCCCCCGGAGAGAAGGCGCAGCCACCGTTGGTCCGCCTCCCGGACCTCCCGGAGGGCCCTTTGGTTTTGGGTGTCAATGGCCTTTTCCAGGGCGGCCCGGTCCGGCGCGGCTGTCTCCACCTCCGCCCTTCGCAGGCGGAGAAACCGGGCGCCCATGTAGATCCCTCGGGCCGCGTCCTCCCGGGCACAGACGGCGATCTGTTCCTCCAGGGACCGGGACAGCTTCCATTCCTTTCGGGTGCCGGACTTCCCGGCGGGGGAGCTTCTTCCCCTGGGACCGGTGGCTTCTATTTTCACGGGGGTCCCCCTCCTCCTGCCGGGCAGCGGCTTATTTGCTGTTCTGATACTCCAAATAGTCCCGGGCCTGCTCCCGGACGGGTTCTTCCCAGGCGGGATTTTCCATGATGTCCCGGAAAAGGGCAAGGGACCCCTCCCGCTTTTTCCCCTCGCTGACATTGGTGATCCGGTTCAGCATCCACAGGGTGTGGAGGGCGGGGCGGCGGCGGACCGACGCGGCCACCAGCCTGTCGTATTCCTCCTGCATCTCCTCCCCCTGACCATAGGCCTGCTCCATAAAGTGGACCATGGCCCCCGGGCAGCCGAAGTCGCTCAGGGGGTGGCGTTCCATGATAGCCAGGAGGTGGGGGGTGAGCTCCGGACCCGTCCCCAGGGCCTCAAGCCGGGCCATAATATCATCCATTTCGTACTCCAGATCGTCGGTATCCACAAGGGATTCCAGCTTTTCCAGCAGGGCAGCAGGCTCTGCGTTCATCTGTGTCATCCTCTTTATAATTTAAAATAGTCCGCCGCGCTCTCAAAGAGGGGCATATACTTCTCCCCGGGGATATTCCGGTAAAGATCGGCTCCGCTGCGCTCCACATGGGCCATTTTGCCCAGCACCCGCCCGTCGGGGCTGGTGATGCCCTCGATGGCGTAGAGGGAGCCGTTGGGGTTGTACCGCACATCCAGGGTGGGCTCCCCGGCAAGGTCCACATACTGGGTGACCACCTGGCCGTTTTTCGCCAGGGCTAGGGCGGTCTCCTCGGGGGCCACAAAGCGCCCCTCCCCGTGGGACACTGCCACGGTGTAGATCTCCCCGGGCTCCATCCGGGAGAACCACGGGCTCTTGCTGCTGGCAATGCGGGTGCGCACCAGCATGGACTGGTGGCGGCCAATGACATTGTAGGTAAGGGTGGGGCTGTCCTCCCGGGCCTCCACAATATCCCCGTAGGGAACCAGCCCCAGCTTGATTAGAGCCTGGAAGCCGTTGCAGATGCCGCACATCAGGCCATCCCGGGCCTGAAGGAGATCCCGGACGCTTTCCTTTACAGCGGGGCTGCGGAAGAAGGCGGTGATGAACTTGCCGGAGCCATCCGGCTCGTCCCCCCCGGAGAAGCCCCCGGGGATGACCACCAGCTGGCTCTCCCGGATGGCGGCGGCCATGGCGGTGGCGGATTCGGCCACGTCCTGGCCGGTGAGGTTCCGGACCACCAGAATGTTGGCAGAAATACCGGCCCGCTCTAGGGCCCGGGCGGTGTCGTACTCGCAGTTGGTGCCGGGGAAGACGGGGATAAGGGCCTTTGGCTTTGCGATTCGGGTCTTGGGGGCGGCCCGCTTTTCCGCCATCTTGTAGGTGAAGGTCTCCATGGGGACCTTCTGGGTCTGGACGGTGGTGTGGTAGGGGAATACCGGCTCCAGCTTGTTCTCGTACAGGCTGGTGAGAACCTCCAGGTCCACCGTCTCCCCCTGGGCAGCAAAGGTGTATTCCGAGGTTACGGTGCCCAAAAGCTCCGCGTTTTCGGGGAGCTCCGCCCCCGGGGCCAGCTCCAGGATAAAGCCGCCGTAGGCCCAGGCAAACAGCCGGCCGGGTGCAAAGCCTGCATCCAGGGCGAAGCCCAGACGGTTGCCCAGGCAGGACTTAAAGAGCTGCTCTGCCATGCCGCCATAGGTGGGAGTGGAGGCGGAAAGGACCTTCCCCTGGGCGATCAGCTCCTCCACCTGGCGGAACAGGGCCAGCAGGCTACCGGCCTGGGGCAGGGGGCTGTTGTCCCTGCGCTGGGGCGCTAGCCAGACCACAGGGCTCCCGGCCTGCTTGAACTCGGGACTGATGACATTCCCGGCCTTGCCCCAGCTGATGGCAAAGGATACCAGGGTGGGGGGGACATCCAGGTCCTCAAAGCTGCCGGACATGGAATCCTTGCCGCCGATGGCAGCCACTCCCAGGTCGGTCTGGGCCTCCAGGGCTCCCAGCAGGGCTGCCAGGGGCTTGCCCCACCGCTTGGGGTCCTCCCCCAGCCGCTCGAAATACTCCTGGAAGGTCATATAGGCCCGGTCCTTGGAAAAACCGGCGGCAACCAGCTTGGAGAGGCTTTCCACCACTGCCAGGTAGGCCCCCCTGTAGGGGCTTTGGCTCATGATGACCGGGTTATAGCCCCAGGCCATGCCGGAGCAGGTCTCGGTCTGGCCGGTGAGGACGGGCAGCTTTGCCGCCATGGTCTGGACCGGGGTCAGCTGGCGGACACCGCCAAAGGGCATCACCACAGTGGCGGCCCCGATGGTGGAATCGAACCACTCGGACATTCCCTTTTTGCTGCACACGTTAAGGTCGCCTACAATAGCCCGGAGTTTTTCCTCCAGGGAGCCGGTGTAGGTTCTGGGGGCTATATAATCCCGTCCCACCCAGGCGTCAGCGTGCTTTTCGGCCCCGTTGGAGCTCAGAAACTCCCGGGACAGGTCCACGATTCGCTTGCCCTTCCAGTCCATGGTGAGGCGGGGCTCCTTCGTGACCACCGCCACCTTGGTGGCCTCCAGGTTTTCCCGGTGGGCCATGGCGATGAATTTATCCACATCCTTGGGGGCCAGGACCACGGCCATCCGCTCCTGGCTCTCGCTGATGGCAAGCTCGGTGCCGTCCAAGCCCTCGTACTTCTTGGGCACGGCATCCAGGGTAATGGCAAGACCGTCGGCCAATTCCCCAATGGCTACCGAGACGCCCCCCGCGCCAAAGTCATTGCACCGCTTGATCAGGGAGGCAGCGGCGGGGTCCCGGAAAAGACGCTGGAGCTTCCGCTCCTCGGGGGCGTTGCCCTTCTGGACCTCGGCACCGCAGGTGGTCAGGCTCTCCTTGTTGTGGCTTTTGGAGGAACCGGTGGCACCGCCGCAGCCATCCCGACCGGTGCGGCCGCCCAGCAGGACAACAATATCCCCTGGGGCAGGGACCTCCCGGCGGACATTTTTAGCCGGGGCCGCCCCCACCACCGCGCCGATCTCCATCCGCTTAGCGGCGTAGCCGGGGTGATACAGCTCGTCCACAATGCCGGTGGCAAGGCCGATCTGGTCGCCGTAGGAGCTGTAGCCCGCGGCGGCGGTGGTGGTCAGCTTCCGCTGGGGGAGCTTGCCCGGGATGGTCTCGGAGACCGGCACCAGGGGATCGGCGGCACCGGTGACCCGCATGGCCTGGTAGACGTAGCTGCGCCCCGAAAGGGGATCCCGGATGGCCCCGCCGATGCAGGTGGCCGCCCCGCCGAAGGGCTCGATCTCGGTGGGGTGGTTGTGGGTCTCGTTTTTAAACATGAGGAGCCAATCCTCCTCCCTGCCGTCCACATCCACAGGAATACGGACCGAGCAGGCGTTGATCTCCTCCGACTCGTCCAGATTTTTCAGGACCCCGGTTTTCTTCAGATACTTAGCCCCCATGGTGGCAAGGTCCATGAGGCAGACGGGCTTCTCCCGGTCCTTGTAGACCTCCTGACGCATGGCGAGATATCGGTCGAAGGCGGCGCGGACCGTTTCATCCTCAATGCGCACCTCGTCCAGAATGGTACCGAAGGTAGTGTGGCGGCAGTGATCGCTCCAGTAGGTGTCGATCATCCGGATCTCGGTAAGGGTGGGGTCCCGGTGTTCCTCCTCCTGGAAATACCGCTGGCAGAAGGCGATATCATCCAGGTCCATGGCGAGACCGTACTGCTTGACAAAGCCTGCCAGTTCCTCCCGATCCAGGGCTAAAAAGCCGGTAAGGGTGGGCACCTGGTCGGGAGCCTCCACCGTAAGGGCCAGGGTGTCAGCGGTTTGGAGACTGGCCTCCCGGCACTCCACCGGGTTGATGACGTATTTCTTTACCGCCTCCACTTCCTTCTCTGTCAGTGCCCCGTCCAGGACATAGATCTTGGCGGTCTTTACTGTGGGACGGTCCCCCTGGGAAACGATCTGGATGCACTGGGCACAGGAATCGGCCCGCTGGTCGAACTGGCCGGGAAGGGGCTCCACCCCAAAGATATACTTGCCCTGGGGCAGGTCCTCCCGGCAGTCATCCACCTGGGGCTCGGAAAAGACGGTGGAGCGGCAGGCATCAAAAAGGGCCTGGTCGATGCCCTCCACATCGTAGCGGTTCAGCAGGCGCAGGCCGGTGATGCCGGTCAGCCCCAGCAGGGAATGCAGGTCCCGGAGAAGCCGGGCGCTTTCCTCGGCGTAAGCGGGTTTCTTCTCCACATAGATGCGAAAGATAGACATATCGTGTTCGTCCTCCCTTACAGCGTGTCGGATTCGTCCAAGGTGGTCAGGATGACCAGCTCCTCCCAGGCGGGAGACAGGCCCCGCTCCTCCATAAAGGCGGTGAAGCCGGTCTCTCCCCCAGCGGTCCAAACGGTGTCGCACTCCCCACAGAGGCAGATAACCTCCCCGGTCCGCCGGACCACCGCCCTGTGGACCGGCCCCTGTCCACAGTTGGTGCAGGTCTTTTTGGGGGGCAGGGCGGACATGGCCCGTTTTCCGATATCCCACCGGAACTGCTCCCCCTCAAACTTAATGCCCCGTGCGGCGGCATAAGCCCCTTGGATGGCGGCGGCCAGGTTTTCGCCGGTGGCGGTGACCCCCAGGACGCGGCCCCCGGCGGTAAGGAAGTGCCCGGCCTCGTCCAGGGCGGTACCGGCGTGGTAGACCTCCCCCCCGGAGCTTTCCGGGAGCTGGCCGTTTTCCTCCAGGCCCCGGATGACCTTGCCCTTTTCGTAGCTGCCGGGGTATCCGCCGCTAGCCAGAACGACACAGCAGGCGCAGCCGGGGCGGACCCCTGCCTCCACCTCTTTCAGGGTACCGCCGGTGACGGCCATCATGATCTCCAGAAGATCCCCGGAGAGAAGGGGCAGCACCACCTGGGTCTCCGGGTCGCCAAAGCGGCAGTTATACTCGATGACCTTGGGGCCCTGGGGGGTAAGCATCAGGCCGAAGTAGAGGCAGCCCCGGAAGGTGCGGCCCTCCAGGTTCATGGCGGTGACGGTGGGACGGAAGATCTTTTCCATACACACCTGGGCAACGGCGGGGGTGTAATAGGGATTGGGGGCGATGGTGCCCATTCCGCCGGTATTCAGGCCCTGGTCCCCATCCAGGGCCCGCTTGTGGTCCATGCTGGAGACCATGGGAACAATCGTCTCCCCATCGGTGAAGCAGAGGACCGAGACCTCGGGGCCGGTAAGGAACTCCTCCACCACGATCTCCGCGCCGCTGTCCCCAAAGACCCGGTCCTCCATCATGGAACGGACAGCGGCTTCGGCTTCCTCCCGGGTTTGGCAGATCAGGACGCCCTTCCCCAGGGCAAGGCCATTGGCTTTTACCACCAGGGGGAGGGGGGCCTTTTCCACATACTCCAGGGCGGCGGCGGGGCTGGTAAAGACCTCATAGCCGGCGGTGGGGATATTATATTTCCGCATCAGGTTTTTGGCGAATACCTTACTTCCCTCGATGATGGCGGCTTTGGCATCGGGGCCGAAGGCGGGAATCCCTTCCTCCCGGAGGCGGTCTACGGCGCCCAGGACCAGGGGGTCATCGGGGGCCACCACGACAAAGTCAATTTCGTACTCCTTTGCGGCGGTAACGATGGCTTCCACATCGGTGGCTTTTCCGGGGATACAGGCAGCATCCTGGGAGATACCGGCATTACCGGGGAGGGCGAAGAGCTGGGTTACTCTACGGCTTTCCTTCAACCGGCGGATAATGGCATGCTCACGGCCGCCGCCGCCTACAACTAATACTCTCATAAACAACTCCTAACTCTTTTTTCGGCCCCTACCCGGTGTCTTGCGCCTTGACGGTGTGGGGGGTGGATAGTGGGTGCCTGGAGTCCGAACGGGTGCAGGGCGGGACGATTCCCCGGCCTTTGACGGACTGGGGCGAACGAGGCTTCTGCCGGCGCAGCACCATGCCCGAAGCCCAACGCCCAGTACCGGGTAGCCTTTCTGTCACCGGACATCAGTCCGGTCCGGGTCCAGGGCGGACAGCG
>JAAWEO010000010.1 GCA_022794295.1 Angelakisella sp. | reverse complement strand
TTCATTTCACAACACCTCCAAAAGGCTTCTTTCTGGTCAGATTGTCGATGTGCGGGGTCATAATGTTCATCAGCAGGATGGAGAAGGAGACGCCCTCCGGATAGGAGCCGAAGGCCCGGATGAGCATGGTGATGATCCCACAGCCCAGGGCAAAGATGACCTTGCCGGATTCGGTGACAGGGGATGTGGCATAATCGGTGGCCATGAAGAAGGCGCCCAGCACCGCGCCGCCGGCGACCAGCTCATAGGCGGGGTTCAGTCCAAAGCAGAAGGACAGGACCACGATGGTGAGCAGGAACACCACAGGGGTGGTGGCGGTGATGACCTTCTTCCAAATGAGGAAAACGCCGCCGATGATCAGGGCCACGATGCAGGTCTCCCCCACGCTGCCGCCCCGGATCCCCAGGAGCATGTTCAGCATATCGGGAAGGGGCTTAAGGCCCAGCTCGGGGTTCTTGAGAATAGCCAGGGGGGTCGCGCCGGAAACGGCGTCCACACCGAAATAGCCCTGAGGGGCTGCCCAGGTGGTCATGGCACCGCCGAAGGAGACCAGCAGAAAGATACGGCCCACAATGGCGGGGTTGGCAAAGTTCTGGCCAATGCCGCCGAAAAGCTGCTTGGTGACGATGATCGCCACGGCGCAGCCCAGCACTGCCATCCAGATGGGCATCCCCACCGGAAGGTTAAAGGCCAGCAGCAGGCCGGTGACAATGGCGCTGCAATCCCAGATGGTGTTGTCCCGTTTGCACATGATCACCCGGAACAGGTACTCAAAGAACACGCTGGCCGCGACGCAGACAGCCTCCAGCAGGAGGGCCCGGGGTCCGAAGACCAGGAAGGACACCACCACTGCGGGGATGAGGGCGGCCACTACACTGAGCATAATGGAGCTTGTGCTCTCCCCGCTCCGGAAGTGCGGAGCAGGGGCAATGACTTTCAGATTAGACAATTCTTCACACCCCCTACTTCGCTTCTCTGAGCAGACGCTTGCCCAGCTTGTTGTACATAGCCAGCTCCCGGTGGGCGGGGCAGACATAAGAGCAGCTTCCGCATTCCATGCAGAGGTTCACCTTCAGGGCCTGGAGCTGTTCCACATTGCCCATGTGGTAGGCCTTATCCATGGCGGCGGGGGCCAGGTCAAAGGGGCAGGCCCGGACACAGCGGCCGCAGCGGATGCAGGCGGTTTCCTTTACCGGGGCGCACTGGCTCTCGTCAAAGGCCAGGATGGCATTGTTGTTCTTCAGCAGGGGGAATTCATCGGAAAAGACGCAGATCCCCATCATGGGGCCGCCCAGGATCAGCTTCTTGGGCTCCGACTTATAGCCGCCACAGAATTCCACCATATCCTTGATGGAGGTACCGATGGGGGCAATGATATTTTTGGGCTCGGCTACCGAGCCGCCATCAATGGTGAGCATCTTTTCCACCAGGGGCATACCGGTCCGGAGATAATCCGCCAGCTTGCTGATGGTGGCTACGTTCATGGCAATGACACCGGCATCGGCGGGAAGCTTTCCTTCCTCCACCACCCGGCCGGTGGCCTCGTAGATAATGACCTTCTCCGCCCCCTTGGGGTAAAGGGCGTTCATCGCCAGAACACTGACATTTTCCAGGCCGGAAATGGCCTGATTCAGGGCGGCAATGGCCTCCGGTTTGTTGTTTTCCACACCGATGACACAGGTCTTAAGATTAAGATACTTCATCACCGTCTTGATGCCGCTGACGATGCTGTCGGTTCTTTCCAGCATCAGGCGCATATCACAGGTAATGAAGGGCTCGCACTCCGCTCCGTTTACCACCAGGGTATCCACCTGGTCCAGGTTCTTGGGGTTCAGCTTGATGTGGGTGGGGAACCCTGCCCCGCCCAGGCCCACCAAGCCGCAGGCCCTGGCCGCCTTGATCAGGTCTTCCCTGCTGTTCACCACCGGGGGGGCCAAATCGGGACAAGCCGTCTGGAGCTTATCGGTGGTAATGACAACGCTTTTGCACACCTGGCCGCCGGGCATGGTAAAATCCTCGATGGCGGTCACGGTGCCGGAAACGCTGGAATGGACCGGCGCAGAAAGGAACGCATCGCTGTCCCCGATGAGCTGCCCCACTGTTACGGTGTCCTTCACCTTGACCAGCGGCTCACAGGGGGCGCCCATGTGCTGGAGCATGGGAATTACGACCTTGTCCGGCACAGGCATCCTCACAGCTGCGCTGCTGGCGGTGTTTTTGCAGTGCTTAACACTGACACCATTTAACGCTTTGCTGAATAATGATGGCACTTGCACATCCCTCCAAATCTCTCTTGTTGCTGACTGGGACAGACCTGGATAAACCCCTTTTCCGGACCGTCCCGGAGCCCTTCCTTACTCCGCTTAATGCGGGGATCTGGGAAAGGCCCCTATTTTATTGATATAGGGCATTACCACCTTGAGAACCACCCCAGTGATAATCCCCATCACTACCCCGGAAACCACAAGGACCGGAAGATAATAAAACATCACGGTGCTTGTATAGGTCACCGACGCCAGAAGCTGCCCCAGGTTATGAGCCAGAGCCCCAATGACGCTGAGAAGCATGTAGTCCTCCCCCAAGGGCCGCAGCTTTGCGGCCAGGGCCATAGCGGCTACCGACAAAATGCCGCCGCAAAGGCTGAGATAGGCCGCCATAGGCGCCCGGGTAAGGAGAACGAACACCGACTTCATCACCGCAATGGCAAACCCCTTCTTTGTACCCAGGATGAAAAGGGTATACATGGTGATGATGTTGGAAAGCCCCAGCTTAAATCCCGGCGGGAGCATGGGAAACACCGGAAGCAGCGATTCTGCAAAGCTGAGGGCCATCGCCATGGCAAAAAGCATCCCCATCAGGGCCACCTCTGCCGCCGCTCCGGTCCTTCTTCCCTTCACTGTTCCACACTCCCCATTAAATGCCCCAGGGGGCTTGTTTCATGTCTGTTCCTTTTCCGGCGGGACAATCGCCGGGCGGCCGTATATTGCTATGCGACCGCCCTGTATTGTTTCGGAATGTTTCTGCTCTTAGAGACCTTATTCAAGATCTCCAAGCATGCAGAATGCGAGAAGTCTTGAATGGGCTCTTAGTCCTCGTGATGATGGCCGCAGCCGCAGGGCTCGTCCCCATCCTCGAAGTCGAACTCCAGCTTTTCGCCGCAGTTGGGGCAGTCGATCTCCCCCTCGTCCAGCATCTCCTCATCCAGGCAGATGACATCCCCGCAGTTGGGGCACTCCACCTCGTAAAGGGTGTCGTCGAAGTCCTCGCCGTCACAGCCGCAGTCCTCGTCCTCGTCGCCGTAGAGGTCCTCCTCCACTTCGCCCAGGTCGTCATCAATCTCGTCCACCTGGGCGGAAAGCTCCGCCACGGTGTCCTCCAGATCGGAGACGGTAAGGGCGATGTCGTCCAGGGTATCGATCACTGCCAGGAGCAGCTTCCCCTCATTGGTGGAGCTGTCCATCTTCATGCCCTCGGCCAGCCCCTTCAGGTAGGCCACTTTCTCGGTAATGGTCATCATTTTGGAAATCCTCCTATTTTTCAGCGCCTTTTCGGTTTTTGCTTACGCTCTTTCCATGTACTCGCCGGTACGGGTGTCTACACGGATGCGGTCCCCCTCGTTGACAAACAGGGGCACCTTAATCTCCGCCCCGGTCTCCAGGGTGGCGGGCTTGGTGGCGTTGGTGGCGGTGTTGCCTGCAAAGCCGGGGTCGGTCTTGGTGACGGTGAGCTCCATAAAGTTGGGGGGCTCCACGCCAAAGACAGAGCCCTTGTAGGAAAGAACCTTCACCACTGTGTTCTCCTTGACAAACTTAAAGTTGTCCCCCAGCACCGAGGCATTGATGGGCAGGTTCTCATAGGTCTCGCTGTCCATAAAGTAATAAAGATCCCCGTCGTTGTACAGGTATTCCATATCCTTGCGCTCGATCATTGCCACAGGGTACTTTTCAGTGGGGCTGAAGGTGCGCTCGGTCACGGCACCGGTAATGACATTGCGGATCTTGGTGCGCACAAAGGCGGCACCCTTTCCGGGCTTTACATGCTGAAACTCGATGATGGAATAAACGCTGCCCTCCATATCGAAGGTGGCGCCATTCCGAAACTCTCCGGCAGAAATCATAAACTGTTACCTCCTAGTCAATGATGTAACTCTATCTCAGCTATTCTACCATATGTTACCCCTGTGATGCAAGGTGTAATCTGATCTTTCCCCCTCTTTTTTACAAAAATATCCCTTCCGAAAGCCGTTTTTTTCTCCCCGAAGGGAAAAATACCGGTTTTTTCCACCTTCTCATAGACAGAAACGGAGCCGGCAGGAAAATACCTGCCGGCTCTGTTTTGGAATAGCGGCTCAGATCGCTTCCCCAAGGCGGACCCCCAGAGCCCTGGCCTTTTCCAGATCCTCCTGGGTGGGGACAAAGGTCACACGAAGGGGCTCCTCCAGCAAGCTGCATTTCAGGGACTGGAGCCGTGCCGCCACATTGGGACAGCCCTCCCCGCTCCAGCCATAGGAGCCAAAAACAACACAGGGACGTTTCGCGCTGTTGATGGCATCCATCCCGGCAAGCAGCTCCCACACCGGGGGCACCGCGTCCCGGTTGATAGTGGGGGTACCGATGGCGAAAGCGTCACACTCATTAAGGAGGGCGCGCATCTCCGCCATAGGATAGTCGATGATATCGCAGAGGCGCACCTCCACATCCTGCCTGCTGCGAACGCCCTGCATCACCTCAACGGCCAGCTGCTTGGTGTTGCCGTAGGCGCTGGTGTAAAAGACGGGCACCAGCTTCTTCTCCCGCTGAACTGAGGCGCTCCAGGTGCGGTATCTGGCAATGGCCGTTTCCAGCAAGGTGTCGGTGGTCAGCACAGGGCCGTGGCTGGGCAGCACCATATCAAAATCCAGCTGATCCAGCTTTTCAAGCCCTGCCCGGACATACTTCTTGAAGGGCCCGAAGATGGCGTCATAGTACCCGCGAAACGCCTTGCTGTACTTTTCCAAATAGGTGACATTGTAGTCAAACAAATAGGGCTCCGCGTAGTGGGCTCCCAGAAAATCGCAGGTGAAAACCACCTTGTCCTCCGGTAGGTAGGTGAAGATGGAATCGGGCCAGTGGAGGAAGGGGGCGGAGAGAAACCGGAGGGTCTTTCCCCCCAGGTCCAGGGTCTCCCCATCCTTTACCACGTGGATATTCAGGTCCTGGCGGTTGGTGATGGCCTTGATATAAATAGACCCCGCCTGGGAGGTATAGATGGTGACCTCCCCCAATTCCGGCAGCAGCTCCGCCAGGGCACCAGTATGATCCGGCTCGTTGTGGTTCAGGACGATATAGTCAATGCTCTTGGGGTCACAGACCTCCCGGATATTTGCCAAATAAGGTCCGAAAAAGCTTCTGTGGCAAACATCGATCAGCGCGGTCTTCTCCCGGCCCTTTACCAAATAGGAATTATAGGAGGTGCCGTAATCGGTCTCCATTACAATATCGAACACCCGCATGGCAGGGTTCAGGGCGCCTACCTCATAGATCCCTTCTGTGATCTGCTTCATGGGAACCACCTCCGCTTCTGTCCTGTTTTTCTTACTCCTGCTCGAACTGATCCTTCCCTACGCCGCAGAGGGGGCAGGTGAAGTCCTCGGGAACATCCTCCCATTTGGTGCCGGGGGCGATGCCGCTGTCGGGATGGCCCTCCGCCTCGTCATAAACAAAACCACATACGGTGCAGACATACTTTGCCATTTTTCATTTCTCCTTTCTTACATTTGCCATTTGGGCTAATTAAACTATACCATATTAGTATAGTTATGTAAAGGGACTTTGGAAAATTCTTCCCTTTGCCACAAAAGCAGGGCAAATCCCGGTCATTTCCTGTACAAACTGCGGGCAGCGGCCTGTTTCCACGGAACAGGGTCCGCCTGCCCAACAAAACAGACGGATCCCGTAAAAAGCTACTTTTCCAGACCCAGATACTTTTTCAGATACTTCCCGGTATAGGAGCCGGGACAGGCCGCCACTTCCTCCGGGGTACCGCAGCAGACCAAGGTCCCCCCCTTGTCCCCGCCCTCGGGGCCCAGGTCGATAATATGGTCGGCGGTTTTGATCACGTCCATATTATGCTCGATGACGATCACAGTATTACCGGTATCTACAAACTTTTGCAGTACCTCCACCAATTTTTGAACATCGGCGGCGTGGAGGCCGGTGGTAGGCTCATCCAGGATATAGACGGTTTTACCGGTGGGCCGCTTGGAAAGCTCGGTGGCCAGCTTCACCCGCTGGGCCTCACCGCCGGAAAGGGTGGTGGCCGGCTGGCCGATCTTTACATATCCCAGCCCCACATCGTAAAGGGTCTGGAGCTTCCGCTTGATCTTGGGGATATTTTCAAAGAAGGCCAGTCCCTCCTCCACTGTCATCTCCAGCACGTCGTAGATGCTCTTGCCCTTATAATGGACCTCCAGGGTCTCCCGGTTGTACCGGCGGCCCTTGCACACCTCACAGGGGACAAAGACATCGGGGAGGAAGTGCATCTCGATCTTGATGATGCCGTCTCCCTCGCAGGCCTCGCACCTTCCCCCCTTTACATTAAAGGAAAAACGGTTGCTCTTGTAGCCCCGCATCTTGGCGTCATTGGTGGCGGCGAACACCTCCCGGATATCGGTGAAGGTGCCGGTATAGGTGGCCGGGTTGGACCTGGGGGTCCTGCCAATGGGGGACTGGTCGATGTTGATGACCTTGTCCAGATATTCCACCCCCAGGATCTCCCGATGGGCCCCGGACCGGGCCCGGCTGCGGTTCAGGGAGGCGGAAAGACTCTTGTACAGGATCTCGTTGACCAGACTGCTCTTTCCCGAGCCGGAAACACCGGTGACCGCAATAAAGGTCCCCAGGGGAAATTTGACATCCAGCCCCTTGAGGTTGTGTTCAGCGGCCCCCAGCACCTGGAGGAAGTACCCGTTCCCCGGGCGCCGGGTCTTGGGCACCGGCACCCGGCGGGCCCCGCTGAGGAATTGGCCGGTCACCGACTCTTTGCAGGCCTCGATGCTGCTGGGGGGGCCGGAAAATACGATCTCCCCTCCGTGGACCCCGGCCCCGGGGCCTACGTCCACAATATAGTCGGAGGCGCGCATGGTGTCCTCGTCATGCTCCACTACAATGACGGTGTTCCCCTGGTCCCGGAGATGCTTCAGGGTGTCAATAAGGCGGTCATTGTCCCGCTGGTGGAGGCCGATGCTGGGCTCGTCCAGAATATACAGCACCCCCATCAGACTGGAACCGATCTGGGTGGCAAGGCGGATGCGCTGGCTCTCCCCGCCGGAGAGGGTTCCGGCGGACCGGGACAGGGTGAGATAATCCAACCCCACATTGACCAAAAATCCCAGGCGGGAACGGATCTCCTTGATGATCTGCCCGGCGATCAGCTCCTGCTGGCGGGTCAGGGTCAGCTCCTCGGTAAAGCGAAGGGCCTCCTTTACCGACAGCTTGCAGAAATCGGCAATGTTCTTTCCCCCTACGGTCACCGCCAGAATGGTCTTTTTCAGCCGGTCCCCGTGACAGACAGGGCACTCCACTGCGGTCATATAGTTCCCCAGCTCAAACCGGGCGTATTCGCTGCTGGTCTCCCGGAAGCGCCGCTCCAGGTTGTTGACAATGCCCTCAAAATCGGTGTAGTAGCTGCCGGTCATGGTTCCGGTCTCCCGTTCCATCCGGAATTTCTCCCCCCGGGTGCCGTAAAGGATGATATCCAGCTTTGCCTGGGGGAGCTCCTTCACCGGGACATCCAGGGGGATGTCAAAGTGCTTGGACAGGCCATCAAAGTACATCCGGGCGATGCCTCCGTCCTGGTAGCTCCAGCCGGAGACCCGGATGGCCCCCTGGGCCAGGGAGAGGTCCCGGTTCCCCACCACCAGGTCGGGGTCCACCCGCTGGAAGGTCCCCAGGCCGGTGCACTTTTCGCAGGCGCCGTGGGGGTTATTAAAGGAGAACATGCTGGGGGCCAGCTCCTCAATGGAGATGTCGTGATCGGGACAGGAGTAGTTTTGGGAAAAGAGGATCTCCTCCCCGCCGATGACATCCACCAGGGCCAGGCCCCCGGTAAGGCCGGAGGCGGTTTCGATGGAATCGGTGAGGCGGGAACGGATCTCCGGCTTAATGACCAGGCGGTCCACCACCACCTCGATGGTGTGCTTTTTGTTCTTTTCCAGCTGGATGGTCTCGGTGAGCTCGTAAAGATTTCCGTCCACCCGCACCCGGACATACCCGGCCCGGCGGGCGGCCTCAAATTCCTTCTGGTGCTCCCCCTTCCGGCGGCGCACCACCGGGGCCATCACCTGGATCCGGGTCCCCTCGGGGAGGGCCATCACCTTGTCCACAATCTGGTCCACCGTCTGCTGGGTGATCTCCCTGCCGCAGACCGGGCAATGGGGGATGCCGATGCGGGCATAGAGCAGACGGAGATAGTCGTAAACCTCTGTTACGGTACCCACCGTGGAGCGGGGGTTTTTGGAGGTGGTCTTTTGGTCAATGGAAATGGCCGGGGAAAGCCCCTCAATGGAATCCACATCGGGCTTGTCCATCTGTCCCAGGAACATCCGGGCGTAGGAGGAAAGGCTTTCCACATACCGCCGCTGGCCATCGGCGTAGATGGTGTCAAAGGCCAGAGAGGTTTTGCCGGAACCGGAAAGGCCGGTAAAGACAATGAGCTTGTCCCGGGGGATAGAAAGGTCTATATTTTTCAGGTTGTTTTCCCGGGCCCCTTTGATAATGATCTGGTCGATTGCCAAACTGATTTCCTCCTATGCTACTTTTCTTCCCGCAGCTTCTGGATCTTGTCCCGGAGATAAGCGGCGTGCTCGAATTCCAGGATCTTGGCGGCGTCCCGCATCTCGGCGGTGAGCTTTGCGATCATCGCCTCCCGTTCCCTGGGGTTCATCTGCTTTTTCATCCGCTTGTCCACCGATTCGCTGGTGGAGATCTCCAAAATCTCCCGGATCTCCTTCTTGACGCTTTTGGGGGTAATGCCGTGCTCCTGGTTATACCGCTGCTGGATCTCCCGGCGGCGGTAGGTCTCGCTAATGGCCCGCTCCATGGAGTCGGTCACCGAATCGGCGTACATGATGACCCGGCCCTCCACATTCCGGGCGGCCCGGCCGATGGTCTGGACCAGACTGGTCTCGCTTCGCAGGAAGCCCTCCTTGTCGGCGTCCAGAATGGCTACCAGGGAGACCTCCGGGATATCCAGGCCTTCCCGGAGAAGGTTGATCCCCACCAAGACATCGAACTCCCCCCGGCGCAGGTCCCGGATGATCTCCATCCGCTCGATGGTATCCACATCGTGGTGCATGTATCGAACCTTTACTCCCGCTTTTTCCATGTACTCGGTGAGATTTTCCGCCATCTTCTTGGTCAGGGTGGTCACCAGCACCCGCTCCCCCTTGGCGGACCGGGCATTGCACTCGCTGAGAAGGTCATCGATCTGTCCCTCCACCGGGCGCACCACAATTTCCGGGTCCAAAAGACCGGTGGGGCGGATCACCTGCTCCACCACCGGGGCCCCGTTCTGCCGCTCCATGGCCCCGGGGGTGGCGCTGACGTAGAGCACCTGGTTCAGCTTTCCCTGAAATTCATCGAAGTTCAGGGGGCGGTTGTCCAGGGCGGAGGGCAAACGGAAACCGAACTGAATGAGATTTTCCTTCCGGGAGCGGTCCCCGCCGTACATCCCACGCACCTGGGGCAGAGTGACATGGGATTCGTCAATGAACATAAGGAAATCCTCGGGGAAATAGTCCATCAGGGTGCAGGGGGTGCTTCCCGGCTCCCTTCCGGCCAACACCCGGGAATAGTTTTCAATCCCCTTGCAGAAGCCGATCTCCAGGAGCATCTCCATATCGTAGTTGGTGCGCTCCGCAATGCGCTGGGCCTCGATCAGCTTTCCGTTTTCCCGGAAATACTCCACCCGCCGGTCGCACTCCTGGCGGATCTCCTGGACCGCCTCCAGGATCCGCTCCCGGGGGACGATGTAGTGGGAGGCGGGGTAGATAGCCAGGTGGCTGATGAAATTTTTGACCTCCCCGGTGACGGTGTTGATCTCGGCAATGCGGTCGATCTCGTCCCCGAAAAACTCCACACGGTAGGCGGAGTCGGCGGAATAGGCGGGGAAGATTTCCACCACATCCCCCCGCACCCGGAATTTGTTCCGGGTAAAGTTCAGGTCGTTGCGCTCGTACTGGAGCTCCACCAGCTTTTTGATCAGCTGGTCCCGCTCCTTTTCCATCCCCTTCCGCAGGGAGATGACCATGCTTTTGTAGTCGATGGGGTCGCCCAGGGTGTAGATACAGGAGACACTGGCTACAATGATCACATCCCGGCGTTCCGACAGGGCCGAGGTGGCAGAGTGGCGCAGGCGCTCGATCTCGTCATTGATGGCGCTGTCCTTTTCGATATAGGTATCTGTAGAGGCGATATAGGCTTCGGGCTGGTAGTAGTCGTAGTAGGAGACAAAATATTCTACCGCGTTGTTCGGGAAAAACTCCCGGAATTCGGAGCAGAGCTGGGCCGCCAGGGTTTTGTTGTGGGCCAGGATCAGGGTGGGGCGGTTCAGCCGCTGGATGATGTTGGCCATGGTAAAGGTCTTTCCGGAGCCGGTGACCCCCTTTAGGATCTGCTCCCGGTTTCCGGCAAGAACGCTTTCCACCAAGGCATCGATGGCCTGGGGCTGGTCCCCGGTGGGCTGAAAGGGCGACACCAGCTGAAAGGTGTCCGGCATACTCTCTCCCCCTTTTGTTGTGCACATATGTTCGGATACAACCGGAACTATTATACCCTATTTTTCCCCGGACTGCAAGACGCCAACGGAAAAAAACAGGCCTGCCGGTCTTGTTTTTTCCGGCAGGCTTTTGTTTTTCCCTGCTTCCCCTAGATTGCCCCGATCAGGTAGCCGCAATTCCTCATGGAGACGCACTCGTTCCCGGAGATGATCAGGTGGTCCAAAAGGTCGATCTCAATCTCCCGGAACAAATTGATCAGGGCAATGGTGGTGGTCTGGTCCGCTTTGGATGGCAGAGCCGTACCATAGGGGTGGTTGTGCCCCAGGATCACATTGGTGGCGTTGTAGCTCAGGGCAATTTTAGCCAACTCCCGATACTGGATCTGCACCGCATCTGCCACCCCTGTTTTGACCTCGTCAATATGAAGGATCCTTAGCCGGTTGTCCAAGCTTACAAGGGTGAGGGACTCCTTTGTACGCCCCACATACCAGGCCTTCAGCTTTTCCTCCACAACACGCATGTAATCATCCTGGGGGGCAGTATCCGCCTTTTCCAGGTAGTACCTGCGGGCAATGGCACTGATCAGGCGAAGGAGGACCGCGGTATTCTCCCCCACCCCGTTTACAGTGAGAAGCTCCTTATAGGGAGCATCCAGCACCCCGGCCAAAGAGCCGAAGCGGTTTTCCAGCTGATGGGCCAGCTCGTTGGTATCCTTCTGCGGGATCGAATAGAAAAGAAGGATCTCCAGGACCCGATGGGGCGGAAGGTGGTCCAGGCCGTTTTGCAGAAATTCTTCCCTGGTCCTCTTTCTGTGACCGCTGTGGGAATGGCTGCTGCCCATATCCTCCCCTCCTTTTCCGGCATCCGTTGTCAAAAGCCAAACCCGCCAAATGGAAAAAACTGGCCTGTTGGCTTCTTTTTCGCCTTTTTTATCATGATACCCTTTTTTGACATAATTGGCAAGGGGGCAAAAGGTCACTTTGTGAAAAAATGCCGGAGATTTCTTGTTTGCGGCTTTTGACAATGGGATCAGCCATAAAGCTGGTTCCAGATCGCGGGCATTTCCGGATTTTGGGCCCTGGTCACAGGAAGGTTTTCAAAATCCTTTGGGCTTTCCCCATTCCGGAGCCGCCGGGCCACCACCACTAGGCGTTCTCCGGCAAAATCGTAAAGGCAGGTGGAAAGGGTCAGCAGCTCGTCCCGAACGGTCACCTCCACACCGGTGTTTAGAAGGCTGCGCCTGGCGATACGGTCCAGGTAGTCCTGTTTTTCCTCGATGGTGTCGAAGGAGGTCCGGTTGTGGTAGTCAAAATCATCCCCGTGCTGGGGAAGCGTGGCCGCAACAAACACCCCTGCCACCACATACTCCCCCTTTTCCCGGAGGGTATCAAAGGTGATCATGGGATCGGCCGCCACAAATTCCGGGCTCTGATAGTTGACCAGGTAGTGGAACCAGGCCCCGTCATTCATATTGTGGCCGTAAAGGATCAGACTATCATCCCGGGGGGCGGTTTCGTTGCGGTAGTCCAGAAACACCGCGCCGTGGCGGTCCTCCTTGCCGTAAAAATCATGCTTCAGGTAATAGGTGTTGTCCCGCTGGACCACCGGGGCGGAAAAGGCGTTCTCTCCCCCCAGCTCCAGCCAGCCCACCAGGTCGGGGTTGATGGCGTACAGCGAGGCCAGACGGGGGTCCATTTCCCGTCCCTCCTCCCAGGAGGTGCCGGTTTCCCCCTGGCGGTAGATCTGCTCCAGCTCTGCTTCCTGCTGGTTAGCCCGGCGGGCCTGGAGGCTGATGTAGACCTCGTTCCCCCCGTAAAAGCAGGAGAGGGTCACCGACACCGCCATAAGACAGCTGAGACAGGTGCGGGCCAGCCGGCGGAGAAGATACACGGCAAACACTCCTTTCCAACACATTTCAGGCGATATGCCAAAGATACCCTCCTATGATACCGGAAAAATTTGAACAAATCTATATTTTCCAAGAATTTAGTAAAAATTAGAGGATTTTTCCCAAATTTGTGGTATACTGTTTTATATAAACTGTCACAGTCTGGGAAAGGGGGGAGTTTTAAAATGCCCATTGGACATGTGGTTTTTGATATCGACGGGACCTTGATCGATACGGAGGCCGCCTTTCAGCTGGCCCTCCAGGAGACGATGGAGGAATTTCTCGGCCACTCGGACAGTCTGGCCGAGCTTCACTATACCTTTGGTATGCCTACCGAGACCACCCTGCGGGTACTGGGATTCCCTGATGTTGCCGCTGCCCATTTGGTGTGGGAACGCAAGTGTATGGAAAAGCTGGGGAAGGTGCGTCTTTATGACGGGATCCCCCAGCTGCTGGACGCCCTGCTCCTGCGGGGGTACACCCTGGGGATCGCATCTTCCCAGTCCCGACGGGAATATGAACTGGTCTTTCTTCCCCTGGGCCTTGGCGACTGCTTCGGGACGGTGGTCCTGCTGGAGGATACCGAAAAGCACAAGCCGGACCCGGATCCGCTCCTCTATTACATGAAGGTCACCGGGGCAAAGCCGGAGGAGGTCCTGTTTGTCGGGGACAGCTCCGGGGATATGATCTGCGCCAGAAATGCAGGGGTCACCGGGGCGTTGGCCTGCTGGGGAAGATATCCGGCCCAGATCGACACCCACTACCGGGCAAGCCGACCGGGACAGCTGCTGGACCTGCTTTTTCAGCTGGAGGCGGCGGAACGGCTGTAGCCAATGCAAAACCACAAGCGTATGTGCCCGAAAAAACGGGGCAGACGCTTGTTTTTTTGTTTTTTCGGGATCCTGGCAGCGGAAAAAATGCTGTATTCTTACGAATTAGCGAGAAATTCGAAGCATTCCTGAGATAATTCCATATTTTTTAAGATTTTATCATATTATCATAGTAGCATAGTAGCGTAATAAAGTATATAATACCTTCATGAGCTCAAAAACCACGGCATGGCTGATCCCAGATCCACAACTGCTTATGGAGGTATCAAAACAATGAAACGTTTTTTTCCATGATCGCCTTTGTTCTTTCCCTTGCCATATTGGCTGCCTGCGGCAGCCCGTCTGCCCCTTCTCCCTCCTCTGTACCTGAAAGCACATCCCCCTCCCCTGCCCCGCCAGAGCCTTCCCAGACTCCTGGCATCACAAAGCTGGTCATCGGTCTGGACGACCAGTTCCCCCCTATGGGCTTCCGGAATGATCAAAACGAGCTGGTGGGCTTTGACATTGACCTGGCCAAGGCAGTCTGCGACCGGCTGGGCATCGAGGCGGTCCCCACCCCCATCGATTGGAGCACCAAGGAGCTGGAGCTCAACGGCGGGAAGGTGGACGTGCTTTGGAACGGCCTGACCATTACAGACGCCAGGAAGGAAGCCATGCTGATGTCCCCTGCCTATGTAGCCAACGCCCAGGTGATCGTTGTCCGGAAGGACTCCGGCATCAAGACCCTGGCAGAGCTCAGCGGCAAAATTGTAGCCCTTCAGGAGGCTTCCTCCGCCGACGAGGCGTATCAGGGCTGCTCCGCCGCCGGCACGGAAAAGGAGCTGGTCAAGGCACCGGAAAACATCTCCCTGTTTAACGACCTGAAGATCGGCCGCATTGACGCAGTGGTGATCGACAAGGTGTTTGCCGACTATTACATCGCTGAAAACGGCGAGGGTCTGCTGGAGGTCCTGGAGGAGCAGCTTGCCGACGAGGAATACGGCATCGCCTTCCAAAAGGAAAACCAGGAGCTGGCCGGCCTGATTCTGGCAACCCTGGATGAGCTGGTGAAGGACGGTACTGCCGCCCAGATCAGCCAGAAATGGTTCGGTGAGGACCGGATCCTCTTTTCCTACCCCGGGGCGTAACTTCAGAACACGATCCTAAGAGCCTATTCAAGATCTCCAAGTATGCCGAAAGGGCAGGGATTTTTCTGCCCTGCAAGGCAAAAAATCGTAGGAATACTTGGTGTATTGCAAGATTTTTTAACGAAGCAGGGTGGAAAAAGACCTGACCTAGCGGCGTGCGGGGAGATTTTGAATGGGCTCTAAGTAATCAATAGGAGCTGGACACCATGGAGCTTTCTTATATTGCCGCAACCTTTCTGCGGGTAGGCGCCGGACTGGGGACCACCCTCAAGCTCTTTTTCATCACCATCCTTGCCTCCCTGCCCCTGGGTTTCCTGATCACCATGATCATGCGCTGCGCCATTCCGCCCCTGCGGTGGCTGGCCCGGGCCTTTGTCTACCTGATGCGCAGCACCCCCCTGGTGCTTCAGCTCCTTTTTCTCTACTTCGGTCTTCCCTGCCTGCCCTATATCGGCGGATATTTCAGTACCATGGGACGGTTCACTGCCGCCATCTGGGGGTTTGTCCTCAACTACGCAGCCTATTTTGCAGAGATCTTCCGGGGCGGGCTGCTGGCAGTGGACCAGGGGCAGTACGAGGCTGCCAAGGTGCTGGGTCTCACCCGGCGGCAAACCATTCTGCGCATCGTGGTGCCCCAAATGCTCCGGGTGGCAATGCCCTCCATTTCCAATGAAACCATTACCCTGGTCAAGGACACCTCCCTCATGTTCACCCTGGCGGTGCCGGAGGTGCTGCAATTTGCCAAGTCCGCTGTCAGCTCCACCGGCAAGACCTTTCCCTTTGTGGCAGCGGGGATCATCTATCTGCTGATGAACCTGGTGATCACCTGGCTGCTGAAGAAGCTGGAAAAGAGATTTGACTACTGATCAAGGAGGAGCTGCAGCATGGCATTTCTGGAGGTACGGCAGCTGCGAAAAGCCTTTGATTCCCTTTCTGTCCTGGCAGATGTTTCTTTTACGGTAAACCAGGGGGATGTCATTGCCGTTATCGGCTCCTCCGGCTCCGGCAAATCCACCCTTCTGCGGTGTCTGATGGATTTGGAGACGGTGGACGGGGGCTGGGTGACCATTGACGGAGAGCCCTTCATCACCGGCGGGCGGTACCCGGATCCCCGCACCCGCCGTGCCCTTTCGGGGCGGATGGGGATGGTGTTCCAGAGCTTCAACCTGTTCCCCCACATGACGGTGCGGCAGAACCTGATTGAGCCCTACCGGATGACCACCCCCGGCGCCGGGGACGCCGAAGAAAAATGCCGGCAGCTTCTGGAGAAGGTCGGGCTTTGGGACAAGGCCGACGTCTATCCCTCCAAGCTCTCCGGCGGGCAGAAGCAGCGGGTAGCCATTGCCCGGGCGCTGATGAAAAGCCCGGAGATCATGCTGTTTGACGAACCCACCTCCGCTTTGGATCCCCTTCTCACCGGGGAGGTGCTGGGCATTCTGCGCCGGCTGGCCGAGGAACGGATGACCATGCTGGTGGTGACCCACGAAATGTCCTTTGCCCGGGAGGCCGCCAACCGGGTCCTGTTTATGAAGGACGGAGCCATTGCCGAGGAAGGCCCCCCATCAGAGATTTTTACCGCCCCTAAAAACCCGGATACCGCAGCCTTTCTGGCCTCGGTGCTGCACTGACATACTCTCCCCTCCCCCCTTTGGGGGATTTTTTTGCAATAATAAGCGATTGCGCCGGCGGGAACAATTTGGTATAATCATGTTGTAAAAGGGAGGTGGCAGCTATGAAGCGGGAGGAGGCCCAAGCGATCCTTCAGCGAGAGGGGCTGACGCGCTACAACTGGTACGGCGACCATCCTGTTGCCCCTGGCGAAATGATCATCGCCCAGGAGGGCGGCCGCTGGGTGGTTTCGGCGGCAGACGAACGGGCCGCTGTGGTGGACACCTCCGTTGTGGATTTTGACACCGAGGAGGAAGCCCTGGACTATTTTATCCCCCTGGTGCGGCTGGAAAAGGAATCCCGGCAGTGGTCCTTCCGGGAGATCCCGGAGGTGCAGGAGCTCCGGAACACCGCTTACTGGCTGACCCATCCCCCGGGCCGGAGGCGGGGCGGCTTTGGGCTGCTGTATCTTTACTGTATCGGGCTCTTTCTTCTTTCCGCTGTGCTTCCTGCCCTGTTTTCTGGGTCCCTGGCCGTTCGGAAAATGCTGCTGATCCTTTTCGCTTGTTTGGGCCTTTTGGCAGGTGCTGTTTTCCTGATCCGATGGGGCATTCGAAGGATCTTCACCGAAGACCAGCGCCGGGCGGCAGGAGCTCGTATCAGATCTTATGGATTCTTCCTGGTTCTCGCTGTCGCTATCCTGCTTCGTCTATCTTCCCTGCCTCCTTTTGAGCGGCGGCTGGTGCTGGCGGTTATCGCCGCTGTATTGCTGCTTTTTCTTTTCATCCGGTTTGTTTCCCCGGGGAAGGACCGGTGCTCTTCGTTTGAAAATCCCCTAAAAAGCAATTCGTTCCTGCCCCTTTTGCTTGGGTTTTGCTTCCTTTTGTTCGCGGCGTTCTAATGCGGGTCAAGGCACGACCTCTTTTGGGGCATTTCCCAGGGAATCGTCTCCTGGCTTGCCCCTTTCTTCGGATAATACCAAGCGCCCTCTGACCAATACCGGCAGGAGGGCGCTTTCTGTATCATTTTTCCGGTTCCTCGCCAAAGCTCTCCAGGAGCTCATCCAACTCCTGGTCCTCGGGCGCCGGAGGGGCGCTCCGGCCGTGGACTACAGGCGGCCGGGCGGGAGCGTCGGGGATGCGCAGGGTGAGAACCCCCAGATAAAACGCCATGTCAAACAGGGTCCCGGTAACAAGAAGGTCAATATTCCCCAGGTCGTTGACCGGGTTCAGGTATACAATGAGCATATTGGCAGCGGCGGCGGCGGCCACCAGCATCAGGACGTTTTTCAGTGTCTTTCCCCGAAGGCGTCCCCGATACTGGGCCACGGCCGCCCCGAAGCAGACCAGACAACAGGCGGAGGTGATCAGGAACACCCCGCTGGGAAGCCTGTCCAGCTGGTAGTATAGGTGATAGGCCATAGCCGAGACCCTGGCCGCCGAATAAAAGGTGAGAAAAAGGGTGATAATGGACTTTGTCATAGGCTGCTCCTTTGTTAATCAGTAAAAAGGTCCTGCTGGCTTTCCACCAGCTCCCCCACGGTTTGGGTATCCCCGGTGAGGAGGGCAAACACCCCCTTGTAGGTGAGCATGGGGTCGTTTAGGAACCGGCGGCGAATGGACTCGCATTCCTTCCGGGTGGGCATAAAGATGGTGAGGGAAAGCAGGTCGCTGCCAATATCCGTAATGGTAAGGGTGACCTTCCAGCCATCCTCCACCTCTTTGATCTCCACCTGGTTTTCCCGCTGGCGGCGCACCAGGGTCAGGATCCGCTCCATGGCCTTGGCCGCCCGCTCCCGTACCGCCGGGGGAAGCCCGGCTTCGAAGGTCCGGGAGACCTGGCGGCCCTCCTCGCTGAGAACAAAGCACGGTTCCCCGTGGTACTCCCGGGGAAGGATATGGCCGGTGCGCCGCAGGCTCTCCATGGTCTCGGCAAACTGGAAGTAGTTCACCAGCTCCTGGCCCTGGAGGGCGGCGTTCAGCTCCTTGAAGGAAACCGGCTGGCCGGCGCGCTCGATCAGGTAGCAGATCAGGATCATCACCTCGTGGCTGGTGGTGACACTGCCCGGACGGACCCCCTCGGTGAAGGCATTGTATTCCACAAAAACCCACCTTTCTTTTTTCCGCCGGCGGGGCGGAAATATTTACAAATTGTTTGTAGATTATTCGCAGCTTTTATTGGTATCGTGTCGTATCATAGACAGCAAGAAAGGCCCTGCCTTTTGACTGCCGGACCTTCATTATAGCAAATTTCCCGATAAAAATACAGAGCCTGAAAGAAAAAAGCGAGGAACCATAGATGAAAAAAACACATACAGAGAATGCTTCCGGTGGAAAGGGGCTCCTTCTTGGGGGCCTTGTCCTCTTTTTTCTCCTTCTCTGCGCCGCCTGCCTCCCCCTGATCCGGTGGATGTTCCAGCCGGAATTCGGCCCCTGGCTCCAGGGGAAGGTAGAAGCTATGGGGATATGGGGGGTACTGGCCCTGCTGGGGGTGCAGATCCTCCAAATCGTTGTGGCTATCATCCCCGGGGAGCCGGTGGAGCTGGCTGCCGGTGCCATGTACGGGGCCTTTGGCGGTCTGGCCCTCTGCCTGCTGGGGTGCCTATTGGGCTCCGCCCTGGTGTTCCAGGTGGTCCGGAAAAAGGGAAAGGCCGCTTTTGAGCGCACCTCCCTGGGGCAGAAGCTCCAGGAATACCAATTCCTCCAGGACGAAGCCCGGCTGGAGGGGATCGTCTTTCTTCTCTACTTCATCCCCGGCACCCCCAAGGATATCCTGGTCTATGTCTGCGGTCTCAGCCCCCTGCCCCTGGGGCGGTTCCTTCTTCTCTCCACCCTGGCCCGGATCCCCTCGGTGATCACCTCCACCTGGGCGGGGGCCAGCTTTGCGGGGAATAACCTGTGGCTGACCGCCGGGATCTTCCTCTGCACCGGCCTGCTGGGGCTGGGGGGCATCTGGTTCCAGCGGCGGTATCTGGCAAGGAAGAACCAGGGGAAGGAATAGGTCACAAGATAAAACCCCCGTGCCCTCCCATCCTCGGGAAGGCGCGGGGGTCTTTTTACAGAATGATACAGATCAGGCCGGAGCAGCCTTCGTTGATGATCCGCTCGGTGGTCTCCTGCATCTTCATCCGGGCGTCGGAGGGCATGCGGTACAGCTTGTTGTGGAGCCCCTCGTTTACCAGCTCGTGGAGGGATTTGCCGAAGATGTTGGACTCCCAGATCTTGCCGGGGTCCTCCTCGAACTCCTTTAGGAGGTAGTGTACCAGCTCCTCGCTTTGGCGCTCGCTTCCCACAATGGGAGCCACCTCCGTCGTGATGTTGGCCTGCATCATGTGGATGCTGGGGGCACTGGCCTTGAGGCGCACCCCGTACCGGCCGCCCTGCTTCATAATCTCCGGTTCCTCCAGGGTGAGCTCCTCCAGGCTGGGCATAACGATGCCGTAGCCGGTGGCGGCCACCTCCTCCAGGGCCCCGCTGATCTTGTCGTACTTGCGTTTAATGGCTGCCAGCTCGATCATACAGGGCAGGAGACCCTCTTCCCCGTCGATCTCCAGACCGGTGGCCTCCCCAAGGATGCGGTAGAACAGGCCGCCGGGAATATCCAGCCGGCACCGCAGGCTGCCGCTCCCCAGGTCGATGGAGGAGATCCGGGCGTCGGAAATGTTTTCGCACTCGGCAAGGGACGCCACTGCGGCAGCGGCTCCCTCGATGCGGTCCAAAGCCTCCCCGCAGAGACGGGCCTGCTGGTAGATGGACTTCTGGAGCCAGTGGTCTTTTTCCAGGTTCATGATCCAGGCGGGAAGCTCCAGGGCCACCTCCTTCACCGGGAACCGGTAAAGGATGCGGGTGAGGATCTCCCGGATGTCGTCTTCATCCAGTTCCAGGCAGTTTACCGCCACCACCGGCACCTGATACTTCTCCTCCATGGACTGGCGGAGCTCCCGGCTTTTGGGGCTCTTGGGCTGAACACAGTTCAGCAGGATAACAAAGGGCTTTCCGATCTCGGCAAGCTCCCCGATGACCCGGCCCTCGGCTTCCTCGTACTCCCCGCGGGGGATGTCGCTGATGGAGCCATCGGTGGTGACCACCAGGCCGATGGTGCTGTGCTCGGTGATCACCTTTTTGGTGCCGATCTCTGCCGCCATATTAAAGGGGATCTCCCGGTCGAACCAGGGGGTCATTACCATCCGGGGCTGTTCATTCTCAATATACCCCAGGGCGCTGGGGACGATATATCCCACACAGTCAATAAGCCGCACCTGGAAGGAAGCTGCCTGGTCCACCGAGATCTTCACCGCTTCCTCCGGGATGAACTTAGGCTCGGTGGTCATAATGGTCTTTCCTGCCGCGGACTGGGGAAGCTCGTCGGTGGCCCGCTCCCGCCGGGCCTCGCTTTCGATGTTGGGGAGCACCAGCGTTTCCATAAACCGCTTGATAAAGGTGGATTTCCCGGTGCGCACCGGACCCACCACCCCGACATAAATATCCCCGTCGGTGCGCTTTGCAATGTCCTGGTATAATGTGGTCTTTTCCATGCGTTCCGCCCTCCTAATCACAGTACCGGGATCAGAAGGACCCGGCGCTCTCTGCCCTGGTTCTCCTCCGGATTTTCCCCGGTGATCTTATCCATATTGGTGTTGTACCGTTTGGCAATATCCCACAGGGTCTCCTCCGGGTCCGCCAGGTAGAGGTACAGTCCGGGGGCGGCGGCGTCCTCCCGGGGGGCTTTTTCGTCCACCTGGACCTCGTCCAGAAGCATGGTCCGCACCGGCCGGGAAAGGGTCCCGGTAAGCTCCAGGTCACAGCGGACCTCCAGGGTGTCGTTGGCGGAGAAGCTCCAGGAGCAGCCCAGACAGGCGAGGCGGGCCTCCAAAAGGGCTCCATCCTCCTCACAGGGGATCTTCTTGGAGATCTCCAGCACCTTGTCAAAGTAGTAGAGCTGTCCATCCTCCAGCTTTGCCAGCATGGCAACGGTGACCTTTCCCTCTGCCACCGGCCCGCCGTTTTCGCTGCGGACAGCAGCACTCACCTCCTCGCACCACAGATCCACCACGGTCTCCGCTTTTTCCGGCAAGGGAACGGTTTCTTTGCAGGGTACGGCCTCCTGGATAACACGGCTGACCTGGGTCAGGGAGGCAGCGCGGGTGCGGAAGGTGCACTGGTTCTTGGTCGAATAGCAGTCGGAGCAGTACCGGGCGGTATAGGGCAGCCAGCCCCGGGCCCGGCTTTCCACTACGGCGTCAATGGCAATCAGGCGATATTCCCCATCCTCGGCGGCGGCAGGCTCGGCGGTAACCGAGGTCACCTGCTGGCAGACGTCACAGAGGCTCTCCTCCCCCAGACCATCCAGCTCGCAGATGGCGCTGGTGGGCAGGGTGTATTCCAGCTGATCGAAGCCCCCTGCGGCGCTTTGGTACAGGATATGGAGGTTCAGCTCCCCCCGGAGCACCGCCTTTCCCGCAACCTGCTTGATCTCGGTCACCCGGGCGGCGGCATTCACCCGAACGATGGCTTGAATGGGGGGCTTGCCGTGGGTAAGGTCCACCCGCTCGGTCACCCGGGTCTCCCGGACACACTGGCCCAGAAGCCGGGCAGCCTCCGTCTGCTCCCGTTTCAGCTGGAGACCCATCCCCTCCCCCTCTGCGATGACCTGCTCCTCCCGGCAGCCTGTCGCCTTCACGGTAAGGACCAGGGCCCCGCGGATATCCAGGCGGCGCTGGTTCACCGCCCGGCAGTTGAGATAATCCACCCGGGCGGAAAGGGAAAGGACCGGGTCGGGGTGATCCGCTTTCATCTCTACAATGCGGGAAAAGGGGATCTTGTACTCCCCCCGGGCCACCCCTTCTCCCGTAGAAACGTAGTAGACGGTGACTACCGCCATCCCTTCCAGTTCCAGCTTTCCGGGGCTGGCTCTGCGGCCGGTAAGGACCGGCGCCACCGAGCACTTGAGGATGCGCACAATATCCGGACAGTAGTCCGGCAGCAGGGCATCGCACTCAATGGGCTGCTCCACGGTTTGGTCGATCAGGGGCTCGTTTATAAAAAGGGGCTGCCGGGTCAGTTTCAGTTCCATGTTTACCTCTCCTCCTTTTAGAAGCTGTATCCGCAGCCGGAAAACGCCCCAGGGCTCCCGCGACGCTGGATGCAGGTTCTTTGTCACCACCACTATATGAGAGGCCCGTACCAAATATTCAGCAGAGGTACACGGACACCTTTCTTCACTTAAATCATCCATCAGGCGCGTTTTTAGAAAAGAACAAAACAGGTATTTTTTGATTTTATTATAAGGACTGTTTCATGTTTTCCATCATTTGGAGACCTTTCTCCAGGTAAAAATGCAAGTTTTCTGACACTTTTTCACAAAAACAGTGTCCTGCTTTTCGTGCAAAACAGAAAAGTTTTTTCATATCTAATAAAAGTTTTATTACTTTCTTGTTAAATGTGATATAATTAGTTTAGGACAAGGGGGCGTTTCCCCCCACAGCTCAGGTGCAAGGAGGTGCTTCTCCCATGGATAACAGAGAGCTTGCGGTTTTGCACAGCAAGCTGGTAATTTACCGAAACGGACTGCAAAGTGCAAAGGCAAGGGGCGATTTGGACAAGGCCCGGGAATGGCTGGAGGGGATCGCCGCCCTGAAGCGGGAGATCGCCCAGCATCACAGCGTTTCCTCCACAAAAAGCTGATCCTCTGCCGCCTCCCCCTTCCCTGGCCCCGGCCGGGGGAGGGGAGCTTTTCTGCCGGCACAAAACAGGCGCACCCGGAAAAACCAGGTGCGCCTGTTGGCATCTTTGCTTGTTTAGGCTTTGCAGACAAATACAGACCAGCCGTGGGGGTCCTCCAGCTTGCCATACTGAATACCGGTGAGGGTATCATAAAGCTGCTGGGTAAGGGCGCCAATCTTCCCGCCGTTGAAAACCATCTGCTTTTCTTCCCACTTCAGTTCCCCGATGGGGCTGATGACAGCGGCGGTGCCGGTGCCGAAGGCCTCCATCACCCGGCCTTGGTCGTTGGCCTCGGCCAGCTCCTGGATGGTGATACGGCGCTCGCTCACCTTGAATCCCCAGTCCCTCAGCAGCTGGATCGAGGACTTGCGGGTGATGCCGGGCAGGATAGAGCCGTGGAGCTCCGGGGTGACCACCTCTCCGTCCAGAACGAAGAAAACATTCATGGCCCCCACTTCCTCGATGTACTTCTGCTCCACACCGTCCAGCCAAAGAACCTGGGAATAGTTCTGGCGGTGGGCTTCATCCTGGGCAATAAGGGAGGCTGCATAATTGCCCCCTGTCTTAGCCATGCCGGTGCCCCCCCGGACCGCCCGGACATACCGGTCCTCCACATAGATCTTCACCGGGGCAAGGCCGGACTCATAGTAGGCTCCGGAGGGAGAGGTGATGATCAGGAAAAGATATTCATCCCCAGGATGGACCCCCAGCATGGGGTCGGTGGCGATAATAAAGGGACGGATATACAGGGTGGTGCCCTCCTCCCGGGGAACCCAGTCCTTGTCGATCTCCACCAGCTTCTTCACACCGGCCAGGCAGAGCTCCTCGTCAATGTGGGGGATCACCATGCGCTGGTTCGAACCGTTGAGACGGGCAAAGTTTTCCTCCGGGCGGAACAGCAGGATGTTTCCGTCCTTGCCGTAGTAGGCCTTCATCCCCTCAAAAACGGTTTGCCCGTAATGGAAGCACATAGCCGCCGGGGAAAGGGTCAGGTCCCCGTAGGGCACAATGCGGGGGTCGTACCAGCCCTTGCCGGTCTTATAGTTCATGAGAAACATATGATCGCTAAACAGCTTCCCGAAGCCAAGCTTTTCCCCGGGAGCAGGCTTTGCTTTGGGCGTCTTGGTAAGCTCCACTTTGATTTCCATAGATCTTGTCAGTCCTTTCCGAAAGATTGGGTCAATATGCAACACCCTGCCATTTCATGGCATCGGCCACCTTCAGGAACCCGGCCACATTGGCACCCATCACCAGGTTGCCGGGGTCACCGAACTCCTGTGAGGCCTGGTAGGCACTGTGGAAAATACCCAGCATAATTTCGTGGAGCTTCTTGTCCACCTCCTCGAAGGTCCAGGAATAGCGCATGGAGTTCTGGCTCATTTCCAGGCCGCTGGTTGCAACACCGCCGGCGTTGGCCGCCTTGGCGGGTCCAAAGAGAACCCCGGCCTTCTGGAGCTTGGCGACAGCCTCCGGAGTGCTGGGCATATTGGCGCCCTCGGCCACCGCCATTACGCCGTTTGCGATCAGCTTTTCGGCGTCCTCGCCATCCAGCTCGTTCTGGGTGGCGCAGGGCAGGGCGATGTCACACTTGACCCCCCAAATGCCCTTGCAGCCCTCGGTGTAGGCAGCTGTGGGAACGGCGGCGGTATACTCCTTGATGCGGCCCCGGCGGACCTCCTTGATCTCCTTGACAACGGCCAGGTCGATGCCATTTTCATCGTAGATAAAGCCGTTGGAATCGGACATCGCCACCACCCTGGCCCCCAGCTCGGCAGCCTTTTTGCAGGCGTAGATGGCCACATTGCCGGAGCCGGAGATCACTACCGTCTTGCCGGCAAAGCTGTCCTTCTTCATCACCGAGAGCATCTCCTGGGTGAAGTAGCAAAGACCAAAGCCGGTGGCCTCGGTGCGGGCCAGGCTCCCGCCATAGGTGAGGCCCTTGCCGGTAAGGACCCCTACAAAGCTGTTGGTGAGGCGCTTGTACTGGCCGTACAGATAGCCGATCTCCCGGGCCCCCACGCCAATATCCCCGGCAGGGACGTCGGTATCCGGACCGATGTGGCGGTACAGCTCGGTCATAAAGCTCTGGCAGAAGCGCATCACCTCTCCGTCGCTCTTGCCCTTGGGATCGAAGTCGGAGCCGCCCTTGGCACCGCCCATAGGCAGGCCGGTAAGGCTGTTTTTAAACACCTGCTCAAAGCCCAGGAACTTGATCACCGAGGAATTGACCGAGGGATGGAGGCGCAGGCCGCCCTTGTAGGGACCGATGGCAGAGTTGAACTGTACCCGATAGCCCCGGTTCACCTGGACCTTGCCGCTGTCATCCACCCAGGATACCCGGAAGGTAATGAACCGCTCCGGCTCCACAATACGGTCAATAATACCGGTATCCGCCAGCTCGGGGCGCTTCTCCAGTACGGGCTGAAAGGACTCCAGAACCTCCCCTACCGCCTGCAAAAACTCCGGCTCACCCGGGTTGCGGCGCTTTACGGTATCATAGACACCCTGGAGATAACTGTTTTTGAATTCCATTTTTCTCATTCCTCCTTGCTGTTAGGCCCATACAGAGGCTGTGGTCCGATAGCCGGTGCTCCTGTTTTTGAAACCTTTGCTCCTAATTATAGACCTGCCGCCCGGGTATTACAAGATTTCCCGAAAAAAAAGTTGGCTTTTTTCAGGGAGTTGTGCTATACTTTTCTATGGATTTTTTCCAAATCCAACATGCGAGCAGTCCAGACAGCGGCGGGTGGAGGCCGAAAGGCCCCATCTGAGGAAAGTCCGAGCTTCACAGGGCAAGGGTAGCTGCTAACGGCAGCCGGAGGCGACTCCAGGGACAGTGCAACAGAGAGATACCGCCGGAGAAGGAGCTTTTCCGGCAAGGGTGGAAAGGCGAGGTAAGAGCTCACCAGCGCCCGGGAGACCGGGCGGCTATGTAAACCCTACCCGAAGCAACACCGCACAGGGGCAGTAA
>JAAWEO010000009.1 GCA_022794295.1 Angelakisella sp. | reverse complement strand
TACGGAGTGAGCATTTTTCTTTGCTACTTTCTTTTTGCGATAGAAAAAGAAAGTAGAAGCCTGCTCGCCCTGCACCCAGCTATCCTGCAAATACACCCCAGTGGGGTGTTTTGCAACCTCAGCCCCCTTCGCATGAGATTGGCCCAGGGCCAATCTCATGCGACCCTCTAAAGGCCGCCAAAGGCGGCCCCCACCACCCCCCTCAAAAAGAAAACAGAAAAAGAGAGAGGACGAACCGCCATCCTCTCTCTTTTTCTGCCCTCCGGCTTTATTTCTTGTTCCCCTTGTTGCGGCTGCCGCTTCTGCGTCCCGCCGCAAACTGCCCGGGGCAAATATCCATTACCGGGCGCGGGGGCTGGATCAGGGATTTCTCGTACTGGCACACCCACTGGATCCCCCGGTCGATCTCCCCCTGGCCGTTTACACCGTCCACCGTCTCCCCGGGCTTAATGGGCACATCGTTGTCGTAAAGGTACTGCCCCACATTGTAAAGATAGTTGGAAATATGATTGGGGTCCAGATCCCGGAAATGGATCTGAACATCGGGAAGGCCCAGGGCGTACAGCCCGATGGTGTCCATTATCTTTTCCCCTTCCTGACCGTCCGAAACATTGAAGAACCGCACGTTTACCCCGAACCACAGGAAGCGGCTGTCCCCCTTGATGGGGTTGTTCACCACCTGTTCCCGGGTGAGAAGCTTCCCCGCCGAGGGGGTCCAGACCGCAGTGCAGGAGGGATACAGCTCCAGGGCAGCCTCCAGCCAGGCGGTAAGAAGCCGGGCGCGCTCCAGGTAGGGGAGCCCGGAGGCCATAAAGTCGCTGAGCATCACGGCGTGGGTGCAGCTGTTCAAAAGCTCCTCCCCATCCCCAACATCCCACAGCTGGCTCCGCTGGAACCCATCGATCTTTTCCGGCTCGAAGGGGCTGGGCTGGGCGGTCATAACCTGGGCGGGAATCTTCACCTCGTCCTTATATTCCACCAAAAGGCCCTTGGCCGCAAAGCTGTAAATGCCATCCTCCTTGCTGGTGATGGTGTCGATCTCACACCCCAGCCTCTCCCCCAGCTTTTGGGCAAACAGCTCCGGGGCGGGGCGCTCCGGTTTTTCCCGGAACAGAAGCTGGATCCAGATAAGCTTGTGAAAATCAGGGTGTTCCCCCTCCAGGTTCTGCTGGAATACCTGCTGCTCCCCGGGGGCCTCCCCCGCTGCTTCCTCCGAAGGAGAAACCGGCTCCTCCTTCTTTTTGCCGAAAATACCGCTGAGCAAACCCATCGTTATGTCCTCCTTTTTTGTAAAAGCCCGGGAAAACCACCGGGATACGTCGCCCTAGTTAAAACGCAATCTTCAAGGTCATGCCATCCAGGGCCGCCCCCTTGGACCGAGTCACCGGAAGCTTTTCCTCCGCCGAATGGCCCACCGTCTCCCCATCCCGGATATAGGTATCCCCCTTGAGAAGGTAGAGGCACAGGTCATACAGGAATTCCATGATCTCGCCGGGGACGTGGGCGCTGTCCAGGACCTCCATCTCCTCCCGGCCGAAGGAGGAAAGGCCGTAGGTGTAGCCGCAAACGCCCTTTTCCCCCTGGTAAAGGCCGATATAGATCCAGTCCATAATGGGCAGATCCCCGTCCTTCATGTCCGAGGCCACCTTAAGATAGTGATCCGGGGCCAGGACGGTGCCGCTGGTGTAAATGCCCAGCACCTCCGGCTGCTCCAGGGCGCTGGCCGCCAGGGCGGTAAAGAGCTTGGCCGCCTTCACCGGGTCCTTGGGGTCCCCCATAACGGTGATCAGCAGGTGGGCGGTGTGGGTCTTGGTGACCTCCACCGCCTCCCTCCAGAAGTAGTTGGCGGCGGCAAAGTGCTCCGCCTCCCCGTTGGGGACAGGGGCAGGCATCAGGGAATAGGCGCACATGGTGCCATCCACCCAGAATACCGCCATGTTCTCGTCCTTGTCCCTCTCCGGGTCCTCCCCCGCGTCATCAGGGGTAATACCCCACTTCTCCCTGAGAATGCGGAAGGTGGTTTTCTTCTCCCATTTTGCCTCCCGAAGGAGAACAAACCCCAGAAAGGAACCGGTGCGGTCCTTTTCCTCTTGGTTCTCACTACCGGAGAGCTCCTGGCTTTTGGTCTTGTTTTCCTCCGGGGCGGGGGCCTGCTTCTTTTTGCCGAAAAGGTTGTCCAAAAATCCCATGGTGTTGTCCTTCCTTCAGATCAGTTTTCCTGGGCTTTCGATCAGGCGCTGGTTGGCGCTTCCCCGGTACAGGAGGGTCAGGTCCCGCTGCTCCTCCAAATAGGGTCCGTCAATGAGAAAATCGCAAAGATTCAGCAGCTCCACAATGGCGGGGCGCTGTTTGCCCAGCTCTGCCAGCTGCTCCAGGGTGTAGCCCGAGTAGGAGACCACATCCCTGCCCATGGCCTTTACCTCCCGGGCAATGGCACAGAGGGGCTCCGGCTGGCAGAAGGGCTCCCCCCCGGAGAAGGTCACCCCCTGGAGAAGGGGGTCCTCCCTGATCTCCCGGAGGATCCTGGGGATGTCCGCCAGCTCCCCCCCGTCAAAGGGGTGGGTCTGGGGGTTGTGGCAGCCGGGGCAGCGGTGGGGACAGCCCTGGGTAAAGATCACATAGCGGAAGCCGGGTCCATCCACGATGGACTCCGGCTCGATGCCGCTGATCCGCAGCAGGTCAGATGCCATGCTTCACCCGGTCCTTCTCCTCCGCACGTTTGGCGTTGTTGAAGCGGTCGGTGGTCCCCACCAGATACCCGGTGATACGGCGGATGCGCTCGAACTTAACGCCCTCTCCGATTTGTCCGGCGGATACAACAGTCTTGATGGTCATGGTTTTGCTCTCCTTCTCATTTTGAATTTCTTGGGCAGCTTTTTACACGCAGAGGTCCTATCCACAGTATGCGGACACAGCCTCCTATTCCAGTCCAATAAAGGTTGGCATTCCCGGGAATTTTTTCCGCAGCTCCCGGAGCTTTTCCAGGGGGACACCCTCCCCCTCCCGGCGGCCGCACCGGGGGCAGACCTCGTCGATGACACCGGTATACCCGCAGATGGGGTCCCGGTCCACCGGATGGTTCACCGAGCCGTAGCCCACGCCGTTCTCCTTCATGCAGCGGATCACCGCCTCAAAGGCCTCCGGATTTTTGCAGGTGTCCCCGTCCAGCTCCACATAGCTGATGTGCCCGGCGTTGGTGAAGGCGTGGTAAGGGCCCTCCAGCTGGATCTTCCGGAACGCCTTAATGGGGTAGTACACCGGAACATGGAAGGAATTGGTGTAATAGTCCTTGTCGGTGATCCCGGGGATCAGGCCGAACACCTCCCGGTCAATGCGGACAAACCGTCCGGAGAGGCCCTCGGCAGGGGTAGCCAGCAGGGTGAAGTTCAGGCCGGTCTTTTCCGACTCCTCGTCCATAAGCCGGCGCATATGGCCCACGATTTCCAGGCCCAGCTTCTGGCTCTCGCTGCTTTCCCCGTGGTGCTTGCCGGTGAGGGCCACCAGGGTCTCTGCCAGGCCGATAAAGCCCACGCTGAGGGTGCCGTGCTTAATGACCTCCTCGATGGAGTCGTCCATCTCCAGCTTGTCGGAATCGATCCAGACCCCCTGGCCCATGAGGAAGGGATAATTGCGGCACTTTTTGGCCGCCTGGATCTTGAACCGGTGGAGGAGCTGGCGCACCACCAGGGCCACCCGCTGGTCCAGAATGCGGTAGAATTCGTCAAGGTCGCCCTTGGCCTGGATGCCGATGCGGGGCAGGTTGATGGAGGTGAAGCTCAGGTTGCCCCGTCCGCAGGTGACCTCCCGGGTGGGGTCGTAGTGGTTGCCCATGACCCGGGTGCGGCAGCCCATATAGGAGACCTCTGTATTGTAGTCCCCGGGGCGGTAGTACTGGAGATTAAAGGGGGCATCCAAAAAGCTGAAGTTGGGGAAAAGGCGCTTGGCGGAGGTGCGGATAGCCAGCTGGAACAGGTCGTAGTTGGGGTCCTCCGGGTTGTAGCTGACCCCTTCCTTCACCTTGAAGATCTGCACCGGGAAGATGGGGGTCTCCCCGTTGCCCAAGCCGGCGCCAGTGGCCTCCAGAAGGTTCCGGACCACCATCCGCCCCTCGGGGGAGGTATCGGTGCCGTAGTTGATGGAGCTGAAGGGCACCTGGGCCCCCGCCCGGGAGTTCATGGTGTTCAGGTTGTGGACCAGGGCCTCCATGGCCTGGTAGGTGGCCTTATCCGTTTCGGTAAGGGCCACCTCCACGGCGGCGTGGTGGGCGTTAAGGCACTCCACATCGGAGATCCGCTGGAACCCACCCTCCTGCTGGTGCCGGGGGAGCCACCGGGACAGGCGCATCCCGTACTCCCGTTCCTCGGACATGGTCAGGTCCTCGGTGCCCAGGGACTCCTTGACCGCGTCCACCAGGGCCTTGGCGTCCTTTTGGGTCATGCCGAAGTGGAAGGCCAGGTAATGGGCCAGGGCCTTAAAGTACTCCTTGCGGAAGGTCTTGCGGACCCCGGGGGCCATGGAATAGTCGAAGTTGGGCACCGACTGGCCGCCGTGCATCTCGTTCTGGTTGGCCTGGATGGCAATGCACCCCAGGGCGGAATAGCTCTGGATGCTGTTGGGCTCCCGCAGGTAGCCGTGACCGGTGGAAAAGCCGTTGTGGAACAGCTTTAAAAGGTCGATCTGGCAGCAGGTCTCGGTGAGCATATAGAAGTCCTTGTCGTGGATGTGGATATCGCCGCTGATGTGGGCGGCGGCCACATCCTTGGGCAGGATGTAGTTATCGATAAAGTACTTGGAGCCCTCGGAGCCGTACTTCAGCATGGTGCCCATGGCGGTGTCGGCGTCGATGTTGGCGTTTTCCCGCTTGATATCGGCGTCCTTGGCGTAGGCAAAGGTGAGCTCCTTGTAGATCTCCATCAGGTCCCCCTCGGACTGGCGGATCTTGGCGTGCTCTGCCCGGTAGAGGATGTAGGCCTTGGCGGTTCTGGCAAAGCCCTCCCGGATCAGGGTCTCCTCCACCAGGTCCTGGACCTGCTCCACAGTGGGGATCTTCCTGCCGGGGATGGCGGCCACCACGGCGGCGGTGAGCTCCTCCAGCTTCTTTTTCGCCAGCTTTTCCTCCGGCACAGCGGCACAGGCCTTGCGGATGGCCTCCCTGATCTTGGCCGCGTCAAAGGGGACGGTATCCCCATTGCGCTTTTTGATGGATTTTGGCGGAGCCTTGGCCGCAGGAGCAGCCTTTGCCGGTCTCTGGGTTTCCTTGGACATAAAAAAAGCCTCCTCGCAGGATAGGGGAAAACACAACATCTAGTTGTCGACCCGTTGTTTTTACTGTATATATAGTACAGCATCTTGGGGCAAAAAGCAAGGGGAGAATTGTCGGACAAGGGGTAAAATTTTGTTAATCCACATCACACGCACAATAAAAAGACATCTTTCCAACACTAAAAAATAAGCATCTGTTGTCAGGGACAGCATCCGCGGGGCAAGGGGCGCCGGACCGGATTTGCCCGGTTTTTGAAAAATTTTTTTGGAGGGCAGACTTCCCTGGAAAGAAATTCCTCTACCGGTGGTATAGCCCCCTTTTCCCTATCCCGGGAGGAAAAAAGGGCAGCCGGTCCTCCCCCGCTTTCGGGACACAAAAGGGAGGGGCGCTTCCCCCTCCCCCTTGTGTTTTTAGAACCTGTATTCTTAACCGGACAATGCGCGCAGGGCGAGGGATTTTTCCTCCGCGCCAAGAGCCGCCTGGGACGGCTGCGCTTTGGACGCGCCTGCGGGCGCAGTCGTCCTGCAAGGCAAAAATCCGCAGTCAATCCTTGGTGTATTCGGCGCAGCCGGCGTGCCCGCAAGGGCTCAAGGATTTTTAACGCAGCAGGTCGGAAAAAGACCCGGCCTGACTGCGTTGGACGGTTGTGAATACAGGTTCTTACTTCCGGAACAGCTCCATCCTTCCCAGGCGGTCCATGGCCTCCCCCATCCTTTCGTTCTCCACGGTGCAGGCGATCCGCAGGTACCCCTCTCCGCAGCGGCCAAAGGTATCCCCCGGCAGGACCAGCACGTGGGCCTCCTCCAGGATCCGGCCGGCCACCTGGGCCGAGGTGAGCCCTGTCCCCCGGATATCGGGAAAGAGATAGATGCTCCCCTGGGGCAGCGGCACCGACAGATTGGAAAGCCGGTTCATCCGGGCCGCACCGTACTCCATCCGCTCCCGAAACTGCTGGAAAATAGGGGGCTCAAGCTCCCTGCGCTCCCGCAGCGCCCACAGCGCCGCCCGCTGGGAAACAGAGGGGGCGGAGTAGATCACATACTCGTTCATCTGCTTCATGGCCCGGATAACCGCCGGAGGGGCGATGACGTTCCCCACCCGGAAGCCGGTCATAATGTAGTTTTTGGAAAAGCTGTTTACGGTGATGGTGCGCTCCGCCATGCCCGGCACCCCGAGGATGGGGAAAAAGGGCTCCTGATAGCAGAAGTTGGTGTAGATGTCGTCTGCAAACACAAAAAGGTCATGCTTCTGGCAGAACTCCCCGATCCCCTCCATCTCCCTGCGGGAGAGGCAGGCCCCAGTGGGGTTGTTGGGACTGTTGAGAAGGAGGGCCTTGGTCCTTGGGGTGAGAAGGCCCTCCAGCCGCTCCAGCGAGATGCCGAAGTTCTCCTCCCGGCAGGTGGGCAGAGGCACCACCACCCCGCCCGCAGCCTCGATTTGGCCCTGGTAGCAGGTGAAAAAGGGATCCGGAACGATGACCTCGTCCCCCGGGTCCAGGATCACCGCCATGGACAGGTACATCCCCGTCAGGCCGGAGGCGGAGATAAAAACCTCCTCGTCCTTTACCGGGATGCCGTATTCCTCCCGGTAAAAGGCCCGTATCTCCTCCCGGAGCTCCGGGTAGCCCTGGGGGTCGGTGTACTTGGTGTGCCCCGCCAGGGCATCGGCAAAGGCCATCTCCACCACCCGCTGGGGGGTTTTAATATCCGGGTCCCCAATAGACAGGTTGATCAGGTCGCTGTACCGTCCTGTCACGTCGGAGGCCTCCGAAATGGCGTTGCTTTGGGGAACGCGGAATCTCCCGTTTAAAAGCTCCTTCATGGCTGCTCGCTCCTCTCCTTTACCGTCTGCCAATACTCCTCCATCCGGGCCAGGGAACGGTCAAACCTTTCCTGTTCCTCCGGGGACAGGGCGGGAGTAAGGACCCGCTCCACCCCGTTTTTCCCCAGGACGCAGGGGAGGCTGGCAAAAACACCGCCGGCCTTCCCGTCCACGGGAACGGAGACCGGCAGGATCCTGCCCTCGCCCCCCTGAATAGCCTGGATGATCTGGGCGGCGGAATTGCCGATGCCAAACTCGGTGGAGCCCTTGCCGCAGAGGATCCCCCACCCGGCGGCCCGGGCGGCGTCCTCCATCTGGGCCAGGTCCAGCTCCTTCCAGACGGGGTCCCTTTCCATCAGCCGGGCAATGGGAACGCCCCCGGCGGAAACCTGGCTCCAGCAGGAGACCTGGCTTTCCCCGTGCTCCCCCAGCACCATCCCCCGGATAGACCCCTGGGCCACACCGGTGCGGCGGGAAAGCTCCCGCACCTGGCGGGCGGTATCCAGGTTTGTGCCGCTGCCCAAAAGCCGCCCCCAGGGGAGCCCCAGCCGGACCGCCAGGTACCGGGCCACCAGGTCCACCGGATTGGTGATCACCAGGACCACCCCAGAAAAGCCGCTGGCCTTCAGGGGCGGGATGATCTCGTCCATCACCCGCACCGATTCCTCCAGCTCCTCCAAACGGTCCTCCTTGCAGATGGGGCCGCTGGCACAGACCACCAGGATCCCGGCGTCCTCCAAGTCGCTGTAATCCCCTGCCCACACCCTGGCCTGCCTGGAGGTAAAGCTCACCATATCCTGTAAATCATCGGCCTGGGCGCTGGCCATGGGCCGGTTGGTGTCGAGATAGACCAGCTGGTCACAGAGCCCCTGGGCCAGCAGGGCCGAGCCCACATGGCTCCCCACATGGCCCGCCCCGATAATGCTGATCTTTCGGTCATTCCTCATTTTCCCATCCCCTTTCGATTGTCCCATTATAGCAACTTTTTTCCCGCCCCGCAACGGTAAAATCCCCGGATTGACCAAAGTTTCCCCATCGTTGTATAATGGATACAAATTTCCCGGGAAAGGCGGCGGCTCCTTTGCTTTTGGTCCAGAACATCACCCTGGTTTGGTACAAGGATTCCCGAGGCGCCCCTGGCGGGGCGGTCCGGGCCCGTTTCCCCCTGGCCCATCCCATCACAAAGGCCGCTTCCCCTCTGCCCCCTGGGGAGGCGGTGGTCCACAGCCTGCGCTTTTACCAGTGGAGCCCGGAGGAGATCATCACCAACCGGGAGGAGTGCCGCCGGGGGCTGGAGCGGCACCTGCCCCGGCTGGGCTTTTCCCGGGAGGAGACCGCCGGGAGGATCGCCCGCCTCCAGCGGGAGATGGACCGGGTGCAGCTTCTCGTTTACCCGGACTACACCCACCTGAACCTGGCAAACCTTACCTTCCGCCCGGCAGGGGAGGGTTGGGAGGTGGGCTTCTGGTGGGATGAACGGCGCAGCGGCCTGCCCCTCCGCCGGGGACACAACCGGGACTTTCACAACCCGGATTCCCCCCTGTACTGCAAGGACCTTCTCAACGAGACCGCTTTTGTTCTGGCGCCGGGGCAGGTGGGGCGGCTTATTTGGAACGAGCGGCGGCAGACCTGCGACGACGGGACCTGGTACTACCAGCTTCACGCCTGCAGCATTGTCCCCCTGCCCGGTGGGGTCATTCCCCCGGATGTTTTCCTTGCCCGGGAGCCGGATTTCATCTACCGGCAGCTGGCAGAGCTGTACTGATAAGCATAATTGCCTCTAGACAGCAAAGCTTAAAAGTGATATACTATAGTTGTAACTAAATTTTAGTTGCAACTGCAGGGTGGGTTTTATGGGAAGTATTGAGAAGCTTAAAAAGCGATTACTAGCTGATCCGAAGGATTTTACCTATGCAGAAGCCCGCCGTCTACTGCGGCAGCTTGGCTTTGAGGAAAGTGCCAAAGGAAAAACCTCCGGTTCACGGGTAAAATTTTACCGTCCCAGTGATCAAAAGATGCTTTTGCTTCATAAGCCTCATCCAGGTGATATTATGTGTATCGCCGCCACCCGACAGCTGGCTGCTTTTATCAAGGATTTGGAGGGGTGAACCGCTGTGAAACAAAATTGTTTAAAATATAAAGGTTATCTGACTGTAATCGAGTTCAGCGCCGAGGACAAACTGCTTTTCGGGAAAATTGAGGGCATTGGTGACCTTGTCAATTTTTTTGGGGAAAACGCCAGCGAAATTGAGCAGGCCTTTCATCAAGCGGTTGACGACTATCTGGACTTTTGCAGAGAGGTGGGAAAGGAGCCGGAAAAGCCTTACCGGGGATCCTTCAATATTCGCATCTCTCCCAATCTGCACCGCACCGCTGCCATAAAAGCTCGGGAATCCGGGGTTAGTCTCAACCGGTTTGTCGAAACCGCGCTGATGGCCGCTGTGGAACAACACAGTCTTTAAACGAAAACAGAAAAACCGGGGCGGTCCTTTTGGGACTGTCCCGGTTTTTGTCAGCCTTGTTCCTGGGGGAGATCCTCCAGGCGGTCGTAGCCCCGAAGGATCTCCAGGGATTCCATAATAAGCCGCCCGTCCTCCTGCCTTTGGAGAACAGCTTTAGCCAGGGCCCCGTGCTCTTTGTACCAGGCAATGGCTTCGTCAATGGGCATGGTGATGTACCGGTCCCCTGTGCTGTAATCGCAGGGGTTTTCGTAAAAGCCAGATTCCCCCCAGGCCGGGATCATAGAGGTGAAGATCACCTCATAGCTGCCATCGTAGCCCTCCGCGTAGGCTATGACAAAGGGCTCCGGCACGGTAAAACCGCCGAAGGGCCTGCGGTAATAAGTCCCGGTGTGTTCCTCATAGCAGGTACCGCGTAAGCTGTGATGCTCCAGCTTTGCATCCTCGCCAAAGTAGGTGACGGCGTACCGCTCCAGGTCCTCCCGGAGGTATCCCCAGGCCTCCGAGGTGTACTTTCCGAAAATCTCACAGCCCTCCATGTGGCGGGGGTCGTCACAGGGGAACGGCCCCCCTTCCCAGCAAAAAACCTCCGCATCCCAAAGGCAGCAGCTCAAAAGGAGGTCATTATCCAAATTTTCTATGCGGTCAAAGGCCGCTCGATCAGACCAGTTGATGTCCCCTTGCATGGTGCCCAGCTTGGCGTTAAAAAGGAACATGGCCAGCTCCAGGGCGGTATCATTAAGATAGTAGGCCGCTGTGGGAAACCATTCCCGGAATTCTTCCTCATCGAACACCCACTTGGGCTTGGGGTACTCCTTTTCCAGGGCCGCCAGGCGCAGGGCGGTAAACGTCTCCGGGGCATAGGGGATCTCGTCATAGGGCTTCAGGAGCTCCAGGGAGGCGAGGATCAGGCGCCCATCCTCCTGCCGCTCCAGGGTGGCCTTGGCCTGGGCACCGTTCTCCCGGTACCAGGCGGCAGCTTCCTCCGGGGACATGATCTGATATCGATCCAGTTCCCCGGCGGTGGGGTTGATATAGGTCTCCCCTTCGTGGTGAAGGACCGAGGTAAAAACCGCCTCCCAGCCTGTGGGGGTCTTGGTATAGGAAAGGACCAGGGGAAAGGCATCCGAGAAGGCGTCGTCATAATTGAGGCTGGGGGCAAAAAGAATTCCCCGATAGGAGCGCAGCACCTGGTTTGTATGCACATTCCCAACCTCCTCACTGGCGCCAAAGTAAAGCTTTGCCTGCTGGTCCAGGTCCTCCTTGAACCAACCGCGGGAAAAAATGATCTGCTCCTCCAGCCACTGGCCGCCCTCCAGCCATGTGGGGCCCTTGGGACTGCTCCCCCAGGAAAAAAGGGTGACATTCTGGACACAGCACTGCAACAAAATCGGGATCCGCAGCCTGCCCTTTTTAAACGCAGCCTTCTCCGAAAAGTTGATATCCTCCACCACAGTCCCCAGCTTGGCGTTGTAGAGGAAGCGGCTCAGCTCCTGGGCGGTCTCATCCTCACAGAAGGCTGCCGGGGGAAACAGGGCGAGGTATTCCTCCCGGGTCTCCACCGCCCGGAAGGGACATCCCCGTTCCAAAGCCGCCTTGTGCAGCTCCTTCAGCTTTTCTTCTACCTGGGCCTCCTTCAGGGCCCTTTCCTCCTGGAGGGTGAGGGATTCCGGCGGAGGGGCAGCGCCGGTCTCCGGCTCCGGCGGGGCGGCCGGGCTGCCGCAGGCCGCCAGCATCCCCAGGGCCAGCAGAATGGCAAGGAATCGTTTCATTGCTGCGTCCTCCTCTCGAAACAGGTCCTTATTTTATAAGTTTATCATACTCCACTCCCTTATTTCCATCTCCAGAATGCCAAAAGACCTGCCCCGAAATTGTGCCAAAGCACGAAAAGGCCGGAGCCCCGTTTTCAGGGCTCCGGCCACTTTGGCTATTGGAATTTCTCCCCGCAGCTGGGACACCGGCCGTTAAAGGCCACCGAGCCGCACCGGGGACAGGTGGATTTTTCAATCCTTCCGCCGTTCTTTTTCAGGTCCCGGGCAAAATCCCGCTGAAGCTGGCGGGAGGGGTTTGTGTACCCCAGCTTCACCAGCTCCTGGTCCAGCTGTTCCAAGGGGGAGGGCTTTTTCTGAAAGAACATCTTAGGCCTCCGGAGGAAGGTTCCCTTCCGGCGGCTCCTCTCCATCCTCCTCTGGGTCCTTCCAGGAAGGGGGCGGAGGGGGCGCAGAGGGACGTCCTACAAAGGGCGGGGTGAAGTGGGGACCGGGGCGGCTCTCCGCCTTTTTGGCCTCCTGTGCCTTCCTTGCGGCCTCCCGGGCCTCCTGGGCACGCTTCTGCCTTTCCGCCCTTGCGGCGTTGGCCTCGTGGGTCTCGGCGATCAGCTCCTCCAGGGTGCCGGTGCCATCCATCAGGCGCTGGAACACCTCGCCGTCGATCTTCTCGAACTCCAGCAGATACTGGCTCAGCTGCTCCAGCAGCTCCTTGTTGTCCTCCAGGATCTGGACAGCCCGGGCCTGGGCGGTGTCGATGATCCGCCGGACCTCCTGGTCGATGGTGGCGGCCACCTCCTCGGAGTAGCCCCGATCCTGGGTCATCTCCATGCCCAGAAAGACCTCGTTCTGGTCCTTGCCGTAGATCATAGTGCCCAGACGCTCGCTGAAGCCGTACCGGGTCACCATGGACCGGGCGATCTTGGTGGCCCGCTCGATGTCGTTGGAGGCCCCGGTGGAAATGTCGTCCAGCATCAGGCTTTCCGCCATCCGTCCGCCCAGAAGGGTGCAGATGTTCTCCTCCATCTCCTTCTTGGTCATATACATGACATCCTTTTCCGGCAGGCTGAGGGTGAAGCCCCCTGCGCCGCCCCGGGGGATGATGGAGACCTGATGGACCTTGTCCTGGGTGGGGCAGTGGTAGGTGACGATGGCGTGGCCCGCCTCGTGGTAGGCGGTGAGCCTCCGCTCCTTTTCGGTGACCACGTGGGATTTCTTTTCCGGGCCCACAATGACCTTAATGGTGGCCTCCTCGATCTCCTCCATGGTGATGGCCTTTTTGTCCTTCCGGGCGGCCAGGAGGGCGGCCTCGTTGGTAAGGTTCTCCAGGTCGGCGCCGGTAAAGCCGCCGGTGGTCTTGGCGATGACCGCCAGGTCCACGTCGGGGCCAATGGGCTTGTTTTTGGTGTGGACCTTGAGGATCTCCTCCCGGCCCTTGACATCGGGATAGTTTACGGTGATATGGCGGTCAAACCGGCCGGGACGCATCAGGGCGGGGTCCAGAATGTCCTTGCGGTTGGTGGCCGCCATGACGATGACCCCCATGTTGGGACCGAAGCCATCCATCTCCACCAGCAGCTGGTTGAGGGTCTGCTCCCGCTCGTCGTGGCCGCCCCCCAGGCCCGCCCCTCTGTGGCGGCCCACGGCGTCGATCTCGTCAATAAAGACAATACTGGGGGCGTTCTTCTTGGCCTGCTCAAAGAGGTCCCGGACACGGGAGGCGCCCACGCCCACGTACATCTCTACAAAGTCGGAGCCGGAGATGGAGAAGAAGGGCACCCCGGCCTCCCCGGCCACAGCCTTGGCCAAAAGGGTCTTACCGGTTCCGGGAGGGCCCATCAAAAGGACACCCTTGGGGATACGGGCCCCCAGGTTGTTGAACTTTTCGGGATTCTTGAGGAATTCCACGATCTCCTGGAGCTCCGCCTTTTCCTCGTCGGCCCCGGCCACCTCGTCAAAGGTGACCCGGTTGCCATCCGAGGGCACTCTGGCCTTGGCCTTGGCAAAGGCCATGGGATTGCCGGTGCCCCGGGTCTGGCGCATGATCATCCACCACAGCACCACCATGGCGATGACCGGCAGCATCACCGGCAGCCAGGTAGCCAGGAAGGAGGGATCGCTGTAGGGGATGATGACCATCTTTACCTGCTTATCCGGGTGGGCGGCATTGTAGGCCAGAACGTGATCATGAACATCCCTCATAAACAGGTTGTTGTCCGGCACCTGGTAGACCTTGGTCTTGGACTGGGCCGGCTGGGTCTGGAAGGGGGAGAAGGGGGCCGCCGCCCCGGAGCTTTCCCCGGAGGCGGAGCTGTCCGGCTCCGAGGAACTGCCGGAAGCGGACTCCGGCGGGGAGGTCTGGGGCATATCCTCCCATAGAATGTAGGTAAGGGTGCGGGTATTCAGGTCCAGCTGGTACTCCCCTACCCGATCCTCCAGGAAGTCGGACACGATCCGGTTGTACTCTACTCCCTTTTTGGCGGCACTGGCGTTAAACCAGGTCATGACCAGGAACACCACCGCGATCAAAACGGCCAGGTAGATATACAAACCCCTTTTGTTGTTTTGGTTCAAGGCAAAAAACACTCCTGTCTATCCGGCGGAAAATCCTTGTCCCGTCCGGACTTGGTGGGTATCAGAACCTGTTTCTTCCCAACGGGGTGATACAAGCAGGTTCCTTTCTTGTGAAGGGGGTCAGCCCTTCGCTTCGTACACATGGGGGGCGAGAACGCCCACATAGGGCAGGTTGCGGTACAGCTCTGCGTAGTCCAAGCCATAGCCTACCACAAATTCATCGGGGATCTGGAAGCCCACATAATCGGGCCGGATATCCACCTTGCGCCGCTCCGGCTTATCCAGCAGGGTGGCGATGCGGATACTGGCGGGACTGCGGTCCTGGAGAAGCTCGGTCAGGTAGCTGAGGGTCATGCCGGAGTCCAGAATATCCTCCACGATCAGGATATGATACCCCTGGATCAAACGGTCCAGGTCCTTGAGGATCTTCACCACGCCGGAGGTCTTGGTTCCGCTGCCGTAGCTGGAAACGGCCATAAAATCCATCTCCACCGGAATGGTGATCCTCCGGAGCAGGTCCGACATAAAAACCACCGAGCCCTTCAGGACCCCGATGATCATCAGCTTCTTCCCCTGGTAGTCCCTGCTGATGGCAGCTCCCATCTCCGCCACCTTGGCGGCCAGCTGTTCCTCGCTGATCAGGACCTCCCTGATGTCACTGCGCTTCTCCATTTTTTCCGTCCTCCGTCCTTCTGATCTCAAAGACACACCCTGCGGCGGTATCGCTGCGCCAGGCGCACCGGCGGTCGGCGCCAAAGCCCTCCGCCCAAATGATCCCCTGGCTGTCCTCCGCTACCACCAAATGCTGCCGTTCCTCCGGCGGGATACCCGCCTCCTGGCAGAGCTTTTTCAGGGGATGGCTCCCCGCCCTCCGCCAGACCGGGGCCATGCGGTCCCCGGGAGCTTTTGTCCGCAACTGGATGGTGCCTATTATTCTACCACAATCCAACCTGTTATTTAAGGCCGATTTGTTAATTTTTTCTGTTTTCTCCCTCTTTTTTTCGGTAATCGGCCGGATGACCAGCTGTTTCCCCACTCCCAGAGGAAAGGAGACCGGAAGGACAAGCCCGGCAAGGTCGATCTCCCGGGGGAAGAACTCCCCGGGCTGCGGCCGGCAGGTGGTAAGGCCCGCCAGGCCATCCTTCACCAAAAAGAGGACTCCCTCCCCCACCTGGACCTTCCCCTTTCCCCGGCGAAGGACCTCTAGCATCTCCTCCAGAAGGCGGGCGGACTGCTTGCAGCCATTCTCTGCCAGCATCTCCAGAAGCAGCTCCTCCCGCACCGGCGGGGCCAGGGCCAGGAGGCCCTCCCGGTCCAGCCAGCCGTCCCGGTCCAGGTCCTTCCGGGCGGCGGCGGCCAGTTCCCGGGTCAAAGCAAGCTGGTCCTCCATCCGGGCCATGAGCCGGGCCATGGCGGCGGGCAGGCCGGGATTCAGTTCCAGCAGCTGGGGCATCACCTGGTTGCGGATGCGGCCCCGGCTGTACTGGCTGGTGAGGTTGGTGGGATCGGTGACAAAGGAAAGGCCCCGCTCCCGGCAGTAGTCCTCCACCTCCCGGCGGGTACAGGTGATCAGGGGACGGACGATGTTCCCCCGCACCGGGGGAATGCCCCGCAGTCCCTTGATCCCCGTCCCCCGGGTCAGGTTCAGCAGCACCGTCTCCATGCTGTCCGAAAGGGTGTGGGCGGTGGCGATCTTGCCGTCTTCCCCGGCGCAGTCCCGGAAGAAGCGGTACCGCAGCTCCCGCCCGGCCTCCTCCACCGTGCAGCGGCGGTCCCGGGCCCAGGCGGCGGCATCCACCCGGCGGGAGACAAAGGCAAGCCCCCGGTCCTCCGCCAGGCGGCGGACAAAGGCTTCCTCCTCCCCGGCTTCCGGCCGGAGGCCGTGGTTCAGGTGGCAGACGGTGATCTCCAGCCCCTCCAGGCGACAGAGAAGATCCAGCAGGGCGACGGAATCCGCTCCGCCGGACACCCCCACAGCCACCCGGTCCCCAGACCGGAGCATTTGGTGCGTTTGGATGGCGGCCAGGGCCTTGGGGTACAGGGTCTCCTGCTCTGCCATTCCCGGACCCTCCCTCTCTTGTTCAGCGTTTGAAGCGCCCCCGCCACCACTCCAGCTCCTTTTGGAGGGTCCTGGTATCGGCCAGATGCTCCAGGTAGCGGCGATAAAGCTCGTTGAAGCTGTAGGCCTCCAGGGCAAAGCCGCCTTCGTGGTCAGTGGTAAAGAGCTGGCCCCGCTTTTCCCCGTTCAGCACGATGCCGTATCCCCAGCCACAGCCCTTATCCCCCAGGCAGAAAAAGCCATCGGTGCTCCAGGGCGTTTCCCACTCATTTTCCGGTTTCTCCCAGACGAAGAAATGTTCCGGGTGCATTTCGTAGACCTCCGGATCGCACATACAGTTGTCCCGTTCTTCCCACAGCAGGGGGCGGATGGAGAAGGGCCGCACCAAACTGCGCCGCCAGCCCCGCCGGTGATGCTCCGCAAACCGGTCCTCCTGGAAATAGCCGTATTTCCAAAAGTCCCGAAAGGGGTCGATGCCGTAGTCCGGCCCTGCCCCGCCGTCCCCCACCTGGGTAATGAACCGGCGGTAGTCCTCCGGCAGGGTGAAGCCGCACTGCTCCTCCACATCCCGGACGAAGTCCTCCGGGACAGGGGGGTTGAGGTGGTACCGGTGGGCCTCGGCGCCGAACAGCTCAAAGCCGCTGTCGATCTCCCTGGCCTTATCCAAGATCCTTTCGACCTTTTCCCTGGTAAACACTGGCCCCCCTCCTTCCGCAAACACCCAACCCCCAGCGCCGGATAAAAACCAAAAGCAACCCCAGGACCGCAAAGACAGAGTGAATCATATCGCCCTGCACCCGCCAAGACTCCAGGCACCCACCCAGACACCGCACACCGTCAAGGCGCAAGGCGCCGGGTGGGGTCCGCCACCGGACGCTAGTCCGGGGAGCGGCCGTAGGCCACACTGGAATAGCGAGTGTACTGCCCATCCCAGTAAAGGTTGATGGAGCCGGTCTCCCCATGGCGGTTCTTTGCCACAATGCACTTGGCGTCGTTGACGCTCTCCTCCTCGTTGTAAAGGGCTTCCCGGTGGAGGAACATAACAATGTCGGCGTCCTGCTCGATGGAGCCAGATTCCCGCAGGTCGGAGAGCATGGGCTTGTGCTCGCTTCGGGATTCGATGCTCCGGGACAGCTGGGAGAGGGTGATCACCGGGACATTCAGCTCCTTAGCCATGAGCTTCAGGTTCCGGGTGATCTCTGAAACCTCCTGGACCCGGTTCTGGATGCTTCTGCCGCTGGTCATCAGCTGAAGATAGTCGATGACCACCAGCCCCAGATCCTTGATCCGCCGAAGCTTCGCCTTGATCTCTGCCACGGTGATAATGGCGTTGTCGTCCACATAGATGCCGGAGGCCGCCAGGGTCTGGGTGGCCCTGGCGATCTTGACCCAGTCGTCGTCGGTAAGATTGCCGGTGAGAAGCTTTTGCAGCTCCACCAAGGCCTCGGAGGAAAGGAGCCGCTGGGCCAGCTGCTCCCTGCTCATTTCCAGGGAGAAGATAGCCACCGCCTTTCCGGAGTTTTTGGCTACGTTGGAGGCGATGTTCAGGGCGAAGGCGGTTTTGCCCACGCCGGGGCGGGCGGCAATGAGGATAAAATCGGATTTGTTCAGGCCGGTGATCATGGTATCCAGGTCCCCGTACCCGGTGGAAAGACCCAGATAGTTCTTCCGGTCCTCCCCGCTGATCCGCTGGAGGTGGTCGTAGGTCTCCACCAGGATCTTGGAGATGGGCAGGATGCTGCCGGCATCCCGGCCCTGGCGGATGTCATAAATGCGCTGCTCGGCAAGGTCCAGCAGCTCCGAGGCCTTGGCCTGGGGGTCCATGGCGTTGTCCACCACTTCCCGGGAGGCGTTGATCAGGCTGCGAAGATAGTACTTTTCCTGGACGATCACAGCGTACCGGTTGACGCTGGAGCTGGAGGTGGAGGGCACCATGTCCGCCAGGGTGGTGATATAGACCTTGGCGTCCTCGGTGGTCTCGAACACCTTGTCCTGGCGGGCGTTTTCCATGACGGTGATCACGTCGATGCTCTCCCCCATGGTGAACATCCGCAGGAGGATGGCATACAGGGCCTGGTGGCTGGAGCGGTAAAAGCTTTCCGGCTTCAGCAGCTCCAGCACCTCCGGGACCCGCTGGGGGGCCAGGATCAGCGCCCCCAAAACGCTCTGCTCCGCCTCCAGGCTGAAGGGCAGCGCCTGACTGTAAAAATCGGTGCTGGACAGCTCTGGCACCATGGCTGGCCCCCCCTTCTCTAGCTTACTGCTGTTCGCTGACCACAACAAAGACCCGGGCGGAAACCCCGGTGTACAGCTTTACCTCCGCGTTGTAGGTGCCGAAGGCCTTGATCTCCGCGTCCAGGGAGATCTTCCGCTTATCCAGCTCCACCCCCAGCTCCTTCTGGATGGCCTCAGCGATCTCCTTGGTGCTCACCGAGCCAAACAGCTTTCCACCGGCGCCCCCCCGGGCGTACAGCTTTACCGTTTTGCCCTCCAGCTCCTTGGCGGCGGCCTCGGCGGCCTTTTTCTCCTCCGCCAGGCGGTGGGCAGCGGCGGCCTCCCGGTTCTTCAGCTCGTTCATGGCCTGGGGGGTGGCGGCAATAGCCAAACCCCTTTTCAGCAGAAAGTTGTTGGCGTACCCATCGGAGACGGTGACCAGCTCCCCCTTACGGCCGGAGCCCTTGACGTCCTGTGTCAAAATAACCTTCATTGCTTCTTCCTTCTTTCCTAATGAATACAAATTTCTAATTGGTACCGGCAGGCGGGGTCCCCTGGCGGGGGTTTGCTTCAAAGTAGCTGTCGATGGCCTCCCGGAGGCGCTGCCGGGTCTCCTCCATGGTGATCTCCGGCAGCTGGGCTGCCGCCATGGTCAGGTGGCCGCCCCCTCCCAGGCTCTCCATGATCACCTGGACGTTGACCTCCCCCATGCTCCGGGCCGAGATGTTCACCCCGGTACCGGCGGTGAACAGCAGGAAGGAGGCATCCACCCCGGAGATGTTGAGAAGCTCATCCGCCGCCTGGGAGGCGATGATGCGGATATCCGGCACCTCCCGCTCGGTGCAGGCGATGGCGCAGCCCCGGTACTCCTGGGCGGAGGCCACCAGCTGGGCCTTGCTGCGGTAGGCGTCGATGGTGGAGGCGAACAGCTTGCGCACCTCCACGGTATCCGCCCCCATTCGCCGCAGAAAGGCTGCCGCTTCGAAGGTGCGGACCCCGGTGCGCAGGGTAAAGTTCTTGGTATCCAGCATAATGCCGGAGAGCATGGCCTCCGCCTCCACGGTGCTGACCTTCTGCTTTTCCCCCAGGTACTGGTCCAGCTCCGCCACCATTTCGCAGGCGGAGGAGGCGTAGGGCTCGTGGAAAAAGATAATGGCGTTCTCAATGTGGTCCACCATCTTCCGGTGATGGTCGATGACCACCACATTGCGGCACCCGGCGTAGACAGTGGGGGATTCCAGCAGGGTCTTGACGTGGGTATCCACCACAAACAGAAGGGTATCCTGGGAAAGGGTCTCCAGGGCGTCCTCGGGGCTGATGAACAGCTCCCCCATCCCCTCCCCCTTGATGCGGTCCACCAGGGACTGGGCAAGGCTGCGGTTCTGGTCCAGGACGATGCGGGCGGAGCGCCCCATGTTCCGCAGGCCGGCACAAAGGCCCACCGCCGCCCCCACACAATCCAGGTCGGCAAAGCGGTGGCCCATGACCAGGATGTTCTCGCTGGTCTGGACGATCTCGGTAATGGCGTTGGCCACAATGCGGGTGCGCACCTTGTTGCGCTTTTCCACCCCCTTGGAGACGCCGCCGAAGAACTCGTACCCGTCCCGGAGCTTCACCGCAGCCTGATCGCCGCCCCGGCCCAGAGCCATATCCAGGGCCTGGCGGGCCAGGGCCTCCGATTCGTGGAGGCTCCCCTCCTTGCTTCCCACACCGATGGACATGGTGGCGGAGATACGGTCCCCGGCGGTGACCCCGCGGATCTGGTCCAAAAGCTGGAAGCGGCTGGCCTCCACCTGGCGCATATACCGGTCCTCGATGACGGCAATGTACCGGTCCTTTTCCAGCTTTTTCAGAAGGCCGTGGTTCTCCTCGGTAAAGGTCTCGATAATATGCTCGATCTCTCCCATGGTCTTGCTCCGTTCGTTCTCCTTGGCGTCCAGAAAGAGCTCCGAGAAGTTGTCGATGACCATAAGCATCACCCAGGGGCGGGAATCGAAGTATTCCTTGGCGTAGACCTTCAGGTCGTTGTCGTCAAAGAAGTAGAGGACGTACACCGGCTCTGCCTGGCGGTCGGTGCGCAGGTAGTAGAGGGTGAACATCCGCTCCCCCACTGTCACGTTCTGCCCGTTGGGCCCCAGCTCCCCGGCAAGGTCTATCTGGGGCACCAGGTCGGTGATCTGGCGGCCGAAGGCATCCACCCCATCCAGGACGTGCTGGCGGCAGTAGTCATTCTGCCACAGCACCTCCCCGGTCTCCCGGAGGATCATGGTAGCCATGGGGAACTCCGCCACCGAATCCCGCTGGGCCCCGAAAAGGGATTCCCGAAGGGCGGCCAGCTGCTTTTCGGTATCCCGGCCAATGCGGGCGCACCAAAAGAGGGCCAGAAAAGCCATGACCAGCCAAGCCGCTCCGAGGATGGCAAAGAGCCGGGTATCCGCGAAGAAATACGAGGAGCCTGCCGCCAGTCCGCTGACGGCCAGGGTGCTGTAGATCACCGGACGGTAAAGGTTCATCCGATCCAGCATGTGTGTTCCTCCTTTGCTCCAGAGGTGGTTTTTCAAGTTAGAAAAACGAAGATGGCACCGGCAAAAAAGACCTTGCCGGAGTATAATCATGGTATAGTATACCACAAAACAGAAAGCGCGGCAAGCCTTGAAAAAAGCTTGCCGCGCTTTGACTTTTCCGAGCTTGCCGCGCATTGCTGCGGCGCGGATTACTGGGACTGGCCAGAGATATAGGCGTCAATGATTTCCTTTAATTCCATGGCTGTATAGACCTTTTCCGGGTCCTTCTCAAAAAGCCGGATCAAATCATAGGCCATCGCCTTTTGGACATCCTTGCGCTCATTTTCTGCCGGCATGGGAAAAACCCCCTTATAATTTGTTGCCTTTATTATAACAGAATCCACTTACTGCGTAAAGGAGTTTTTGCTGCCCCAGTCACAGAAACGCCTTATCCTACCTCCTCAATGACCGGCAGGATCATGGGGCGGCGGCGGGTGCGGGCGTAGATGTAGTCCGCCAGGTCATCCCGGATCTTCCCCTTGATGCTGCTCCAGTCCCGGTAGCCGGTGAGCTTGCACTGGGAAAGGGCCTTCATCACCGCGTTCCGGGCCCCGTCCATCATCTCCTCGTTTTCCCGGACGTAGACAAACCCCCGGGAGACCAGGTCCGGCCCAGCCACCACCTCGCCGGTGGCGGAATCAATAGCGGCGGCCACCACAATCAGGCCCTCCTCCGCCAGGAGCTTGCGGTCCCGGAGGACGACGCTGCCCACATCTCCCACGCCCAGACCATCCACCAGCACCCGTCCGGCAGGAACAGTGCCGGTGATGCGCATGGTCACCCCGTCGGTTTCGATGACCCTGCCGATCTCACTGATCACGATATTTTTCCCGTCCATCCCCACACTGCGGGCCACCCCGGCGTTTTTCATCAGGTGCTTATACTCCCCGTGGACCGGCACAAAAAACTTGGGCCGGGTCAGGCTTAGGAGCATCTTGGTCTCGTCCTGGCAGGCGTGGCCGGAGACATGGACGTTATAGGTGCGCTCGTAGATCACATCCGCCCCCAGCTTCATCAGGTCGTTGACCACATTGCCCACCAGCTTTTCGTTGCCGGGAATGGGATGGGCCGAAAGGATGATGTAATCGTTGGGCCCCACCTTCACCTGGCGGTGGTCCCCGGTGGACATCCGGGTCAGGGCGCTCATAGGCTCCCCCTGGCTGCCGGTGCAGATCATCACCAGCTGGTCGTCCGCGTAGCTGCGCATCTGCTCCACATCGATAATGACCCCGGGCTTTACAGTCAGATACCCCAGGGCCTGGGACACCGCCACCACGTTAAGCATACTGCGGCCGAAAAAGGCCACCTTCCGCCCTGTTTTCACGGCGGCGTCGATGATCTGCTGGACGCGGTGGACATTGCTGGCAAAGGTGGCGATGATGATCCGCTTCTTCCCCGCCCGCTTAAAGAGCTTGTCAAAGCTTTCCCCCACAATGCGCTCGCTGGGGGTGCTGCCGGGACGCTCCGCGTTGGTGGAATCGGCCAGAAGGGCCAGGACCCCCTGCCCCCCCAGCTCCCCGAACCGGGCCAGGTCGATGACCTCGCTGGCGATGGGGGTGTAATCGATCTTATAGTCCCCGGTCTGGACCACCACCCCGTCGGGGGTGTGGATCGCCAGGGCGCAGGCATCGGGGATGGAGTGGTTCACATGGATGAATTCCACCGCCATACAGCCGGCCCGGATGGTTTCCCCGGGGCGGACCACCGACAGCTTCACCTTGCCCACCAGGCCGTGCTCCCGGAGCTTCCCCTCCACCAGGCCCAGGGTAAGGGCGGTGCCGTAGACGGGGACGTTCACCTCCCGAAGGAGGTAGGGCAGGCCGCCGATGTGGTCCTCGTGGCCGTGGGTAAGGAACACCCCCCGGATTCGCTCCCGGTTCCGGGTCAGATAGGTGTAGTCGGGGATGACCATATCCACCCCCAGAAGGTCATCGTCAGGGAAGGCCAGACCGCAGTCCACCACCAGGAGATCCTCCCCGCATTCATAGACGGTGATGTTCTTGCCGATCTCCCCCAGTCCCCCCAGGGAGATGATCTTCAGGGTGGGGCGCCCAGGCTTCAGCTGGTGGTTTCCCCGCTTCAGGGGGCACTTTACCGATTCCGGAGCCAGCATCAGGGTGCTGTTTTCCATCAGGGCCTTGCCCCGGCGGGGACGCTGGGTCTCCCTTTGGGCCTTTTGGCCGCCCTTCTGCTTCTGGGGCGGCTGGGGGGCGGTCTGCTGGGGCTGTGGGTCCCTGCCCTTCTGCTGCCTGCGGGTCCCCTGGCGCTTCCCCTGGTCCTCCTGGGGCTGGCGCTGGCCCTTTTTCCCCCGCTGGGGGGCGGCCTGCTGAGACTGGTCCGCCGCCTTTGCCGGCTGAGGGGCCGGGGCGGCGGGCTTTTTCCCGATCTGGGCCATAGGGCGGCGGCTCCGGCGGGGGGCCTCCTGCTTCTGGGGCTCCTCCTGCTGGGGCTGCTGGGCGGGGCGCCGGCCTCTGCGGGGATGGAGCTTCTCGGTAAAGCCCTCGGGCACCAGCACCTTATTTTCGCTATTCTTTTTTTCTGTCACGTTTTTACCTCCGTATTTTAATCATTACTAAAATAATATTGTTTTTATCATGTCAGAAAAAGCCCTCCCGAAAGCACGCGGGAAAGCGGCCGTTGGAAAGCAGGCCCGGAGAAACTCTCCCGGGCAGCCCCCAAAGGGAAGGAATCTATTTTCTGGCAAACTCCCCCACCCCAACGGAGGGGGAAACAATTCAAAAGGAAGCGGTCCTCTCCGGCTGGGAGAACCCGGCCCCGGGCACTTCTCGGGGGATCTTCTATCAAAAGGCAGGCGGGAAACCCCGTCTCTGCGAATTGCACAAATTTTCCTGTTGGTTTTTATTATACTTGCTTTACTTCCTTTCGTCAAGGGGATTCTTTTGGAGGTTTTGTGTCGCTTTTGGGGGTTCCTGCTGACTTTTGGTGTCAGTCCGTCCGCCCTAAAGTATAGTCAAAGACCGGAGAAATTTTCAGGACGGGAAAAATTTTTCCCAAAAGGCTGCGGCCTTGCAATGGTTCGGGGTTCCGGTTATAATCATAAGTGCCTGTTTCTGAGAGCCTGATAGAATCTACCTGTATCCAAGGCTAATCGCCTTATATAAGATGGTTCTTAGGGCGATGGAAAATGACATGCCCTGGCAGCGTGCGGGGAGCTTTTGAATGGGCTCTTAGACAGCCAAAGGCATAAACTAACTAAGGGGAGGTCTTTCCTTGGAACAGTACAAGACCGTTTTTCTTTATACCGACGGGGCCTGCTCCGGCAATCCCGGGCCGGGGGGATGGGGGGCCGTTTTAATCTACGGGGAGGCCCGGAAGGAGCTTTCCGGCGGAGAGCGGGAAACCACCAACAACCGTATGGAGCTGACCGCCGCCATCCGGGGGCTGGAGGCGCTGAAAGAGCCCTGCCGGGTCATTCTTACCAGCGACAGCAAGTACCTGGTGGACGCTGTCACCAAGGGATGGCTGGCCTCCTGGCAGCGTCGTGGGTGGAAGCGGGGCAAAAACGAGGCGGTGCTCAACGTGGATCTCTGGCAGGAGCTGCTTCCCCTCCTTTCCCGGCACACTGTGGAATTCGTCTGGGTAAAGGGCCATGCCGGACACCCGGAAAATGAGCGATGCGACCGTATGGCGGTGGCGGAAGCCGTGAAGCTCCGCCAGGGGGAGTGCTGATATGCAGCTGTTATTTCGGCAAAGGCTTTTTTCCTGGCTGGACAGCTATGACATTTTTGACCGGGACGGGAACACCGTTTACACTGTAAAGGGGCAGCTGAGCTGGGGGCACCGCCTCCAAATCTACGACGCCGGGGGGCAGGCACTGGGAACGGTCCAGGAGAAGATGTTCCACTGGCTGCCAACGTTCGAGCTGTATTCCCATGGCCGGCTGGTGGGGGTGTTGTCCAAGGAGCTTACCTTTCTGCGGCCCAAATTCCACCTTGACTGCAACGGCTGGACGGTGGAGGGGAACCTTTGGGAATGGGAGTACCGGGTGATGGATGGCCCCTGCCAGGTGATGACCCTCTCCAAGGAGCTGTGGAACTGGACCGACACCTATCTGATGGAAATCGCCCGCCCCGAGGATGCCCTCCTTTGCCTGATGATTGTCCTGGCCATTGATGCTGCCAAGTGTTCCCAGGGAAAGGGATAACAATTTGACAGTGGCTGTAGAAAACACTTGCAATATATACTAAATTGGTATATAATCAACCTGTATTTCATAGCACATACAGAAGGGAGCGTGCTTTTTATGAGCAAAATGATCTATGCGGACAACGCGGCCACCACCCAGGTGAGCCAGCGGGTCCTTCAAAAAATGCTGCCCTGGCTGAGCCAGCACTACGGCAACCCCTCCAGCATATACGGCATTGGCCGGGAGGGGCGGGCCGCCCTGGAGGAAGCCCGGGCCCAGGTGGCCCAGGGGCTGGGGGCAGAGCCCAGCGAGATCTTCTTCACTGCCTGCGGCACCGAGGCAGACAACTGGGCCCTGAAGGGCATCGCCCGGGCCCTGCGCCCCAAGGGCAAGACCCACATCATCACCACCGCCATTGAGCACCACGCCATTTTACACACCTGCGCCGCCCTGGAGAAGGAGGGTTTCTCTGTCACCTATCTGCCGGTGGACCAGTACGGCCTGGTCTCGGTCTCCGACGTGGAGCGGGCCCTCACCCCGGCGACCGCCCTGGTCTCTGTTATGTTTGCCAACAACGAGATCGGCACTGTGGAACCCATTCCGGAGATCGGGGCTCTTTGCCGGAGGAAGGGGGTTTTGTTCCACACCGACGCCGTTCAGGCGGTGGGGCATCTCCCCATTGATGTTCAGGCTATGAACATTGACCTTCTGTCCCTTTCCGCCCACAAATTCCACGGGCCCAAGGGGGTGGGGGCGCTGTACATCCGCAAGGGCATCCCCTTCCCTGCCACCTTCCTGGACGGGGGCGGCCAGGAGCGGGGACGCCGGGCCGGCACCGAAAATGTGGCCGGCATTGTAGGGCTGGGGGAGGCCCTCACCGAGGCGCTGGAGGACCTGCCGGAAAAGACCTCCCGGGTCACCGCCATGCGGGACCGGCTGATTGCCGAGCTGACAAAGCTCCCCAAGGTCCGCCTCAACGGCCACCCCACCCAGCGCCTTCCCGGCAACTGCAACCTTTCCTTCGAGGGGGTGGAGGGGGAATCCCTGCTTCTCCTGCTGGACAGCCGGGACATCTGCGCCTCCTCGGGCTCGGCCTGCACCTCCGGCTCTCTGGACCCCAGCCACGTGCTGCTGGCCATCGGCCTGCCTCACGAGGTGGCCCACGGCAGCCTGCGCCTCACCCTGGGGGACATGAACACTCCGGACGAGGTGGAGGAGATCCTTCAGGCGGTCCCCCAGGTGGTGGAACGGCTGCGGGCCATGTCTCCGGTATGGGACACCATGAAAGACCGCTAAAAGACCACGAATTGATCTGATAGAAAGGACGTTCATTTAAAATGATGTATTCGGAAAAGGTTCTGGACCACTTCACCAACCCCCGGAACGTGGGGGAGCTCCCGGACGCCAACGGCGTGGGGGAGGTCGGCAACGCCAAGTGCGGGGACATTATGCGGATGTACCTGAAGATCGAGGGCGAGGTCATTACAGACGTTCGGTTTAAGACCTTCGGGTGCGGGGCGGCGATCGCCACCAGCTCCATGGCTACCGAGATGGTAAAGGGGCGGACGGTGGAGGAGGCCCTTCAGCTTACCAACAAGGCGGTAATGGAGGCTTTGGACGGGCTGCCGCCGGTGAAGGTGCACTGTTCGGTGCTGGCAGAGCAGGCGGTCCGGGCGGCGCTGGCGGACTATTACAAGCGCCAGGGGATCGATCCGGAACCCATCGTTGGGACGATCCAGGAAATAGACCACAACGCGGGCTAGGGCCCGCTGCCAGACCCTACCCGGCCCTTCGGGCCTTGACGGTGTGCGGGGGCATAGTGGGTGCCTGGAGTCTGGGCGAGTACAAGGCGGGACGACTCCCCTGCCTTTGACGGGCTGGGGCGGGCGAGGTTTCTGCCTGCGCAGCACCATACCCGAAGCCCAACGCCCAGTACCGGGTAGCCTTTCTGTCACCGGACATCAGTCCGGTCCGGGTCCAGGGCGGACAGCGCCTGGTCG
>JAAWEO010000008.1 GCA_022794295.1 Angelakisella sp. | reverse complement strand
TTCGTCACCTCGATGTAATAGCCAAATATCTTGTTGAAGCTGATCTTCAGGTTCTTTATGCCGGTAGCTTCCCGTTCCTTGCTCTCGATGGAGGCAATGATCTCCTTGGTGTGGTCGGAAAGATACCGCACCTCGTCCAGCCGCTCGCTGTATCCTGGGCGGATCACCCCGCCATCCTTCAGGGTGATAGGGGGCTCGTCGCAGATGGATGAGGCGATCCGTTCCGCCATATCCTCCAGGGTATCGATGCCGGCAAAGATCTCCTGTAGATCGGCACAGGTGGATTCCTGCAAAAGCTCCTTAAGACCCGGCAGGCGCTTCATGGCGGCCCCCAGGGAGGTAAGGTCCCGGGGATTGGCGCTGCCGTAGACGATCTTGGTCATAAGCCGCTCCATATCATAAACCCCGGTAAGCTGCTCGGTGATCCTGGAGACCAGAATGCTGCTGGCAGTAAGCTCCTCCACAGCGTTCAGGCGCTTGTTAATAAGGGCGGCGGAGATCAAGGGCTGTTCGATCCAGCTGCGGAGCAGGCGCTTGCCCATAGAGGTTTTGGCCTGGTCCAACACCCACAAAAGGGTTCCCCGGCGTTCCCGTCCCCGGATGGTTTCGGTGAGCTCCAAATTCCGGCGGGCGGTAACATCCAGCTTCATAAACTGCTTGTCCGAGTACAGGCGGATGGTCTCCATCCGTTCCAGCCCTACCCGCTGGGTCTCCCGGAGGTAAGCGGTAAGGGCCCCCAGGGCGGCAACAGCGGCCGGGAGCTCTGCAAGACCCAGGTCGGTAAGGCTGCGGACCTTAAACTGCCGCAGGACCTCCAGCTGGGCCGATGCCGGGGAGAACCGCTCCTCCTCCAGAATATCGGCGGTGCAGCGGAGCTTTTCCTTCATAAAGCCGGTGATCTTCTTCCGGTCCAGAAGGTCCTCGTTGAAAATGATCTCCCTGGGGGAAAACTTTCCCAGCTCGTTAATGATCAGGCTGTCCTCCCCGGCAAGCTGGGTGACATTCAGCTCGCCGGTGGAAACATCCCCAAAGGCCAGACCGCAGCCCTCCCGCTGCCAGCAGATGCAGGCGATGAAGTTGTTGGTCCCCTCCTCCAGCAGGGAGGAATCGATCAGGGTCCCGGGGGTCACCACCCGGATGATCTCCCGTTTCACCAGCCCCTTGGCCAGGGTGGGGTTTTCCATCTGCTCACAGATAGCCACCTTGTAGCCCTTTTTGATCAGACGGTCGATGTAACCCTCGGCGCTGTGGTAGGGGACGCCGCACATAGGGGCCCGTTCCGAAAGACCGCATTCCCGCCCGGTCAGGGTCAGCTCCAGCTCCCGGGAAACGAGAAGGGCATCGTCAAAGAACATCTCGTAAAAATCCCCCAGGCGGAAGAACAGGATCTGGTCCTTGTGCTGGTTTTTGATCTCCAGATACTGCTGCATCATGGGGGAAAGCTTTTCCATCTCCTCCGGTGTCAGCATAGGGCGGGCCCCCTTCCTTGTTGTCAGATTAGTTAATCGTAATCAGTGGCAGCCGGAACAGCCGGAGCAGTCGCCGCCGCAGGAGGTCTCCTCCTGAATCGCAGCAGGGTCCTCCCCGTTGGCGCTGTAAACCACGATCTGCTGAATAAAGTTCAGCACCCGGTCCAGCTCCGCCTTGGTGGTGTTATAGGCCATCATGGCGGGGTGGGACATGATCTGGGCGTAGATCGCCCGAACCTCCTCGTTGAGGGCGGCCAGCTTCTCCGGGTCTTTGTCCTCCTTCTGCACCTCGGCGCTGAGGGCCAGCTTCTTCAGGTTGAAATCCCCGATCATTCCCTGAAGGTCGGCGTCGCTGTCGGCGGCATTCTTTGCCACGTTGTAGGCGGTGTACTCGTCACTCTGCTGAAGGGCAGCCCCCAGCTCTCTTGCCATTGCAATAACATCCATTCTCTTATCGCTCCTATCTTTTCTGATTGTTTGTTTTCTCTTAACGTTCTTTTAGGGTCTCCTGCTCCAGGGCTTCCTTGACCTCCTCGATCCCGGGAAACCTCTGGCAGACCGGAAATCCTTCCTGGTTGTGTTCCGAGTAGGTCAGGTGAAAAATATAATAGTCCCCCTCCTCTGTGAGATACAAAACCCGGTCGCCGGTATCACTCTTTGCCGCCGCCCACAGCTGTTTACCCCAGAGGGGGTGGTTCTCCCCGATCTCCCGTTTCAGCTCCTCCACAAAGGAGCGGTCGGTGAAGGGCAGCATCCGCCAGCAAAACCTGCCGCCGTACTGCCTGTCCAGGTCGTAAAAAATCTCCTCCAGGGTCATCGGTTTTCCTCCGGGACCAGCCGCCCCTCCAGGGCCCAGTTGCGGGCGGAAACAATCTCCACCTCCGCAAACTGTCCGGCAAGGCTGGGGTCCCCAGGAAACTCCACGATGACATTCTGGTCGTTTCGGGAGGTGAGCTTTCCTTCTCCCCGGCCGGGGCCCTCCACCAGCACCCGGAAGGTCTTTCCCACCTGGCGCTCCATGTATTCTGCCCCGATCCGGCCCTGAACCTCCAGCAGCTCCTGGAACCACCGGGATTTTTCCTCCCCCGGCACCGGGTCGGGGAGACCTTCCGCCCTGGTCCCGCTCCGGCGGGAATAGAGGAAGGTGTATAGGGCGGTATAGCCGGTTTTCTGCACCAGGTCCAGAGTTTGTTCAAAGTCTCCCCTGGTCTCCCCAGGGAAGCCCACAATAATATCGCTGGTGAGGGAAAGGTCTGGCATCCGCTCCCTGGCATAGGCGATCAGCTCCCGGTAATGGTCCACCGTGTACCGGCGGTTCATCTCTGCCAGAATCCGGTCAGAACCAGACTGGACCGGAAGGTGCAGGTGCTTCGAAACCTTTTTGCAGCCGGCCATGGCATCCAGCAGTTCCCTGGTGCAGTCCTTGGGATGGGAGGTCATAAAGCGAATGCGGAAATCTCCCGGAAGGTCGTTGATCCTCCGGAGCAGCTCCGGAAAACGGATCCCCCCGGCATAGGAGTTCACATTCTGTCCCAGCAGGGTGATGTCCCGGTACCCCTCTGCCACCAGGCCCTCCACCTCCCGGAGAATGTCCTCCGGCCTGCGGCTGCGCTCCCTTCCCCGGACATAGGGTACGATGCAGTAGGAGCAGAAATTGTTGCACCCGTACATCACCGTCACCCAGGCCTTGGGCCAGCCGGTGCGCCGGGCCGGGAGGTTTTCGAGGATGGTGTCCGGCTCCTCCCCCGGGCTCTTGATGCTCCGCCTGCCCTGGCACAGCGCCCCGTAGAGGCTCTCCGGCAGACGGGCCCAGGCATCTGCCCCCAGAACAATATCCACATGGGGGTAGCTTTTTTTGATCTTGTCCGCGACGCTTTGCTGCTGGGTCATGCACCCGGACATGGCGATAATAAGGCCCGGCTTCTGGCGTTTATAATGCTTCATCGCCCCCACCGTGCCCAGAACGCGCTTCTCGGCGTTCTCCCGGACGGCGCAGGTGTTGTAAAAAATCAGGTCCGCTTCCTCCGGGGATTCGGTAAAGCCGTAGCCCATCTCCCCCAGAATCCCCTTGATCCGCTCCCCGTCCGCCGCGTTCTGCTGGCAGCCAAAGCTGTGGACCAGGGCCAGAGGCGGGGTCTCATGTGCCCCGGCCAAATACTCCCGGATCAGCTGGGTGTACTGCCGCTGCCCCGCCAGCTGGGTATAGTCTAAAATGTAGTTTTCTTTTTCCGGCAAAGTGTTTCCTCCGAAAGACAGTAACAAAAGCTTGAACAGAGACATTATAGCACTTTTTCCCTGTCGTTTCAACCAAAAAGAAATGGCGGAGGGGTATCGCTTCGTTCATTCGTTCCCAGACTTTGGAGGATCCGCCGTTTCGGGGGCAGTCCTATGTCTGCTCCTGCCCCGCCATCTTTTCCCCCTGCTTTTCTGCCTCCAGCAGCTGCTGGATAAACTGCTCTGCCATCTGCAAATCGTGTTCATTGGGGCGGCCCCTGCGGATGCCCCCAAGGTACTTCCAGGGACCGTAGGTATCGTATCCCGGGCACTGAAACCGCCCCAGACACACCACCCCCCGCTCCTCCAGAAGCAGCCGCACCTTGTAGGTGTAGTCCTTGTATCCCACCCCACAGGTATCCACCAGGAAAACCCGCTGCTCCGGGGCAAAGACAGCCTCCCTGGCAAAGCGCACGATCTCCTTGTGGAGAGTACCGAAGTAGGCCCCGGAGGCCAACCCAATGAGACCATAGCCTGAAAGGTCCGGGGGGCCCTCCCTCAGGATATCCACCAGGCGGGCTCCGCTCTTTACTGCCATCCGTTCCGCCACCTTCCGGGTGTTGCCGTGGTGGGGGGAGGCGTAGACGATGACAGACTTCATACAAAACACTCCCTTCAGCAAGAAAGGCGGAGGAGCGCCCCCGCCCGGTCATGCCGCGGGAGGGTACCCCTCTGCCAGATCTGTTACAGGATGATGAGCTCCTTGGGGCTGTGGGTCAGGTCCTCGCAGCCGTTTTCAGTGACGACGACAATATCCTCAATGCGGCAGCCAAACCGCCCGGAAAGATAGATGCCCGGCTCCACCGACATGACGATACCGGCCTCGCAGCTTGCTTTGCTCACAGTGGAGAAGCGGGGATCCTCGTGAATTTCCAGGCCGAGGGAGTGACCGGTGCCATGGCCGAAGCAGCCCTCATACCCGGCCCCGTAGATCAGGTTGCGGGCGGCTGCATCCACCTCTGCACAGGGCACGCCGGGGGCGATCTTTCCCAGAGCGGCCAGCTGGGCATCCAGAACCAGGTGATAGACCTTCTTCATTTCCTCGGTGGGCTGGCCCACTGCCACGGTGCGGGTCATGTCAGAGCAGTAGCCGTTGACCATACAGCCAAAATCCATGGTGAGGAAATCCCCTGCCTGAACAGGCCGCGTCCCGGGGACGCCGTGGGGCATACTGGAATTGGGTCCGGCGACGCAGATGGTGCTGAAGGAGGTGCATTCGGCGCCGCCCAGCTTCATAAAATATTCCAGCTGGGTTGCCACCTGCTGCTCGGTTTTGCCGGGGGTGATAAAATCCAGGATCTGGGTAAAGGCCTCGTCGGTGATCTTTTGGGCGGCCCGGATGGAATCCAGCTCCTGGCGGTCCTTGATCCTGCGCAGCTCCAAAATGGCGCTGTCCACCTGATCATCGGTAAGGAATTCCACCTCCGGGAACATCTTCCGGAAGCGGTTCATCTCCCCAATGGTCTGGTAGCTGGTCTCCAGGGCAAGGCGGTGGAGGTTATGCTTTTTGATCAGCTCTCCCAGCTGGTCCTCCACCTTTTCCATCAGGACCACCTCGCAGTTTTTCACTGTTTTCCTGGCGGCTTCGATGTACCGGAAGTCAAAGAGGGCGTAGGCCCCATCCCGGGTGACCAGCAGGTTTCCGGCGGTGGAGTGCATCCCGGACAGGTAGTACCGGTTCACCGTAGAGGTGATCAGGGCACCGTCTACCCCCTCCGGGAGCTTGGCGATCAGGTTTTGGATGCGTTGATTCATAAGAATGCTTCTCCTTTCCGTCCTGCCGCAGCGCGGTAGCTGTCCCGCATAGCCGCGGCGTCTTCACTTTGTGTTCCGGCAGATTCGCAGATGATCACCGGGGAACAGCCGTATTTCAGGATCTCCTCCGCCAGGGGTTCAAACCAGGGGCCATATTGATGGTCCTCAAAGGTGAGATGCCTCTTTTCCCCGCCCTTCTCGGTGTATTCAATGCGGGAAAAATGGGAATGGAACACCCGCAGCCGGTCCCGGCCCAGCTTGTTGTCAAAAAGGCGGAAGGCGGCGGAAAATTCCTCCGGGGTGGTCATTTTCCCCAGGGTGCGGGCATTCAGGTGCCCCCAGTCGATACAGGGCAGAAGCCGGCTGTCAATGGTACAGAGCTCCAGCACCTCCTCCAGTGTCCCCAGCTGGTTCAGCTTTCCCATGGTCTCCGGACAGAGGGTAATATCTGAAAGCCCGGCTTCATCCAGGGCTGCCAGGGCCTTTCTCATGGTATCCTTTGCCAGCTCCAGGGCGGCCTCCCGGCTGATTTTCGCACAGGACCCGGTATGGACCACCACCCGGTCCGCCCCGAGAAGCCTTGCCGCGGCCGCGGAGTCTAAAATATACCGAATGCTCCCCAGTCGCTTTTCCTCCTCTGTGCTGGAAAGGGAAATATAGTAGGGGGCATGGAGGGAAAGCCGGATCCCCTTTTCCCCGCAGCTTTTCTTGAGGCTGGCGGCGGTATTGGGATTCACCCGCACCCCCCTGCCGCACTGGTACTCAAAGGCATTGAGACCCAGGCGTTCCAGGTAGTCCGGGATCTGGGTGGTTTTCTTATAGCCCATAGCGGCAAAGCTATCCGCTGTTCCCGCCGGACCGAACCAAATCTTATCCATCACTGCCCCCTCCCTGTTTCAGACCCCTGATGTATTTGCTTTCACTCCCGTCCCAGCCGCAGCGGATACATCTCCCATCCTCAAAAAGATGGCCGCAGCTTGGGTATCCGTAGAGGTAGTGGGCGCATTCCGGGCAGAGCCGCCGCATTTGGGAGTTTCCCTTCCGGAAGCTGCTCCCACATTCGTCACAGATTACCAGCTCCCAGCCCTCCATCCGGGGGCTTGGCTGCCACTGGCGGGGAACATAATGCTTCAGGACCCGTTTTTCCCACCGGCGCTTTACCGCCAGGAAGCCCCAGTCCTCCTCCTCCATAGGTTCCACCAGCACCGAAAGGCACTGGGAGAATTTCCCGCAGAGAACATCGGTGAAGATCTGGTCCCCTACCACCGCCGCCGCCCCAGGGGAAATTTCCATCTCTTTAAGGGCCCGCCAGAGGGGAAAGGGCAGAGGCTTTTTGGCGTCGGCTACAAATTCCAGCCCCAGTCCCCGGGCAAAGGGAGCCACCCGTTCCCCGGTGTTGTTGGAGAGGACCAAAAGGCGGAGCCCTGCCTCCCGCTGTTCCTCCAGCCAATCCCGGATTCGCTCGTGGGGGACGGGATTGTCGTGGGTGGTCAGGGTGTTGTCCACGTCCAGAAACAAAACACGGATCCCCTGCTCCAGGAAGAACCGGGTGGGGATCTCATAGATACGCCGGAAGCTGTAGTCCGGGTAAAGGAGGGACATTTGCCCACCCCCTTCCTTTGCAACAAAAAAAGCAGGCATTCTGTCAGAGAATGCCCGCCCTTTCTGCTTCGCAAATTACTTGTACTTGCGCTTACGAGCAGCCTCGGATTTCTTCTTGCGCTTCACAGAAGGCTTCTCGTAATGCTCTCTTTTGCGCACCTCAGCCAGTACGCCAGACTTGGCGCAGCTCCTTTTGAAGCGTCTGAGAGCACTTTCCAGAGACTCATTATCTTTAATTCTGATTTCTGCCATTACCTTTATTCCCTCCCCACGCCAAACGGCTGGAGTATACCCTTCTGAAAAACAGGAAGGATAACACAACAAATTATACACCACAATATTTTGTTATGTCAAGTCCCTTACAGGGAATATCTTGATGAAAAAACAAATTTTTGTGGGGAAGGCGGAAAAAAACTGACTTTTCCACCCTCCGGGGCGCCGTTTTTACCTTGCAACGATGTTTAAAAGCTTTCCTTTTACAAAGATCTCCTTCAGGATCTGCTTCCCCTCCAGGGCTGCCTTTACCGCCGGCTCCTCCTTGGCAATGGCAGTGACCTCTGCTTCCTCAGCCTCAGCGGCGACAACGATCCGGGCCTTGATCTTGCCGCAGATCTGCACCACCATTTCCACCTGATCATCCACGCATTTGGCGGGATCATATTCCGGCCAGGCGGTGCGGGCCAGCAGGGTGGTCTCCCCCATGGCCTCGTTCATCTCTTCGGTGATATGAGGGGCAAAGGGATTCAGCAGGGTCAGGAAGGTGCGCAGCTCCCCCTTGGTGACGCTTCCCTTCTCGTCGATCTTGTTGAGAACGGTCATCATGGCGGCAATGGCAGTGTTGAACTTCAGGTTCTCCACATCCTCGCCCACCTTTTTGATCAGCTTGTGGAAGGAGGCACTGAGCTCTGGGGAATACCCTTCCTCCGGGGTCATGCAGTCTGCAAGGCCCCAGACCCGGTCCAGGAACCGCTTGCAGCCCTTGATGGATTTGGGGCTCCAGGGGGCGGTCTTTTCAAAGTCACCGATAAACATTTCGTACAGGCGCATGGTATCGGCGCCGTAGTCCCGAACGATATCGTCCGGATTTACCACGTTCCCCCGGGACTTGCTCATTTTCTCCCCGTTCTCCCCCAGGATCATGCCGTGGCTGGTGCGCTTGGCATAGGGCTCCGGGGTACTGACCACGCCGATGTCATAGAGGAACTTGTGCCAGAAGCGGCTGTACAGCAGGTGGAGAGTGGTGTGCTCCATGCCGCCGTTGTACCAGTCCACTGGCATCCAGTAGTCCAGGGCCTCCTTAGAGGCCAGGGCCTGGCTGTTGTGGGGGTCGCAGTACCGCAGGAAGTACCAGGAGGAACCCGCCCATTGGGGCATGGTATCGGTCTCCCGCTTGGCGGGGCCGCCGCAGTGGGGACAGGTGGTGTTGACCCAGTCGGTGATCTTGCTCAGGGGGCTTTCCCCGTCGTCGGTAGGTTCATAGCTCTGCACATCGGGCAGAAGGAGGGGCAGCTGATCCTCGGGAAGGGGCTGCCAGCCGCATTTGTCGCACCAGACCATGGGAATGGGCTCTCCCCAATACCGCTGGCGGGAAAAGACCCAGTCCCGGAGCTTGTAGTTTACCTTGGAGCGGCCCTTTCCCTTTTCGGAGAGCCACTGGGTGATTTTCTCCTTGGCCTCCTCTACAGTGAGCCCGTCCAGCATCCCGGAGTTGACCATAATGCCGGTGGCGCAGTCTGTAAAGGCAGCCTCCTGTACATCGCCGCCCTTTACCACCTCGATAATAGGCAGGCCAAATTTTTTCGCAAACTCCCAGTCCCGGTCATCATGGGCAGGTACAGCCATAATGGCACCAGTGCCGTAGGTCGCCAAAACATAGTCGGAGATGAAAATGGGGATCTCGGTGCCGTTGACCGGGTTGACCCCCTTCACCCCGTCCAGGCAGACACCGGTTTTATCCTTGTTCAGCTCGGTGCGCTCCAAATCACTTTTGGCGGCAGCGGCCTGCTGGTAAGCTTGGATCTCGTCCTGGTTCTTCAGCAGAGGCATCCATTTTTTTACCAGCTCATGCTCCGGGGAAAGGACCATATAGGTGGCACCGAACAGTGTGTCCGGCCGGGTGGTAAAGACCACGATATCGTCCCCGGTGGTAGCGGTAAAGGTGACCTCCGCCCCGGTGGAACGTCCGATCCAGTTTTTCTGCTGGATCTTCACCCGCTCGATGTAGTCCAGATCATCCAGGTCATCAATCAGGCGCTGGGCATATTCGGTGATCTTCAGCATCCACTGGCTTTTATCCCTGCGGACCACCGGGCTGTGGCACCGCTCGCAAACGCCTTCCACCACTTCCTCGTTGGCAAGGACACACTTGCAGGAGGTGCACCAGTTTACCGACATCTCCTTTTTGTAGGCCAGACCGCGCTGAAAGAGCTGGAGGAAGATCCACTGGCTCCACTTGTAGTAAGCGGGGTCGGTGGTATCGATCTCCCGGTCCCAGTCAAAGGAAAGCCCCAGGGCCTTTAGCTGGGCCTTGAAATGGGCGATGTTCTTCTGGGTAAATTCGGCGGGATGGACATGGTTTTTGATGGCATAGTTTTCGGCGGGCAGGCCAAAGGCATCCCACCCCATGGGATACAGAACATTATAGCCCTGCATCCTGCGCTTGCGGGCCACAATATCCAGGGCGGTATAGGAACGGGGATGCCCCACATGGAGCCCCTGGCCGGAGGGGTACGGGAACTCCACCAGGGCATAGTACTTTGGCTTTGTGTAGTCCGTGCCGGCGGCAAAGCTTTTGTCCTCGTCCCACTTCTGCTGCCATTTTCTTTCAATGGCGGAAAAATCGTACTTCAAAGGTCACACCCTCTTCAAAATGGTTTTTGTTTTTCCTGGAATATTGCCTCAGGCCTCGGTAACAAGCCCTGTCAGATCCAGCCGGGGGGCATCGGACCAAAGGCGCTCCATGTTATAGAAATCCCGGGTTTCCTTGGTGAAGATGTGCAGGATCACATCCTGGTAGTCCATCAGGATCCAGGTGGCGGACTGGGCGCCCTCGATCCGGCGCGGCTCCACCCCCTCTTTGGAAAGGTTGTCCTCCACCTCCTCCGCCAGGGCCTTGACATGGGGACTGCTGGTCCCGGTGACCAGAATGAAGTAATCCCCGATGGTAGTAAGCTCCTGGATATCGATGGCTGCAATATCCATTCCCTTTTTGCCGTCCAAAAGCCGGACGATCTTCTTTGCCAGCTCTTCCGAATTCATATTGCTCCTCCATTCACAGTCGGTATTTCCACCCCGTACTCCTTACATGCCTCCCTGGTATCGGGGCAGATGGGCTTCCCTCTCTTGCTCAGCTCTCCCACGGTGTGGGTAAGGGTGTGGATCATGGCACCCCGCAGGTCCTCCTGGCAAAGCCTGCGCATTACCCCAACGTCCCCGTATTCCCGGTCCTCCGAGGTCAGGTCTGCCAGGTAGATAATGGTCTCCAAAAGGCTCATCCCCGCCCGGGCCGTGGTGTGGTAGCGTACTGCGTCAATGACCTCCGGGTCATGGATCTCCATATGGGACTGGAGATACAGTGCCCCGGCGTAGCTGTGGATCAGCTGGGGACAGGCCGCAAAATCGATGCCATTTATTATACCAGATTCCAGAATGTTTTGCAACAAAGGCCCCTTGGGCATATCCTTGCAGACATCGTGGAGGATCCCGGCCAGGGAGGCCTTGTGAACATCCGCCCCGTACTGCTCCGCCATGCAGGCTGCTTGCTTTTCCACCCCCAGGGAATGGCGGTAGCGGTAATCGGTCATCAGGGGACGAATATACTCCCGCAGGTAGGGAAGCTCCTCCGGGTCATGGAGATAGAGCCCCCGTTCCTGAAGGTAATCCAGCACTTGGGGAAGGACCTTATTGCTGGTCCCTGTCTCCCGAAGCTCCCGGCGGATCTCGGTGCTGGACATGGGCAGAGGTGCGTTTTCCAAAAGCCGGGAGGCCACACCCTCCTTCTCCAGAGCCTTCTGGCAGGCACGCAGCTGTTCCCGGTCCCCCTCCTCCCGGGAAGCCACCAGCAGGGAGGCCATCCGGCCGATCTTCTGCCAGTCCTTCCACTGGGTAAAGGTGAGGAACATATCGGTGCCGATCAGCAGCCAGAACCGTTCCTCCGGTTCCCGGACCGTAAGCTCCCGAAGGGTGTCCACTGTATAGCTGTGTCCCCCTCTGCCTATCTCATACTCGCTTACCTGAAGAAGCTCCAGGTCCCGGACCGCCAAACGGCACATAGCCAATCTGTCCTGATCCGGGGCAAGCCATCCGGCAAACTTATGGGGAGGCAGTGCCGCCGGCATCAGAAGCACCCGATCCGCGTCTACTGCCTCCCGGGCATAGACGCAAATCTCCAGATGTCCTTTGTGAATGGGGTTGAAGGTCCCGCCATATAGGATGGTCTGTGACATTTCCCTTAACACCTCGCCCAACAAAAAGCTGTCTCTTTTGTGGAATATCCCCCGGCCCCCTGACTTTGGGGCCGCGACCTAGTCCAAAAGCAGGACCGGTTTTTTGGGGTTTTTCCGGTAGAGCACCAGCCTGCGGCCGATAACCTGAACGACCTCGCTTCCGGTGGCCTCTGCCAGCTCCTGGGCAAGGACAGAGGGTTCCTCCGGGGCAGTTTCCAAAACCCGCAGTTTAATGAGCTCCCGGGCGGTAAGGGCATCGTCCACCTGCTTTACCAGAGGCTCTCCGATCCCTCCCTTCCCCACCTGAAGAATGGTCTCGGTGGTGGAAGCGATCCCTTTCAGCTTTGCACGTTGTTTCGATGTCAGCAAGTGATACTCTCCATTTCTGCTGTGCGGCACAGCTGCTGTTTTTCTATTTTTGACGGGCAAGGAGAAGCTCCCTAAGTGTTCTCAGGGCGTTTCCCCGGTGGCTGATGCGGTCCTTTTCCTCCCCAGGGAGGGAGGCAAAGCTCCCTCCCTCCACCAGGAACAGAGGATCATAGCCAAAGCCGTTGTCCCCAACCTGGGAAAAGGCGATATGACCTTCGCAGGTGCCCTCACACTCCACAATGTCCCCCTCCCCCAACACAAAGGAGATGGCGGAAACAAAATGGGCCGTGCGCCTTTCCATGGGGAGGTCCCCCAGCTTCCGAAGGAGCTTTTGGTTGTTGGCCTTGTCATCGTGGAACGCCCCTTCATCGTCGGCATACCGGGCAGAAAAGACCCCCGGTGCTCCCTCCAGGGCGTCCACACAAAGACCGGAATCATCGGCGATGGTGGGCATTCCGGTGCGGCGGAAGATCTCGACCGCCTTTTTCCGGGCGTTCTCCAGAAAGGTGGTGCCATCCTCCTCCACCTCGAAACCGGGACAGACCTCCTCCTGGCTTACAACCTGGTAGCCCATGGGCTCCAGAATGCGGGAAAGCTCTGCCAGCTTGTGGGCATTGCGGGTCGCTGCAATCACCTTCACGGGGCTTCCTCCTCTCCCTCGTCAAACAGCAGTGCGGTGGCGTAATCCCGGGCAGAGAAGGGCCGCAGGTCGTCGATCTGCTCCCCAACCCCTACAAACTTAATGGGCAGGCCAAGCTGCTCCTTGATCCCCACCACCACGCCGCCCTTCGCGGTTCCATCCAGCTTGGTAAGGACCACCCCGGTGACCCCGCAGGCCGAGGCAAACTCCCGGGCCTGGTTGAGACCATTCTGCCCCGTTGTGGCATCCAGCACCAGGAGCACCTCCCGGCTGCTTTCCGGGGCCTCCCTGGTGATGATCCGGTCGATCTTTGCCAGCTCGTCCATCAGGTTCTTTTTGTTGTGGAGGCGCCCGGCGGTGTCGCAGATGATAACATCCGCCCCCCGGGCCCTCCCTGCTGTGATGCTGTCAAATACCACAGCGGCGGGGTCGGCCCCCTCCTGATGGCAGATGATCTGGGCACCGCACCGCTTGGCCCAAACCTCCAGCTGCTCCGAGGCAGCAGCCCGGAAGGTGTCGGCTGCACCAAGGAGCACCGTTTTCCCCTCTCCCATCAGGTAGCTGGTCAGCTTCCCGATGGTGGTGGTCTTGCCCACTCCATTGACCCCTACTACCAGGATCACGGCGGGCTTGTGGTCCAGGTCCAGCCCCTCGTCCGGGGAAAGAAGCTCCACCAAAACCTCCCGCAGCTCCCGGCGAAGCTCCCCGTCCCCCAGGGAACGCCTGCCCACCCGGGCGGCCAGATCGGAGCATATCCTCCCGGCGGTGTGCACCCCTACATCGGACAGAACAAGGATCTCCTCCAGCTCCTCCAACGTCTCCGGCGTAAGCTTGCCGGAAATGCCATCCACCTGCATCACCAGGTTGCTCCGTGTTTTTTTCAGTCCTCGCGTGAGAAAATCCAGAAACCCCATGGACCTCTTCCTTTCCCTGTTTATTTAATGTGCTCTTATGTCTATTCTGTGGTCTTCAGATTCAGCTTCTGCTCCAGCTCTCCAATATCCAGCTTCAGCAGCTTGCTGACCCCTTCTTCCTCCATGGTCACCCCGTAGAGAACGTCAGCGCCCTCCATGGTGCCCCGGCGGTGGGTAATGGCAATAAACTGGGTTTTGTCGGTCATCTGGCGCATATAGGCGGCAAAGCGGTTGACATTCACATCATCCAGGGCCGCCTCAATTTCGTCAATAAGGACGAAGGGGGCGGGGTTCACCTTAAGGATGGCAAAGTAAACGCAGATCGCCACAATGGCCTTTTCCCCGCCGGAAAGGAGGGACAGCCCCACCATCTTCCCCGGCGGCTGAACAAAGATATCGATGCCTGTCTCCAGGGGCAGGGACGGATCGGTAAGCTTCAGCTCCCCATGGCCCCCGCCGAACAGCTCGGTGAAGATCAAGCCGAAATTGTGATTGATGGCGGAAAATTTTTCCAGGAAGATCCGGCTCATTTCTTCCGAAAGATCCCCGATCAGCTTTCCCAGCTCCTCCTTGGACCGTTCCACGTCATCGATCTGGGTTTTGTAAAAGGTATACCGCTCCGCCACTTCCTTGTATTCCTCAATAGCGGCTACGTTGACCGTGCCCAAGCTCCGGATGCGGTTTTTCAGCTCCCCCAGCCGCCGCTGGGCCGCCTGTGGGTCCTCCAGAGGGATTGCCAGGGCCGCGGCCTCTGTTTTGGTGATTTCATATTCGTCCCACATTTTGGTAAGGATGCTTTCACTTTCCTTGGACATGGCAGAAAAGCGTTCCTCCAGCCGGGCCAATTCCCCGGAGAGGGCTTCCCGCCGGGAGCTGAGGTTTTTCTCCTCCTGACGGAGCTGTGTGGTTTTCCCCTCGCACTGATCCCGCTCCCGGGCCTTGGATGCGATCTCCGCCTCCAGGCCCTGGACACGCTCCCGGCTTCCGGTAACAGCCGCGGTGATCTCCCGGATGGCAGTCTCCAGGGAGGCGTTTTGTGCCTCCAGCTCCTCCTTTTGGCGGCGGCAATCCCTCAGCTGGGCCTCGCTTCCGTCCTGTGTCTCCAAAAGGTTCCGGAGAGCAAGCTCCATCGCCTCCTGGTCCTTTTCCATGGCGGCAAAGGTCACCTGTTTTTGGGAAATCATCTCTGTAAAGGAAACGACCTTTCCAGCCAAAATATTCTGGTTTTCTGCGGCTTTTTGCAGCTCCCGGTCCAATTCCGCCAGATTTGCAGAAAGCTTGTCCACCAGCTCCCCGGAGGTAAGCCCCTGGGTCCGCAGCTCCTCCACACGGGCGGTGAGAGCGTCAAATTCCCGCAGGGACTGCTCCCCCAGCTCCTCTGCCTCCTGAACACTGATAGCCAGGCGGCGAAGCTCGGCATTGGCCGCCGCAAGGTCCTCCCCTGCGGTGCGTGCCTCTCCGTCCACCCCTTCCACCAGGGCGTTGATAGCCGCCGTTTCCTGACGAAGGGCAGAGAGGCCAGCCTCCAGCTCCTTGGACTTTCCCGCAAGCTCCCGGGCTTCCCTTTGCAGCCTTTCAATTTCGGTCCTGCGGCTGAGGATGCTGGCATTCTTTCCTACATACCCGCCTGTCATGGAACCACCGGCATTGACCACCTGACCGTCCAGGGTGACCACCCGGAAGCGGTGGCTGTACCGTTTGGCAATGGCAACAGCGGAGTCAATATCTTCGGCAATGACGGTGCGCCCCAGAAGGTTCCGGATGATCCCGGTAAAGCGCTGGTCGTGTCCCACCAGCTCCGAGGCGATCCCCCGGTAGCCGGAGCAGTCCTCCAGCCCCTGCTCGGTCAGGAGACGCCCCTGGACTGCCGACAGGGGCAGAAAGGTGCATCGTCCCGCCTTGGCGTCCACCAGGAGCCGGATGGCCCGTTTTGCCACCCCTTCATCCTCCACCACAAGATTCTGCATGGCGGCCCCCAGGGCAATTTCCACAGCGGTGACAAATTCCTTTTCCACCCGGATCAGCTCGGAGACTGGCCCCACCACCCCGCGGAGGGAACCGGCGGCAGCGTGCTTCATCACCGTTTTGACACTGTTCTGGAACCCCTCCATATTCCGCTCCATATCGGAAAGGAGCTGAGCCCGTTGGAGCTTTTCCCCGGCGGCCCGATCCAGGGCACGCTGTTCCTCCTCCATCTTCGCCAGCTTTTCCCCCCGGCTTTTCTGCTTGTAAAGGTACCCGTTCTTTGTATTGGCAAGGCCCTCCAAACGCTCGGTAAGCTCCTCTACAAAAGCCTTGCAGCTTTTATGCTCCTCCCGGAGCTGCAAAAGCCGCTGGTCCTTTTGCTTTGCCTGGTCTCGGAGCAGGTCCAGCCGGACCACCGTTTCCTCCACAAGAGTCGCGGAGGTCTCGCTGGAGACCCTGGCGCTGGCAATATCCCCCTGAAGCGCCTCCTTCTGCATCCCCAGGGAGGTGATCACAGCAGTCAAGCGGTCCTGTTCTCCCTTTTGTGCAGAAAGCCCCTTCTGGTCTCCCTCGATCTCTCTGCGGAGGGCTTCCAGCTGCACCCCATGGTCCCCGGCGGCGGCTCTGGCCTCCTCAATGCGCCGGGACAGGGTCTCCCGGTCCCCGGCGCTGTCCGCCAGGCGTTTTTCCAGGGCCTGGATCCCGGCGCGGTTGTGGCTTATGTCGGTTTCCTTGACTGCGATCTCTACCTGAGCCGAGGAAACTGCCTCCTCCACCGTTTTGATCTCCTGGCGCTTTCCGTCAATAAAAACTGCACAGTCCTGTATCTCCTGGCGAAGCTCAGAAAACTCCTCCTCCAGCTGGTCCAAGCGGGCTTGGGTGCTGCCCTGGTCATTTTTGCACACCAGGATCTTGTCCTCCTGGGTCCGGAGGCTTTGGCGGAGCTTTTCCAGCCGTTCCAGCCAAAGGGAAATTTCCAGGGTCTTTTTTTCCTCAGACAGAATCAGGAACTGCTGGGCCTTCTCCGACTGGGCCTTCAGGGGGGCTACCCGGCCCTCCAGCTCCCCCATAATGTCCCGGAGGCGGATAAGATTTTCCTCCGCCTGGGAAAGGCGGCGTTCCGCCTCCCCCTTGCGGTACCGGAACTTGGAGATACCGGCGGCTTCCTCGAAGATCTCCCGGCGCTGGGTGCTCTTGGCCCCTACAATATCCCCGATCTTCCCCTGTTCGATGATGGAGTACCCATCCCGGCCAAGGCCGGTGTCCATAAAGATCTCGTTAATGTCCTTAAGGCGCACCAGGTTATTGTTTACCCGGTATTCACTTTCGCCGCTGCGGTACAGCTTCCGTGTCAGAACCACCTCGTCGCTGTCTACATCAATGCTGCGGTCGGTATTATCAATAAAAAGGGAGACCCAGGTGTACCCCAGGGGGTTCCTGCTTTTGGTCCCGCCAAAGATCACATCCTCCATCTTGGCGCCCCGGAGGGATTTGCTGGACTGCTCCCCAAACACCCACTTAATGGCGTCGCTGATATTGCTTTTTCCGCTTCCGTTGGGCCCCACTACCGCAGTGATGCCATCGTCAAAGGTGAGCTTGGTGCGGTCAGCAAAGGACTTAAAGCCCTGCAGCTCAATTCCCCTCAGCCGCATACAGCACCTCCCGGATTCTCCTTCGTTTCTTCCTGATGATACAAAATCAAAAAGTCCTCCTTGAGCCCGGCATCCGGGCGGATCGCGATCCCCAGCCAGCGGCGCCGAAGCTCCAACAGGTTTTTTCTTTTCTGTCCCATTGCCTGGGACAGAAGCCCCGGGGGCACCAAAATGACCGGCGTTCCCTGCTCCCCGTTTTCCTCCAGGCGCCGGCACACCCGTTCCAGGAAAAGGCGGCTGCGGCACAGCTCCCCCAGCGCAGGGTGAAAGCACCCGCCTAGGGCCCTTTGGGCCACATCCTCCTCCGCGTGGAGCCCCAGGCGGATCACGCGAATGCCCCGGCTCTCGAACAGCTCTAACAGCCGGGCACAAAGCTCCACCGTTTCCTCAAGGCCGGGGGGCTGGTATTCCCCCGATGCCATCAGCCGGGCAAGGCCTGTCCCCGGGAACACCACTGTGGGGTAGATCCGCACCGTCTCCGGCTCCAGGCTGGCAAACCCCAAGCCGGTCTCCCAGTCCAGGTCAGGGGTGCTCCCGTACAGCCCGGTCATCATCTGGAGGCCCAGGGAAAACCCTTGGCGGCGGATCAGCTCTGCCGCCTGCCGGACATCCTCCGCCCGGTGGCCTCTCCCGTTTGCTTCCAATACCTTATTATACAGGGACTGGGCCCCAAGCTCAATAGCCCGGACCCCATAGTCCTTCAATGTTTGCAAAATTTTCCGGTCAATGGCGTCTGGCCGGGTGGAGATCCGAATCCCGCCAAAGCGGCTTTCTCTTTGGAGGGGTTTTACTGCCTCCAACAGGGCGGTCATCTCCCCCTGGGGAATGGCAGTAAAGCTCCCGCCGAAAAAGGCGATCTCCGCGGTTTGGAACCGGGCGGGCAGCTCCGCCAGCGCCCTGCGGCAAAATTCGGTCACTGCCTCCGGGGTCGGAGACTCCCTTTGACCGGAAATCGTCCGCTGGTCGCAGAAGCTGCACTGATGGGGGCAGCCCTTGTGGGGAATGAAAACAGGAATGGTCGCATGAGGGCTCTTTCCGCTCACTCCCCCATCAGCTCCAGGGCTTCCTTGGCGGCCAGCTGCTCCGCCCCTTTTTTGCTCCGGGATTCCCCGCGCCCAATGACGTTGCTGTTCAGGCGGACCTCCACCACAAAATGCTTGTCATGGTCGGGGCCGTTCTCCTCCACCAGCACATAATTCACCCGTTCCTCGGGGTTCTTCTGGACGATCTCCTGGAGCATGGTCTTATAATCCACAAAGGCGCTGCGTTCCCCCGTCTCCAGCTCCTCCCGGACAAAGCGAAGGACAAATTTCCCTGCCGGCTCCAGTCCGCCGTCCAGGAAGATAGCGGCGATCAGCGCCTCAAAGGCATCGGAGACAATGGAAGGGCGGGTCCGGCCACCCATCTGTTCCTCCCCGCGGCCCAGGTACAGCTCCTCCCCCAGGCCCACCTCCTGGGCGAAGCGGAACAGGGACTTTTCGCAGACCATAGAGGCCCGGATTTTCGTAAGGTCCCCCTCGTCCAGGTGAAAGCGGTGAAAGATATAGTTGGACACCACCAGGGAAAGCACCGCATCCCCCAAAAATTCCATCCGTTCGTTGCTCTCCGGCTTTTCCCGGGATTCGTTGGAGTAGGAGGAATGGGTCAGCGCCCTGCGGAGATATTTTTTGTTCTGGAACTGGTATCCGATGCGTTCTTCCAAAGTCATGGCAGCACCTCTCCATCTTCTTCGCTGTCCCCAGCGGAAAGCTCCAACAGGCTGGCGGTGATCTGGCCCACCACGTCATTGCTGCAGCAAATGGCCGCCTGGCGGATGGCGTTCAAAAAGGCCCGTCCATCGGAATTCCCGTGGGCCTTGATCACCGGATGGCGGATCCCCAGAAGAAGGGCGCCGCCCACCTCGCTGGCATCCATCCGCTTTTTAAAGCCCTTGATCTGTTTGGAAAGGAGGACCGCCCCCAGCTTGGTTGCCAGGGAAGAAAAGAGCATCCCCTTCAGCTCGGCGGAGAAAAACTTTCCCATCCCCTCGGTGAGCTTCAAAACCACATTGCCGGTAAACCCGTCGGCCACCGCCACGTCACAGCCCCCCAGGGGAAGCTCCCTGGCCTCCACATTGCCCACATAGTTTACCCTCGTCTCCCGAAGGAGCTTGTTGGTCTCCACCTGGAGGCTGGTGCCTTTGCTGTCCTCGGTGCCGATGTTGACCAGCCCCACCCGGGGCGCCGGAATGCCCATGACCTTCTCTGCGTACACCGCCCCCATCACCCCGAACTGGCGGAGCATCTCCGGCCTGCACTCGTCGTTGGCGCCGGAATCCAGCAGGAGGTACCGCCCTTTGGCGTTGGGCACCGGGGTGGCAATGGCGGCACGCTTGACCCCCTTGATCCGTTTGGCGATCAGGGTCGCCCCCACCACCATGGCTCCGGTGCTTCCGGCGGTAATAAAGGCATCCCCCTTCCCCTCGGCCAGCATCCGGAGGCCCACAGCCATGGAGCAGTCCTTGTATTTCCGGCGGATCTGGGTGGGCTCCTCGCAAACCGGGATCACCGTGGGGGCGTGGACGACCTCGATCTTGTCCAGGCTGACCCCCTTCTCTTTGGCCGCCGCCCGGATCTTTTCCTCGTCCCCGGTAAGGACAAGGCTGGCGTTGTATTGCATCAGCACAGTCGAGGCCAGGGAACAGCCCTCCAGGACTGCACCGGGGGCGTTGTCTCCTCCGAATGCGTCGATGATGATCCTCATGCCTTTCCCTCCTCCATGAAAGCCCGGAAAGACCTGCTCAAAGATCTTGTCGGGCAGATCTTTGTCCTCAAAGGTGTTGATAAAGCTCATGCTGTTTCCTCCTCCAAATACCGCCGCAGTGAGGCAACTGCCCGCTGTGCCATCTTTGTGTACCGCAGCTCCTTGTTCCTCTCGTGCTGCTCCAGGGGCGGCAGGATCCCCATGTTGCTGCCCATGGGCTGGAAGTCGGTGACGGTGGGGTCGCTGACATAGTGGGAAAGTGCCCCCAGCATCGTATCCCTGGGGAAAGGCCTGGGCTCCCGGCCAGAAAGCTCCGCCGCCAGATTTCTTCCTGCGGCGATACCGCTGGCGGCGGATTCCATATAGCCCTCCACCCCGGTAAGCTGTCCGGCAAAGTAGAGGCCGCAGCCCTTCCGCAGCCGGAAGCAGCGGTCCAACAGCCGTGGAGAATCCATGAAGGTGTTCCGGTGCATCACCCCAAAGCGGAAAAACTGGGCGTTCTCAAGCCCCGGGATCATCCGGAACACCCGCTCCTGCTCCCCAAAAAGCAGGTTGGTCTGGAAGCCCACAATATTGTAAAGGCTTCCGTCTGCATTGTCCTTGCGCAGCTGGATGTTGGCCCAGGGGCGGTGGCCGGTCCAGGGGACCTTGATCCCCACCGGCCGCATCGGCCCGAAACGAAGGGTATCCCTTCCCCGCCTGGCCATGACTTCAATGGGCATACAGCCCTCATAAACCTTAAAGTACTCCCGTTCAAAGGGGGCCAGCTCCACAGATCGGGCGCTCACCAGGGCATCGTAAAAGGCGTCGTACTCCGGCTGGGAAAAGGGGCAGTTGATATAATCCGCTTCCCCCCGGCCATACCGGGTGGCGAAAAAGGTCTTTTGGGGATCGACAGAGTCAAAGGCCACGATGGGGGCGGAAGCATCATAAAAGCTCAGATATTTCTCTCCGCACAGCTCCCCCACCGCATCAGACATAGCCGGAGAGGTGAGCGGGCCGGTGGCAATTACGGCATTCCTTTCGGGGATCCGGGTAATCTCCTGCCCCATCACCGTTTTGATCCTGGGGTGGGACAGGATCCGTCTGGTCACCGCAGCAGAAAACAGGTCCCGGTCCACCGCCAAGGCACCGCCGGCGGAAACCGCCGATTCCCTTGCAGCCTCCAGCACCAGGGACCCCAGCAGGGTCATCTCCTCCTTCAGGAGCCCCGCCGCCGAAATGGGGCGGGTGGATTTGAAGGAATTGGAGCAGACCAGCTCCGCCAGGCCGGGGTTTTTATGGGCGGGAGAATATTTTTCCGGCTTCATCTCGTACAGGGTCACCTGGTGCCCGGCATTGGCCAGGGCCCAGGCGGCCTCACACCCGGCCAAACCTCCGCCGATGACTGCCGCCTCACTCATCGCCGCTCCCCTTCTGGTCCCCGGTGGCCTTTTCAAAGCTACAGCCTTCCTTCAGGCAGTGGATCCGCTTCATCTTGCCGGTGGTCCGGAACAGGGTGCTTCCGCATTTGGGGCAGGTCTCCTCCAGGGGAACATCCCAGGTCATAAAAGTGCAGTCAGGGTACCCGGAACAGCCGTAGAAGGTGCGCCCCTTTTTCGTTTTTTTGGTCACTACCTTTTTGCCGCAGACGGGGCAGCTTCCGGGGGTTTCCTGGACCAGCTTTTTGGCGTTCCGGCATTCGGGAAAGCCGGGACAGGCCAGGAATTTCCCGAACCGGCCATGCTTGATGACCATCTTCCGGCCGCAGAGCTCGCAGACCACGTCTGTTTCCTCGTCAGGCACCTTCATCCGGGTGCCCTCCATATTCTTTTCCGCCTCCTTTAGGGTGGCAGAAAAATCCTGGTAGAAGTTGGAGATAACCCCTTCCCACTTGATGCTCCCGTCCTCCACCTCGTCCAGACGCTGCTCCATTCCGGCGGTAAAGTCCAGGTCCACGATTTTTTTGAACTGCTCCTTCATCAGCTTGGTGGTCACTTCCCCCAGAGCAGTGGGCTTTAAGGCCTTTTGTTCCCGTTCCACATACCCTCTCTGCTGGATGGTGCTGAGGGTGGAGGCGTAGGTGCTGGGGCGCCCGATGCCGTTTTCTTCCAGCTCCTTGATCAGGGAGGCCTCGGTAAACCGCGGCGGGGGCTGGGTAAAATGCTGGTTGGGAGCCAGCTCCGCCACGATCAGGGTCTCCCCCTCCTCCAAGGGAGGCAGGCGGGTCCCACTTTCTTCGTCGGTGTCGCTGGATTCCACATACAAAGCCGTAAAGCCGTCGAACTTTACAGAGAATCCGGAGGCTTTAAAGCAGTGGCGCCCGGCTGCAATATCAACAGAAACGGTGTCTAAAAGGGCGTTTGCCATTTGGGTGGCGATAAACCGCTCCCAGATCAGCTTATACAGCTTATACTGGTCAGAAGTAAGGCTCGCCTTTACCTTGGCCGGGGTAAGCTCGATCATGGTGGGGCGAATGGCCTCGTGGGCATCCTGGGCATTTTTCTTGGTTTTAAAGGTCCGGGGCTTGGGCAGGGCGTAGTTATCCCCAAAGGTCTGACGGATAAATTTTTCCGCCTCGGCCAGCGCTTCATCAGCGATGCGCAGGGAGTCGGTTCTCATATAGGTGATCAGACCCACCGCGCCCAGACCGTCGATCTCCACCCCTTCGTAAAGCTCCTGGGCCACCTTCATGGTGCGCTTGGCCTGGAAGCTCAGGCGGCGGGAGGCATCCTGCTGGAGGGTGGAGGTGATAAAGGGCGGCGCGGGGGAACGCCGGCGTACCCCCTTCTTAATGCCGGAAACCACAAAGGAGGCGGTACGAAGCTCCTCCATAATGGCTTTTGCCTGTTCCTCGGTTTTGATCGCAGTCTTTTTGCCATCTGCACCGTGATATTTGGCCGGGAAGGGCTTTTTGTCGGTCCGTTTCTTGCTTTCCTGCTTTCCTACCATGGCGTCGATGGACCAGTATTCCTCCGGCTTAAAGGCAGCGATCTCCTCCTCCCGGTCCACCACCATCCGCACCGCTACCGACTGGACCCGGCCGGCGGAAAGACCCTTGCGGACCTTCCTCCACAAAAAGGGGCTGATCTTGTAGCCCACAATGCGGTCCAGGACCCGCCGGGCCTGTTGGGCATCCACCAGCTGCATATCGATCTTACGGGGGTGCTCAATGCCGTTCTTTACTCCGTTTTTGGTGATCTCGGTAAAAATAATGCGGTTGTCCTTGGTGACATCCACCCCGAGGAGCTCTGCCAGATGCCAGGAGATCGCCTCCCCTTCCCGGTCCGGGTCGGTTGCCAGCAGAATGGTGTCGCTCTTTTTGGCGGCAGCCTTCAGCTTTTTGATCAGGTCCTCCTTGCCCTTGATATTTTCGTAAACCGGGGCAAAATCGTGGTCCACATCCACCCCCAGCTTGCTTTTGGGCAGATCCCGGACATGGCCCATAGAGGCCACGACCTCATAACCGGAGCCCAAATACTTCTGAATCGTTGCCGCCTTGGCGGGCGACTCTACAATGACCAGCTTTGACATTTCTCTGATTACCACCTAAATATTATTGATAAACCTGTGTTCACAGCGTTGAAACTCCCGTTTATGGGGCATTTCCCCGCTGTGAGTACAGGTTTGTTACAAGGAAAAGCGTCTCCCCGGGTGGATCTTCACGATCCCGAAGATCTCCATTTGGGTCAGGGCCGCCAGCACCCCTGGCAAAGGCAAACCGCTTCTCGCCGCAATATGGTCGGCGGTGAACACCTCCCCGGAGGTCAAAACGGCGTAGATCTTCTGCTGGACCTCTGTAAGGTAAGCCGGAAGAACCTCCTGCTGTGCCGGTTTTCGCTTTGCGCTGGTTTTTTCCAAGGGCCGCTGTTCTTCATTATAACCCTTTTTTTCCAATTCTTCAAACAAAGATTTCTGGATCGGTTCCTCCGGTGTTTCCCACTGGATCAGGAACTGGTATTCCTCCAGGATGCTTTCCACACCGTCCACCGCCTTGGCATTTTGGCGCAGGAGGTAGTTTGGGCCCTGGGAGGCAGGGGAAAAGATATTCCCGGGGACTGCAAAAACATCTCGATTTTGGGCAAAAGCATGGCCCGCCGTGATCAGAGAACCGCTGTGCCGGGTCCCCTCCACCACAACGACACCGTTGCTGAGGCCGGAGATAATACGGTTGCGAACGGGAAAATGTCTTGGAAGGGGCTGGGTCCCCGGAGGATATTCGGTGACCACCGCCCCGCCGTATTGAAGAATGGTTTCTTCCAGCTGGAGATTTTCCGGAGGATAGACAATATCGATCCCGCAGCCCAGCACGGCAATGGTCCTGCCCCCTGCCCTGAGGGCCGCGGTATGGCTGACGGTATCAATCCCCCGGGCCATACCGCTGACAATAACCACCCCTTTTTCCGCCAGCTCCCCTGCCAGGGTCCGGGCCGCCCGGCGGCCATAGTCGGTACAGACCCTGGTACCCACCATACCGATCGCCAGGCAGTCATCCAGGCCAGAGAGACTTCCCCGAAGGTAAAGGACTGCCGGAAAGCTGTAGATCTCCCGAAGGCGCTGGGGATAGTCCGGGTCGTCGGGGGTAAGGAGCCTGCAGTCTTTTTTGTAGCAGCGGTCCAGGATCTTTCTGGCTTCCTCCTCGCTGCCGGTGGTGCGGAACCGCTCCAGCTCCACCTGGGTGAAGCCCAGCTGGCCCAGCCTGGCCTCGGTTTCGGCAAAAAGGGCCGAGGGGTGCCCAAGGCGGTCCAGGATCTTTCCGGCCCGGACAGTGCCGTAACCGAAAATCTGCTGAAAACGGATCCATGCGATCCGGTCCTCCATTCCCCTCCCCCTTTCGTTACTTCCGGTTCCTGCCGGACATCTCCCACATGATGATGGTAGCTGCCGCCGCCGCGTTGAGGGATTCAATGGCCGGGGCCATGGGGATATACACTCCCCCGTCAGCGGCAGCCGCTGCCTCTTTCGAGACCCCGTTCCCTTCGTTCCCGACGATCACCCCAAGGCCACCGGCCCGGGGCAATTCCTGAACGGTGCGGGCTCCGGGCTCCAGAAGGGCAGCGTAAACCGGCAGCTCCAGCTTTTGCAGCTCCCGAATGGTCTCCGGCAGATCGCTGCTGAGAAAAACCGGCTGCCGGAATACGCTCCCCATTGTGCTCCGAAGGAGCTTGGGGGAAAAGAGGTCGGGGCAGCCAGGCCCCAAAATTACAGCGGTGATGCCAAAGGCCTCCGCCCCCCGGATGATGGTCCCCAGATTGCCAGGGTCCTGGAGGCGGTCCAGAAGGAGATACCGGCCATTGGGGGAAAGCTCCGGTTTTCGTTCCTCCGGAAGGGCGCAAAGGCAGAACACCCCCTGGGGGGTCCTGGTGTCAGAGATGGCTTCCGCCACCCCTGGGGAGACCAGGGTCACCTCCCCCGCCTCCCGGAGCCAGGGGTTCTGGTCCAGGGCCTCCTTGGTCGCCAAAACGGCCCGAACCTCCGGTCCCCATGAAAGGGCCTCCCGGCAAAGGCGGACCCCCTCTGCCAAAAAGAGCCCCTCCTCCCGGCGGGCCTTGGCCCCGGAGCGAAGGCGGCGGCAGAGCTTTACCATTGGATTTTCCCGGGAGGTCACCATAGCACCTTCTCCTTCAGCATGAAAACACGCCCGCATCACAGCCGACACGGGCGTTTTAATTGGCTTAGAGGGCGGCCTTCGCCTTCTCCACCAGGGCGGTGAAGGCGGGGGCGTCGTTGATGGCCAGCTCGGAAAGCATCTTGCGGTTGAGGGCAATGCCGGACTTCTTCAGGCCGTTCATGAACTGGGAATAATTCATACCGTTCATCTTGGCGGCGGCAGAAATACGGGTGATCCACAGGCGGCGGAAATCACGCTTTTTCTGCTTGCGGCCGGCAAAGGCGTAGTTGCCGGACTTCTTAACCGCCTGCTTGGCCATTTTAAAGTGGGTGCTCTTGGAGCCAAAATATCCCTTGGCCAGCTTCAGCACTTTTTTCCTTCTTTTCCGGGTCATCATTGCTCTTTTTACACGAGCCATTGTTATTTACCTCCATCTTGTTGCTTCATTCAAAGAAAAGCTGCCGGCAAAAAATCAGTTATAGGGCATCAGCAGCTTGAGGGCGGCCAGGTTGGTCTTGTCGGCGTAGGTCGCCTGACGGAGGCCTCTCTTGCGCTTGGGGGTTTTGCCGTGGCCGTTGGCCAGGTGGCTCTTATAGGCCTTGGCCCGTTTTACCTTACCAGTTTTGGTGAGCTTGAAGCGTTTCTTCGCGCCGGAATGAGTTTTCAGCTTAGGCATTTTTCTTTTCCTCCTAGTTGGTTTACTTTGCAGGCTTTGCGTTCAAGAACATGATCATGCTGCGGCCCTCCAGCTTGGGGACCTTTTCCACACTGCCAAACTCGGAGCAGGCCTCGGCGAACCGCTTCATAATATCCAGCCCCAGGTTGGAGTGGGCCATTTCACGGCCCCGGAAACGGATAGAGACCTTGACCTTGTCCCCGCCGGTGAGGAAGCGTCTGGCATGGCCCACCTTGGTTTCAAAGTCGTGGGTATCGATGTTGAGGGAGAGGCGGATCTCCTTGATCTCGGTGACCTTTTGGTTTTTCCGGGCCTCTTTCTCGCGCTTGGACTGCTCGAAGCGATATTTGCCGTAGTCCATAATACGGCAGACGGGAGGGGCTGCCTGAGGAGCGATCTTTACAAGGTCCAGGTTTTTCTCCGCAGCCATTTCCATGGCATTGCGGGTCAGAACGATCCCCAGCTGTTCGCCGTTCTCACCGATCAGGCGTATTTCCTTGTCCCGGATCTCCTCATTGATCTGAAGCTCTTTGGTTGCGATTGCAAAGCACCTCCAATTTTTGGTATAACAAAGCGCGGACAACTACTGATCCGTCCGCGCACAACACAACAGCTCATACCGGTTCCCGAACAGGAGGACCGGAGGGAGAAGCATATTGACCATACCGCGCTGTTTGCGGGCAGGTGAGAACGGGTCACAGTTCTGCTTTGTTTTCGTGGGTCATTATAACAGGTTTTACGCCCCATGTCAAGGGCTGGTATAAAATTTTACGGCGCAGCACCATACCCGAAGCCCAACGCCCAGTACCGGGTAGCCTTTCTGTCACCGGACACAGTCCGGTCCGGGTCCAGGGCGGACAGCGCCTGGTC
>JAAWEO010000007.1 GCA_022794295.1 Angelakisella sp. | reverse complement strand
CTGGCGGATCACTTCAGCGGTGGGCGGGGGCTCGATGTAGTTCTTCCGGGCATAGCCGTTGGGCTCCTTCCAGAAGCCGGTCAGATCAAAGCCTTCAAAAGGCGCCATATCCGCTTTTCCTCCTCACTCCACCGTCTTGGGCACCACAATGCAGCCAGCCACCGCCTTGGGAGCGTTTTGCAGCATCACTTCCCGGCGAAGGGAAGGCCGGATCTCGTCCTTCCGCAGCTCCATCCGGTCGGCAGGGTCCACTGCCAGGGTCTGGTTTTCCACCGCAGGGAGCTTTTCCACCATGGCAACGATGTTCTCCATCTCCCGCTGGAACTTTTCCACCTTGTCCCCGTCAATGGAAAGGCGGGACAGCTTGGCAATGTGCTTAATGTCAATATTCATTCGGTTTTACCCCCTTCGAGCATTTCCATCAGCTGGGCCTCGGTGATGACCGGGATCCCCAGCTGGTTCGCTTTGGTCAGCTTGCTGCCGGCATCCTCCCCGGCCAGGACGTAGCTTGTTTTCTTGGACACCGAGGAAGATGTCTTGCCCCCGTGGGCCTCGATCATGGCACCGGCCTCCTGGCGGCTCAGGGTGGGCAGTGTCCCGGTGAGGACGAAGGTGAGGCCGGTAAATTCCCCGGTGGCCTCGGTCACGGCAGCGGTGGTGTTCAGCCCCAGCCGGACCAGCTCCCGGCAAAGGTCCCGGTTGTGTGCATCCCGGAAATAGCCCTCCACATCCTTGGCCATGATCTCCCCAAACCCGTCAATGGCGGCGATCTCCTCCCAGGCGGCGCCTTCCACCGCATCCAAAGAACCAAACCGCCCGGCCAGAAGCTTGGCGGCCTTCTCCCCGATGCCCGGGAGTCCCAGACCAAAAAGGAGCCTTGCCAGGTCGTTCTGTTTGGAGCTTTCAATGGCTTCTACGATCTTTTCCGCCTTGCGTTTGGCAAATCCCGGCAGCTCCAGCAGCTGCTCCTGGGTCAGGCGGTAAATATCGGCAGGGGTCTTCACCAGCTCCTTGTCCACCAGCAGCTGGCAGACCACCTCCCCCATGCCGTCAATATCCATGGCGTTCCGGGAGCAGAAATGGATGATGCTCCGCACCAGCTGAGCCGGGCAGCTGAAGTTGGGGCAGCGCACTGCCGCCTCGCCTTCCTCCCGGACCAGCCTTGCCCCGCAGGAGGGGCAGGTCTCCGGCAGCTGATACGGCTCCTTTTCCGGGTCATGCCAGGTGACGGAAAGCACCTCCGGGATGATCTCCCCCGCTTTCCGCACCAGGATCCGGTCCCCGACAGAAAGGCCCATCTGCCGGATAAAGTCCTGGTTGTGGAGCACCGCCCGGCTGACGGTGGTCCCCGCCAGGGTAATAGGCTCAAAGACAGCGGTCGGAGTAACCGCACCGGTGCGCCCCACCTGGACCTCGATATCCAAAAGGGTGGTCTCCTTTTCCTCCGGGGGGTATTTGTATGCAATGGCCCAGCGGGGGAACTTAGCGGTGGCACCCAGCAGCTCCCGGTGGGCAAAGTCGTTTACCTTTACCACCGCCCCGTCAATGCCAAAGGGATAGCTGCCCCGGTTCTCCCCGATCTTCTCGATCTCCCGGATGACCTCCTCAATATCGTCATAGGTCCTGTACTCCGGAATGACCTTGAAGCCCAGGCTTTTGATAAAGTCCAGGGAATCGCTGTGGGTGGAGAGGGTCTTTCCCTCCACCTGCTGAATATTAAAGACAAAGATATCCAGCCCCCGCTTGGCGGTGATCTTGGGGTTTTTCTGGCGGAGAGAGCCGGCGGCGGCATTCCGGGGGTTTTTAAAGGGCTGTTCCCCGGCCAGCTCCTGGGCCTCCACCACCCGTTCAAAGCTTTTCACCGGCATATAGACCTCCCCCCGGACCTCCAGGAGGGGGAGCTTGTCCGGAAGCGCCAGGGGCACGGAACGGATGGTACGGATGTTTTCGGTAACATCCTCTCCGATGAACCCGTTCCCCCGGGTAGAACCGACGGTCAGGACCCCGTCTTGATACTCCAGAGAGACGGAAAGGCCATCAATTTTAGGCTCTACCACATAGGAGGGGTTGGGGACTGTCTCCCGCACCCGGCGGTCAAAATCCCGAAGCTCCTCGAAGGAAAAGATATCCTGAAGGGAACCCATCTGCACCTTGTGCTCCACCTGGGCAAAGGTGTTGGAGGCATTCCCACCCACCCGCACCGTGGGGGAGGTGGGAGAGTAGTATTGGGGATTGGCTTCCTCCAGGTCCAGCAGCTGATGAAACAGCTTATCGTATTCAAGGTCAGAGATTTCCGGGTCGTCCAGGTTGTAGTACCGGTTGGAGTGGTACTCCACCTGGGCACGGAGCGATTCGATTTGCTCCAGAATTGGATCCTTTTGGGATTCAGACATGATACTCACCTCATTTTAACCTAATTATTGTACCACAATTATAAGGGCATTACAATTATGAAACCGGGGGAAATCGGGAATTTTTCCCCCGGAAATTTTCCAAATGGCGCCTTCCGGTCACCCCTCCCCTGCTCCGTAATCCTGGATCAGCCCCACCAGGGGGTCGGTGCCATCAGATACCCAGGTATAGGCCCCCGGTACCAGCCCGACAATCACCGTTTCTGCCAGGCAGACGTCGGTATCCACCAGGGTCCCTGCTGCATATCCCGGCAGCACCGCCTGGATCTCCAGCCGGACATTGAGAAGGATCTGGTGCCGGGTTTGGTTGATCCCAGCGGAATCAAAGACATTTTTCACCCGGGTCTGGACAAACCCTGCCGGGATGATGCGCAGCTCCACCGCCGGGCCTCTGCCAGAGAGAAAGGGGTTTCCGGTAAGGCTTCCCGCCGGGAGGGTAATCTCCTGGCTGGTAAAATCCAGAATGCTGCCGATCACCGAGGTGGTCACCGAGGACTGGAGCTTGGAAAGGGCCAGCATATCCGTTTGCAGGGAGGTCACCGTCCCCTGGTCGCTGTAGGTCAGGCGGACCAGGTCGCCATAGTCTGTCTCCAGCCGTTCCAGCTCCCGGTAGACCGATTCCTGAATGGCGCGGGTGGCAAACAGGTTGGCCTGGCTTTCTGCCGCTGCCGTTACTGCCGGGCGCAGCTGGGCATCGGTCATCAGGGCGAACCCCAAAAGAAGGACCGCCAAAAGGAAGCATTTTCGCCGCAGGCGTTTCTTTTTGGTTTTTTGTCCCTTGGGAATGATCATTTTTTGCCACCTCGCTTCCCTTTCAGTATATTCCCCATCTCCCCGGAGGTTGAATCCGAACAGAAAAGCGCCCGGGGGCATAGGATGGAAAAACCGAAAATGAGGTGACGTCTATGGACAAACGTTGTCAGTGCGATCTCCCTTACCCGCCCATCCAGGTCAGCTGCCCCAATCCCAAATGGCTCCCGCCCCTTCGGGACCTGTACGCCGGGCGCAGAAGCGAGCTGGGGGCCATTACCCAATACTGCTTCCAAAGCTTTGCCCTGAGCGGACAGGACGAAGCAATGTCAAAGCTTCTTCGAGACATTGCCATTGTGGAAATGCACCATCTGGAAATGCTGGGGAAGCTGATCTGCCTTTGCGGCGGGAGCCCGGATTTCGCCGGGGGCCGCCGCCAGTGGTGGAACGGCTCCTTCCTCAGCTACCGGAAGGACCTTTGCGGCGCCCTGCTGGTGAGCCTGGGGGACGAGGTGGCAGCCGTAGATGCCTACCACCGGGCCGCAGGACTGATCCGGGACCCCAAGATCCAGGCGGTGCTGGAGCGCATCGCCATGGACGAGGCCCTTCATGTCCAGCTGCTCCGGGAACAGATCAACTGCTGCGGCTGCCCCCAGGGACGTTCCCAGAAGTAATACAAAGCCCCCGGCGGCGTAAAAACAGCGCCGCCAGGGGTCTTTTGTTCTATGAATTCAGCAGCCATACCAGGCCGGGGATAGAAACATCCATCTGGCGGGATATTTCACCCCTTTACCCTCCCTTTTCCCTGGGGGAAATACAGATAGAGCTGGCATTTTACCATGCCGTTGTACAGCTTGCGCCGCTTGTCCGCCGGGCGGCCAAACAGCTCCTCAAAATTTTCTACCGAGCTGATGATAAAGTACCCCACCTGATCCGACGGACGGAATACCTGCCCCATTGTCTTGCAAAGGGCTTCCGCCTCCTGGGTATCCAGCAGCCGTTCTCCGTAGGGCGGGTTGCAGACAACGATGGATTTTTCCTCCGGGACGGTAAAATCCTTTATATCCAGCTGGCGGACCTCTGCCAGGGCGGCCACATTTGCCTTTTTCAGATTCCCGGCGGCGATCTCCAGAGCCTCCGGGCTGATGTCGCTGCCAAAGGCCCGGAAGGTGATATCCTTTCTCACCTTTGCCAGGGCCTCCTCCCGCTGGGCCCGCCAGACCTTTGGGGGAACACAGCTCCAGCTTTCCGCCGCAAACCGGCGATAAAGCCCGGGGGCAATGTTTTTGGCCTTGTAGGCGGCCTCGATCAAAAAGGTGCCGCTGCCGCAGAAGGGGTCGTAAAGCCGGGTGTCCGGATAGATGCGGGCTATATCCAAAATTCCCGCCGCCAGGGTCTCCTTAATGGGGGCCTGGGTCTGGACCCGGCGGTATCCCCGCTTGTGGAGCCCTGCACCGGAGGTATCCAGCATAATGGTCACCTGATCCTTCAAAATGGAAAACTGGATTTGATACAGAGCCCCCGTTTCCTCAAACCAGGTGATGCCGTATTTGCTCCCCAGCCGCTTCACCACCGCCTTTTTGATAATGGACTGGCAGTCAGGAACACTGTGGAGCTGGGAATTCAGGGACCAGCCCTTTACCGGGAAGCGGTCATTTTTCCCGATAAAGGCCTCGAAGGGGAGCTTTTCCACCTGGTCAAACAGCTGGGTAAAGGAGGACGCCCGAAAGCTTCCCAGCACCACCAGCACCCGCTCGGCGGTGCGCAGCCAAAGGTTTGCCTGGGCCAGAGCCTCCACTGTGCCGGTAAAATCCACCCTGCCATCCGCCGCTGTGACCTTCTCCATTCCCATCCGCTTCAGCTCTCCGGAAAGGACACTTTCCAGGCCGAAATTACAGGGACAGGCAAACCGAAACTGCTCCATGGGACCTCCTTGTTTTTCCTCTTTTTTACCGTCAAAAACAGCGGGAAGCCATTGGCGGCCCCCCGCTGCTGCGCTTATCTTGTATGGCTCCCTTCCTTAGAGCTTGTCCTTTTAATCCTGGACAGGCTCCAGAAGGCCATAGTTGCCATCCTTCCGGCGGTAGACCACATTGATCTCCCCGGTTTCGCCGCTGCGGAACATGAAGAACTCGTGGCCCAGAAGGTTCATTTGCAGAATGGCCTCCTCCACGTCCATCACCGCCACCGGGAACTTCTTGGTCTTTACCAGGGTGTCGGGTCCCTCCTGGTCCTCCAGCTCGGGGATCTCCAGCTCTGCGGGCTGGGGAACGGGGGTCTTCAGGCGGCGCTCCAAACGGTTTTTGTTCCGGACGATCTGGCTGGAGAGAACATCCACCACCATATCCAGGGAAACCTGGCGGTCCCGGCTGGTCTTCTCCCCCCGGAAAAACATCCCCCTGGATTTCACGGTGATCTCGACGGTCTCCTCGTCCCCCTCGTTGGTCACCACGATCATCACATTGGGGTCGTCGTCAAAAAATTTTTCCAGACGCTTTAACCGCTTGGCGGCATACTCTTTGAAGGAATCCCTGATGGTGGTTTTCCTCCCCAGATAGGTAATGTTCATCATAAGATCACGCTCCTTGTCCGATTTTGGCTTCCGGCACATGGCTGGAAAACCTTACCTCAAGTATAGCGCATTTCACAGTGATTTACAATATATTTTCTAAAATTTGTTTATCTGATTTGTTTTCCATTCACAAATATATGCCTCGGCTTTACCAAAAGCCCAATGGGCTCCTGGTCAAACAGCAGAAGATCCCCGTCCAGTCCCGGGGCGATGCGCCCCACCCGGTTTTCCAGCCCGCAGATCTTAGCCGGGTTTCCGGTGATCAGGGCAACGGCCTTTTCCCGGGGTACGCCTGCCGTTACGGTAATAGCAGCCTCGGCGGCCAATAGGTCGATGGGCACCTCCGGGGCGTCGGTGTTGATCGCTGTTACCACCCCGGCCTCCAAAAGGAGGGCCGTGTTCCGGCGGTCCAGGTTTCTCAGCTCCGGCTTGCCCCGAGTGGAGATAATGGGCCCGCAGATCACCGGCACCCCCGCCCTGGCGATGGTGTCCGCGATCAGGTAGCCCTCGGTTCCGTGGACAATGACCCCGTCCAGGTCAAACTCCCGGATGATCCGCAGGGCGGTACAGATATCGTCCGCCCGGTGAACATGGAAGTGGGCCTTTACCTTCTTTTCCAAAACCGGAAGAAGGGCTTCGCATTTTACATCCAGCTCCGGCGGGTCGGTGTCCTCGTCCTTCTCTGCCTTTTTGCAGTCCTCCATATACCGCTTTGCCTTTTGCAGCTCCTCCCGGATTATGGCGGCAATGGCCATACGGGTCATGGGGGCCTGGGATTTTTCGTTGTAAACCGACTTGGGGTTCTCCCCCAGGGCAAACTTCATCCCCACCGGGGCGGCGATCACCATTTCATCGGCCACCCGGCCCAGGGTCTTCATGGCACAGATCTGCCCCGCAACCGGATTGGCGCTGCCCGGCCCGGTGACCACTGTCGTAATGCCATAGTCCAGCGCCTCCTGGAAGGCCCGGTCCAGGGGGTTCACCCCGTCAATGGCCCGGAGGTGGGGGGTGCAGGGGTCGGTCATCTCGTTTCCGTCATCCCCTTCAAAATCCAGGCCTTCCTCCCACATGCCAATGTGGCAGTGGGCATCGATAAAGCCAGGGGTGACGATCATTCCCCGGGCGTCCAGGACCTCCCGGTCCTCCCCGGTATAGGTACCCGGGGAGACCTCTGCGATCCTTTCCCCCTCCAGACGAAGGTACCCGTTTTCGATGACTGTCCCGTCCCCAATATGGATGGTGCCGCCCTGGATGATCATTTCTCTTTCCCCCATTTGATATATTCCATGATCAGGTCCCTGGTTTGGGGACGCCCCACCTGGCAGCTGATCAGGTATTCCGCCATCACCCCATCCCTGCCGGGATCTGTCTCCCGATACTGGCTCGGGTCCCGGTTCACGATGCCGCCCCGTATCGCCCCTTCGGGCGAAACAGGGATCTGGTAGATGCAAAAGCCTGTCCAGCTGCGGAAAATGAAAAACACCCCATCCTCGAAGAAGCGGAACCACTTATCCTCCATTTCCCGGGGGATATGTCCCTGGCGCAGGCGATCCAGCTCTTCCGGGGTAAGGTCCATCTCCAGGGGAAAAGATTCCCGAAGCTCCGGCATCTCTACGGTTTTCCAGTCAGTGCGTTTTGCCGCCGGCATAGTCTGTCCCTCCTGACACTCTGCCTATCGTCTTGCCAAAATCAGCTCCGGAATGTCGGAGTCTGCATCCATAAAGGTCAGCTGGTCGATGTGCCAGTGCTGCCCCGGGGCTTCCTCGGACAGGGCAAGGGAGACCAGCAGATCCGCCAGCTGGATCAGGTCCAGCGGGGTCCCTTGCAGCAAAAGCCGGTGGCTTTCCACCTTCAGCTGCAAACCGTCGGGTTCTGCCGGGTCCCAGCGGGGATACCGCCCCTCTTTTTTCAGGAAATTACTCACCGGTTCATCGTTGTACATGCTGCGCCCCCAAGAAGCAGTTTTTCCCCAGCCCGGAAAAAAGGGCCGGGACAGGCCGGCCCTTCCTTTGTTTTTACTTGGACCGGGAACGGCGGTTGGCGCTGCCCCGGCGGGTATCGATCACCCTTTTCAGATCGGACATTCTGTCGTCGCTGGACTTTTTGTAGCGGCTGAGCATATCCTCAAAGGCGTCCCCTGTGCTGGGGACCTGGGCAGGACGGTTGAAGGACCGGGGGACATACCCGCTGCGGCCCTGGGGCCGGCCGCCCTCGCGACGCTGGCCCTGGCCTTGACCTTGTCCCTGACTCTGCTGGGGGCCCTTCTGCATGGTCTCCTTGATGGAAAGGCTCACCTTCCCCTGCTCGTTGATCCCAATGACCTTGACCGTGACCTCCTCCCCAACATGAAGGTAGTCGTTGATATCCTTCACATAGGTATTGGCCACCTCGGAGATATGGATCATTCCGGAGCCTCCGCCCTCGAGATCCACAAACGCCCCATAATTCGTCACTTTCGCAACCTTACCGGCAATGATGCTTCCTACCGCTACCAAGTTCGTTCCTCCCACACGCTCAAATTACTTGTTGTCTGCTGTCCGCCAGTCAGTTGGTCCCGGAGATATCCACAAAGATGCGCTCGTCCGGATGGGCATAATCCAGTTTTTCCCGGGCGATGCGCTCCATGGTGGCGTCATCCTCCCGGAGGGAGAGCTGGGCATCCTTATTCTTCAGGCGCTGAAGCTCTACCTGCTGGTGCATTTCCGCAAGCTGCTCCTGCATCTCCACAACATCCAGCCTGGTCTTTACAAAATAGACGGCCAAAAGGATACTCAGGAAGACACAGGCAAATTTCAGAAGGGAGTTAATGGAAAACGGATTCTCCCGTTCCTTCCTGCTCATCCCTTTCACCGTCCTTTCGGGACAACGAGGGCCCAGGACCCCCGTGATCCTTTTTATTATACAACATTGCAGCCCTGGATTTCAAGGAAATTTTCGCTCTTTGAAGGGCTTTCTGACTACTTTTTTCCACAATTTTTCCAGTCTCCCCCAGCTTCCGGCCCAAAAAAGCAAAGGGGCGCCACAAAAAAGCCAGCAGCCGCCCCACAACGGCAATGATCCTTGCGGAGCCCTTCATAACAAGGCTGCCCAGGGTGAAATAATAAAGGACCCACCCCAGCACTACCCCCAGAAGGATAAACCACCGGATCTGTCCGTAGCTGCGTTCCAGCATAAAGCCGAACAGAACGATGCTGGAAAAAAGGAAAAAAAGAAGATCCTCCAGCAGCACCAGAAGCGCCGGCACCAAAAAGGCAATGCGGGTAATGCGGAAGACATCATAAAAAACTCCCAGCACCACCCCCAGAAAAAGGGAGTAGAGAAACACCGAGGTCTGTTCTGTAATGGCAATGGCCATGCTGCCCTCCTAGGTTATGTTGTCGTAGGTCAAGTCAAGCATCCTTTCCAACAGGCATCTGCTGACAACATACTAGCGGAACAAACGGCTGAGGAATCCGCCCCCGGCAGCCTGAGTATCGGTGTACCCGATGTTATAGATCTCCCCCTCCAGGGCCAGGTCCCCAGAGACCACATCGATCTTGCTGATGTGCAGGCCAAAGCCCTTGATGACCAGTTCCCCCAGGTCGGTCATCAAAATAACCGTCTCCTCGTCGAAGCTTTCCACATCGGTAACTCCGCTGATGGTGACGTTCTTCCGGTCCTCGATGATAATATTGTGGGGTACCGGCAGCTGCTTTCCTTCCATTTTCAGTCCTCCCCTTTTTTCTGTCCAGGGGGTGTTGTCCCATCCTGGCCGCCCCGGAGACACCGGAAGCACATTATTATCTTATGCGGGAGGAGAAAAAAATAGAACTACCCCTCCAGAATGGTATAATTCTGGGAGGCGTTGTCCTTGGTGGTAACCTCGCTGAGGCCGGTCACCTGAATGGTCAGGGGGCGCTGCCCCAGGTTGATCTCGATCCTGTCCCCCAGCTTTACCTCGTAAGAGGCCCGGGCGGCCTTGCCGTTGACCAGCACCCGCTGGGCGTCGCAGGCCTCGTTGGCTACGGTGCGGCGCTTGATGATCCGGGAGACCTTGAGATATTTGTCCAAACGCATGGGCGTTCTCCTTTCCATAAAAAAGGAGGCTGGCACCGGTTGTGCCAACCCCCGATACACTGCGGGAAACTTATTTAATGGCATCCTTCAGGGGCTTGCCGGCCTTAAAGACAGGGGACTTGGAAGCGGGAATGGTAATGGGCTCCTTGGTACGGGGGTTGACACCGGGACGGGCGGCGCGCTCCTTCACCTCAAAGGTGCCAAAGCCCACCAGGGAAAGCTTCTCGCCCCTCTGCAGGCTCTCGGTGATGGAAGCAAAAACAGCGGCCACTGCCTTCTCGCTGTCCTTTTTGGACAGGCCGGTCTTTTCGGCAACGGCACTCACCAGTTCAACTTTTGTCATGTTAGAATACCTCCAATAGATTTTTCTTCTTTCTTGGCTTCCCGCCAAAGGTCATTGAGTTCATGGATGGTGCAGTCTGTCAGCTGGATAGACCTGCCGGCAGCCAGCTGCTCCATTCTGGAAAAGCGTCGGACGAATTTATCCGTGGAACGCGTCAGTGCTTCCTCCGGATCCGCCTTTAACAGGCGGGAGACATTGGCGGCAGAAAAAATCACGTCGCCCATTTCCTCAAAGATATCATCGGCATTTCCCCGGGACAGGGCCTCCTCCAGTTCCCTGATCTCACTGCGCAGGTCCCCAAGGGCATCGGAGAGGGCAGGATACTCGAAGCCTGTCTTGCCCGCTCGCTTCTGCACCTTGGCAGCCCGCACCAGGGCGGGAAGAGCTCTGGAAACAGCCTCCAGCGTGCTGGCCGCGGTCTCCTGGTGTTTTTCCACCGTTTTAAGCTTGTCCCAGTTTTCCAGCACCTGGCCGGAATTTTCCACCGACACATCCCCAAAGACGTGGGGATGGCGGTAGATCAGCTTTTTACAGATGCCGTCACAGACATCGGAAAAGCTGAAGCCTCCCGCCTCCTCCTCCATCCGGGCATGAAACACTACCTGCAAAAGGACGTCCCCCAGTTCCTCCTGAAGGAGGACCGGATCCTCTCGATCAATAGCCTCCACCGCCTCATAGGTCTCCTCGATGAAATTGTTCCGGATGCTGTGGTGGTCCTGCTCCCGGTCCCAGACACAGCCTCCCTCGCCCCGAAGGAGCCTCATGATCTCCAGCAGATCGTCTACTCCGTAATGGTCCTTGATCGTAAAGTTTACCATTCTGCTCCTCCTGAACCAGCCGCGCCGGGGGTCCGGGCGGCTTTGACGCTCCTACTATTCTAACTGATAAGACCTCGCTTTTCAAGTACTTTTTTGATTTTTTCATTCTTTGGCAACATTTCAAGGTCACTTTGGGTCAGCGTCCGGGTCAGAAGGAGGGCGGCAAGGTACACCATTCCCCCCAGGGCGATAGCCGCCAGCAGGCGGACAGAAGCGGAAAAAGAGGAAAACACCAGATAATAGCTGCTGTACGCCGCTCCTGCACAAAGGAGGGCGCAAAAGGTTGGTTTGACAAACACCGAAAGGAGTCTCAAACGAACTCCCACCCCCAGGCGGAGAAAGCCCAGGGAGACGAGAAGGATCAGCCCATAGCACAGAAGGGAACCGTAGGGCACCCCCTGGATGTTCAGCTCCGGGCGGGAGACCAGGCGGTAGTTGGTCACAAGCTTTACCACCGCCCCGGTCAGCATGACCCCCAGGGTAAGCTTTTCGTGGCCGGTGGCCTGGAGGACACTGTTTACCGGGGTGGTCACCGCGACCAAAATGGTGCTGATCCCCATGATCCGGAGCACCGGGGTGATAATGGCCGCTTCCATCAGGCGGGCGGGAAAAAGGAACCGCAGGATGGGTCCAGCCAGGACCGAAAGCCCCAGACCCGCCGGGAGGGCCGCCAGCAGGGCGATACGCAGCACCGAATTCACCGTTCCCTCCAGCCGCCTCCGGTCCCCGCCGGCGTAGGCCCTGGTCACTGCCGGAAGGGCGCTGACCCCCAGGGCAGCTGTAATGGCGGGGGCCAGATTGAACAGGGAGAAGGCAAGGCCGGAATAGGAGCCATACAAATATTCCGGGAGGATGTCATCGGTGACCGCGGCAGGGATCAGCCCCTCGTACATCAGGCGGATGGAAGCCCCGTCACTGGCGATGGCGGTTTTCAGGCAGTTCATCACCGACATCAGATCGATGACCGAGGTGAGGTTCACCACCAGGGTGCTGAGGGAGATGGGAACGGCAATGCGCAGCAGCTGAAGGACCAGCCCTTTTTCGACGCCTGCTCCCGCCTTTTTGCCATAGGGCTGGTGCTCTGTTTCCCGGCGGTACCGCCCCCGGATATAAAGGGCTCCCGCCAGGGTGCTCACCGTCACCCCCAGAATTGCCGCGGCGGCAGAAAAACGGAAGATAAAGAGATTTGCCTCGTCCAGGGAGGGAAAAGCCCGGCCCAGTACCTCGCCGGTCTCCAGGTAGCGGCGGCGGAGAAAAACGGTAGTGCCATAGGAAAAGGTGGTCCCGGCCGCCAGCCGTGTGAGGGATTCCAGCACCTGGCTTTTGGCGGTGGGGATCATGTTGGTCATCCCCTGGAAATATCCCCGGTAAATGGCAGAAATGCAGCTGAACACCACCGCCGGGGCAATGGCGCAGACCGCCAAAGCGGCCCCGGGGTTGTTGATGGCCCGGGCAAAGGCGGGGGCGGAAACAAGCAGCAGCACCATTCCCAAAAGACCGAGGAAAAGGAAAACCCTGCGGCTGGCCCGAAGCACCTGCCGCCCTCCCCCTTCCCCCAAGGAGGCCGCCCGCTCCGACACCAGCCGGGAAGCTGCCACCCCAAGGCCGGTCACGGTCACCGAATAGATGGGGGTGAAAATATCATAGGCAGAAACATAGTAGGACATTCCTACTCCCCCCAGAATATTGGCCAGGGGAATTTTGAACAGTGCCCCGATCAGCTTTACCGTTATGGTGGAAAGGGTGAGAAGGATAGCCCCTTCCAGAAAGCTCTGGCTGTTTTTCTTCACCGGCGTTCCTCCTCTCCTGTTGTCCGCTGTCTATCCTAAATAGAAAAATGGGGGAAGGAAAGATCCTCCCCCATCATGGTATGCCTGGGAACTGTCTTTATGCTTCGGGAGCGGCCTCCGGGGCGGCAGCCTCAGAAGCGGGGGGCTCCGGCGCTGTCATAGACAGGGGCGCCCCGCACCGGGCACAGTACACCGAGTCGCTGCTGTTGGTGGTGCCGCACTGGGAACAGTACTTCTCCTCTGTCCCGGCGGTGGTTTTTGTGGTCTTTAAAAGCTCCAGGCTTTGAAGGATCCCGTCGATCTCACTCACCACCAGATCCACCAGGGCCTTGTTTTCGGTGCCGTTCTTGATGGAATCATAGGTCACCGAACCCAGACGCTCGTAAGCGTCCTTCAGCTCAGAGTTCAGCTTCAGCTCCTGAAGCTTCATCCTGGAGTCATCCACCAGCTCACCGGTTGCTTTTCCTACCGTGTCCGCCAGCTCTTTTGCCTTGATCATCAGATCGTCCAATGCTGCCATAAAAATAACCTCCTTTAATAATCAGCCTTCTGCTTTTCCCCAGGGCGTGTCCCGAAAGCCAGGGTATCCAAAATATTTTTGCATCTCCCTGCCGAAAGAAGGGGCCGGAGCTTTGGGACCATGCCCTGGTATCCTACCATACGCCGCCATAGAAGGACCTGTTCCGGCGGCTCCACCGCTCGCTCTCCTCTCCCCCGGCTCCCGCTACAGATCAAATCCCCGCAGCTTATCCTTCCGTTCCAGGATCGTCGGAAAACGGTCAATGTATTCATAGGGGTACTTAAAATTGAACAGCCGTTCAATGCGGTTCCCCGGAAGAACGATTTTGGTGACCCCGCCGCCCCCTGCCGAGAGGATGGTGTGGGTCTCGTCCATAATATATATGTTGTAGAAGCAGAGGGTATCCCCTTTGCAGTATCCCACATTTTCCAGACTGTCCACCGTGCTTTTCTGGCGGTAAAGGTAGTAGGGCTGATACCCTGCTTCCCCCAGACGCCGCTGGGCGTGGTCCACCATCCGGCCCACCTGGGAAACACCTCCCAGGCGCTCCTCCTTTTCCCCGATCATATCGGCGGCGCGCTTCATGGTCAGGGAGTGGACGGTAATGTTCTCCGGCTCCAGTGCCGTTACGCTTTCCAGTGTCTTGCAGAAGGAATCCAAGGTATCCCCGGTGAGACCGGCGATCAGATCCACATTGACCGCTGTAAAGGAAAACGACTTGGCAAGGCTGTAGGCTTCAAAAAAATCCTTTGCTGTGTGCTTCCGGCCCACCTGCCGCAGAACCTCGTCGTTCAGGGTCTGGGTATTGACACTGACGCGGTCCACCCCTCCCCGGACAAGAGCCTCCAGCTTTGCCCGGTCAATGGTGTCCGGGCGGCCGGCTTCTACGGTAAATTCCATGCACCGGCTGCGGTCAAAGCACCGGTTCACCGTTTCCAGCACCCGGTCCAGCTGGGCCGGTTCCAGTACAGTGGGGGTCCCTCCCCCCATATAAATGGTTTGGAGGACCAGTCCCTTCTCCTTTGCGATTTGGGCAGTATATTCCAGCTCCTCCACCAGCTTATCCAGGTAAGCCGGGATCAGGCGCCGGGTCTTTTCGATGGAGTGGGAGACGAAGGAGCAGTAGCTGCACCGGGAGGGACAGAAGGGGATCGAAATGTAAAGGCTGTAGCCCTTCTCCTCCGCTTTGGCAATGGCCTTCTGCTGGACCTGGTCGGTTTTGACACAGAGGGCCGCCTTTTCCGGGGCAGCCAGATACCTTCCGGTAAAGCGTTCTGTGATCCCCTCGTAAGAAAGGCCCTGCTCCCGCAGCTCCCGCACCAGCTTCACCGGGCGAATACCGGTAAGCACCCCCCAGGGGATCTCTTTGCCGGTGGCCCGGACCAGCAGGCGGTAAAGGCAGCGGCAAACCGAGACCTCGGTGTCCCTGCGGCTTTCTCCGGCAGGCTCCTGTTCCGTCCCGGAAAACCCCGGGAGGACCAGCGTAACAGCATTCCGGCTCCCCGCTCCTTCCCCGGTGAGGATCGTCACCTGCTCCGGCGCGGGCTCCCCCTCCTGGGCAAACTCAATGCGGACCTGGGGCAGAAACATCCGCAGGATGCACTCCACCTCGTAGTGAAGGTCCTCCTGGTCCCTGGCTGATACGATTACCCTCATGTGTATTTCTCCAAAAGGGCGGCGATCCAGCCCCGTTCCTCGTCAATGGAGGTGAGCTCCCCATGGCCGGGCCGGACCGTGTAGTCCCCGGAGAGGGCCGCCAGCTTCCGGAGGGAATCGCAGATTTCCGGGAAGGAACCCCCGTAAAGATCGGTCCTGCCGCAGTCGTGGAGGAAAAGGGTATCCCCGGAGAAGATGGTGCTGCCGCAGAACAGGCAGACCGACCCCTTGGTATGCCCCGGGGTAGCCATCACCTGAACGGTAAGCTCGTCCAGGGCAAGGTCCTTCCCCTCCTGAAGAAAGCCATCTACCGGGAATATATAGGGGTCCCGGTTCCGAATAAACCGCCGGCCCAGGGCTCCGGTCTTGTCGTCCCCCTCCAAAAGCTCCTGATCCGCCTGGGCAATATAGACGGGAAGACCGGGGTACTCCTTCTGAAGGTCCTTTACTGCCCCGATATGGTCAAAATGGCCGTGGGTCAGGAGGATCATTTTGGGGACCACCTGGTGCTCCCGCAGATAATCTATGATCCCCTGGGCCTCTGCTCCGGGATCCACCAGGAAGGCGTTCCCTTCCCGGCTTTGGACCACATAGCAGTTGGCGGCAAAGGTGTGCTTGGCGTGCAGCTCTGTAATCGTCATTTTTCTGGCTCCTGCTTTTTCATCATTTCATCCGTGTCCATCAGAATGGTCACCGGCCCGTTGTTTAGGAGGGATACCTGCATATCTGCCCCAAACTGCCCGGTCCCCACTGTCAGACCCATCTCCCGGAGCTTTGCCACAAACCGTTCGTAAAGGGGGATGGCAGTCTCCGGACGGGCAGCCGCCACAAAGGCGGGACGCTTTCCCTTGCGGCAGTCGGAATAAAGGGTAAACTGGGAGACCACCAAAGCCTGGCCCCCCACATCTGTCACCGAACGGTTCATTTTGTCCTCGCTGTCCCGGAAGATACGCAGTCCGGCACATTTGGCGGCCAAGTAGTCCGCTTCCTTTTCCCCGTCCCCATGGGTCACCCCCAGGAGGATAAGGAGCCCCTCCCCCATCGCCGCTTTTTCTGCTCCGTCAATGGAAACCGAGGCGTGGGTCACCCGCTGGATCACAGCACGCATCCTGTCGCCCTCCCTTCTATACCGGCTGGTTGGACCGCTGGACCGAGATCACACCGTTGATCTTCTTCAAATTGGGCATAATGCTCCGCAGCTGCTCCAGGTCGCCAATGCCGATGGTGACCTGGATGTGGGTATGGTTGTTTTTTGCCTCCCGGGCCATCAGGGTGTGGATGGGCACCCGCATATTGCTGAGGGCCACGCTGACATCTGCCAAAAGCCCCTGGCGGTCGGTGCCGATAATGTCAATGGTGGATTTAAAGCTCTCCTTGACCGTGGCGGCCCACTCGGTATGGACCCACCGGTCGCTTGTGGTATCGGCGTTTATGACGTTGACACAGTCCTGCTTGTGGATGGAGACCCCAAAGCCCCGGGTGATAAAGCCGATGATGTCATCCCCAGGCACTGGGTTGCAGCACCGGGCAAATTTCACCAGGCACCCGTCCAGCCCTTCCACAATGACCCCGCTGGAGGCCTTGGAGGGCCGCTGGCGCAGGGGGATCTTCCCCAGGAGGATCTCGTCATTCTGGGTGGGGGTTCGGTATTTCTTCTGAAACTCCTCCCGGATGCGGGGAATGAGCTTTTGGAGGGAAAGGCCGCCGTAGCCGATGGCGGCATAGAAATCCTCCACGCTGTTATACCGCTGCCGGGCGGCAATATCCGCCACAAAGCTTTCCTTGTCGCTGTCGCTAAGGGAGATCAGGTTCCGGCGAAACTCCTTGTCCAGGGCGGAACGGCCCTCCTGGATGTTCTCGTCCCGTTTCTCCTTTTTGAACCAGGAACGGATCTTGTTCCGGGCCTCGCTGGTGCGGACAATCCCAAGCCAGTCCCGGCTGGGACCGCTGCCCCGCCCCGAGGCGGTAAGCACCTCCACGATCATCCCGGTCTTTACCTTGAAGTCCAGGCTCACCATGCGGCCATCTACCTTGGCGCCGATCATCTTGTTCCCTACGGCAGAGTGAATGGCATAGGCGAAGTCGATGACGGTGCTGTCCACCGGCAGGGTGATCACATCCCCCTTGGGGGTAAAGACAAAGACCTCCTCCGGGGCGATATCGGTTTTGATGGATTTTACCAGGTCCTCCACATCGTCCGATTCCTTCTGGGATTCCAGGATCTGGCGGATCCAGGAGAGGCGTTCCTCCAGGCTGTCCTTTCCGTCCAGGCCGATTTTGTATTTCCAGTGGGCGGCCACCCCGTATTCCGCCGTGTAGTGCATATCCCAGGAACGGATCTGCACCTCGAAGGGGATCCCCTCCTTGTCGATCACGGTGGTATGAAGGGACTGGTACATGTTCTGCTTGGGGGTGGAGATGTAGTCCTTAAAGCGGTTGGGAATGGGCTGGAGCATGTCATGAATGATCCCCAGAATGTTGTAGCATTCCAGCATGGAATCCACAATGATCCGCACGGCATAAATGTCGTAGATCTCATCCATATTCCGGCCCTGCATATACACCTTGCGGTAAATGCCGTAGATGCTCTTTACCCGTCCGTCGATCTGGGCCCTGACGTGCTCCTCCTCCAGGCGCTTGTTGATCCGGGCGATGATCCGGTTCACAAAGGCCTGGCGCTCCTCCTTGCGCATAGCCAGCTGGCTTTCGATGTCGGCATAGGCAATGGGATCCAGGTACTTCAGGGAGATATCCTCCAGTTCCTCCTTGACCCCGCGGATCCCCAGGCGGTGGGCCAGGGGGGCATAGACCTCCATGGTCTCCAGGGCCTTGATCCGGCGTTTTTCATCGGGAAGGGATTCGAAGGTTCGGGCGTTGTGAAGGCGGTCCGCCAGCTTGATGATAATGACCCGAACATCCTGGGCCATAGCCAGCAGCATTTTGCGGACATTTTCCGCCTGCTGGTGCTCCCGGGAGGAAAAGGGGATCTTGCCCAGCTTGGTGACCCCGTCTACCAGAAAGGCCACATCCTTGCCGAACTCCTTTTTGATCTCCTCCAGGGTGACCTCGGTATCCTCCACCACATCGTGAAGAAGGGCCGCGACGATGGAATCGGTATCCATCCCCAGCTCCACCAGAATAATGGCAGCGCAGACCGGATGGACGATGTAAGGCTCCCCGGAGCGGCGCAGGGTCCCCTCGTGGGCGCGCTTCGCCAGAAGATAGGCTTCTTCGATCCTATCCATATCGTACTGCTTATTGGTCTGTTCGATTCGTTCAGCCAGCTTCTGATACAGCTCGTCCATTACATCACCAACTTCCGCTGGAATATCCGGTAAGTGGGGGAGGTATCCAGCTCTGCCTTTCCCGCCGCGGGAAGGAGCTGAATGGTCTCCGTCCCCTGCTGGGTCTTTCTGGAAATGAGCCCCAATTCACAAAGGATATCCAATCCTGCCAGAACCTTCCCGTAGCAGGAGGCACCTCCCAGGCGGTGGGCCAGCATATCGGTCCCCTTTTTCCATGGGGTGTGGCTCCGCAGCCATCGGAACACCACACTGAGGTCCTCCCGGTCAAAGGTTAGGTCCTCCTCTGGTTCTTCCCCCCTGCGAAGGCTCTGGTAGGCTGCTCCTGTTTTCAGCTTGTCCGCCATATCAAACCCGTGGGGCCGGATGGACAGGACCCGGATCTGGGGCTTTTCTGTTCCGTTAAAGACATTGACCGAAAGAGCGGCGGCCACATCGGCCAGTTCCCCCTCCTCCAGGGGAAATCCTTCTGGCCCGACACCGAACAGCACCGCCTGGGCGGTAGTCCCATCCTGCTCCAGGGTAAGGCGCAGGTGATTCCCGTCCTTCCCCATGGGGGCGATCTTTGCCACCCGGACCCCAAGAAATGCCAGCACTGGCTGGGGATTTCCGGCACCGAAGGGCTCCAGACGCTCCATCTGCCGGATATTTTCCAGAGTGGCCTCCGAAAGGCGAAGCACCGTATCGACCCCCAGGGTGGGCACCGGCATTACCCGGAACTGTTCCCTGGCGTAGTCCTCGATCCCCTGGGCAAAGGCGGAAAGCCGCTCCGTTTTTAGAGACAGGCCGGCGGCCATGGGGTGGCCTCCGCATTTTTCCAAATGCTCCTGCTGGGAGCGGATGGCCTCGATAATGGAAAAGCCTTCCACACTCCGGGCAGAGCCCCGGGCCTCCTTCCCCATTACCGAAATCAGGACACAGGGCTTGCTGTACCGTTCCACCAGCCGGGCGGCGATGATCCCAATGACACCGGGGTTCCAGCCCTCCCCGGAGAGGACCAGCACCCGGCGGTCCAAAAGCTGGGGCTCCCGTTCCAGCAGCCCCTGAATATCCTTGATGATCTCCGCCTCCAGGGCCTTTCGCCGGTCATTCAAGGCACAGATCTCCCCTGCCAGCTCCCCGGCTCGTTCCTCGTCCTGGCAGAGGAGCAGCTCCACCGCCTGGTCCACCGAACCGATGCGGCCGGTGACATTGATGCGGGGAGCGATGGCAAAGGACACATTCTCGGAATTGATGCCAGAAAGCTCCAGTCCCGCCTTTTGGGCCAACGCCCGGAGCCCGGGGTTTTCGCTTTCGCTTAAAAGGGACATTCCCGCCCTTACCAACAGGCGGTTTTCCCCGGCAAGGGGGACCAGATCGGCCACTGTGCCGATCGCCAGAAGATCCCCGTAATGCTCCAGCAGCATCCCCTCGGTATCTCCCTCCAGGGCGCAAATCAGCTTAAAGGCCACCCCTGCACCGCAAAGCCCCGGAAAGGGATAGGTCTCCCCGTTTCTGTGGGGATCCACCACCGCCGCCGCCTCGGGAAGGCTCTCCCCCGGGTGATGGTGGTCGGTGACCACCACATCGATGCCCAGGGTGCCAGCGTAGGAGATCTCCTCCAGGGCGGTGACTCCGTTATCCACGGTGATAATAAGCTGCACCCCGGCCTCTTTCATTTTATCTACCGCAGCCTTGTTCAGGCCGTAGCCCTCCCCTTCCCGCTCCGGGATATAGTAAAGGACATCCGCCCCCGCATTTTCCAGATAATCGTACAGAATGACCGTGGCAGTGATCCCATCGCAGTCATAATCCCCATAGACCAGGAGCTTTTCCCCTTCTTCCATGGCCCTGCGGATCCGCTCCACCGCTTTATCCATGTCCGTTAGGGTCATGGGGTCATGAAGCTCCCCCCGGCCCTCCAGAAAGTCCCGGGCAGCCTCCGGCTCCACAAAACCCCTGCCCTCCAAAACAGCCTGAAGAAAGGCGGGAAGCCCGTCCATCCCCAGGGCGGGTTCCCTCCGCCGGGGCACCGCGATTTTCCAGGGCTTGAATTCCATGGGGCACCGCCTCCTTTCAAAATAGATACAAGGGTTATTTTACCATGTTTTCACCGGATACGCAAGAACGCAAATCTACAGGATACGAGTTTTTGCAAAAACAGCCCGTACACAACTTTCCATGCCGTTCCCCGGTTATTTCGGGGGAGCGTACTGCCGGATGATCTGTTCCGCCACTCGCAGGCCATCTACAGCGGCGCTGGTGATGCCGCCGGCGTACCCGCCCCCCTCTCCGCAGGGGAAAAGGCCCCGGGCCCCGGCAGCCTGGAGGGTTTCATCCCGGCAGACCCGCACAGGGGAGGAGGTCCGGGTCTCCGGGCCGGTAAGAACACTGTCCGGCGCGTCAAAGCCCGGGAGCCTTTGCCCAAAGATCCGTAGCCCCAGCCGCAGCTGCTCCAAAATTCGGGGCGGGAAAAGCTTTTCAAAATCTGCCCCTTCCACACCAATGGCGTAGGTGGGCTTGACACGGCCAAAAACGACTCCCGGCCTCCCTTCCAGAAAGCGCCCCACTGTTTGGGCCGGGGCACGATAGCAGCCGGTAAGGCTCCAGGCCACTTTTTCCAGCCTCTCCTGCCAGGCCAGGACCGCCATGGGGTCTGTGCCGAAGTCCCGGCTGTCCACCGAGGCCACCAGGGCGGCATTGGCGTTTTCCCCATCCCGAAGGTAATTGCTCATGCCGTTGGTCACCACCGTCTTTTCCACCGAGGCGGCGGGGACCACAACGCCGCCGGGACACATACAAAAGGTATACACCGCCCGGCCCTCCCGATCCCGGTGGCTCAGCTGATACTCCCCCTTGGGCAAAAGGGGGTGCCCGGCCCATTTTCCGTAAAGGCCTCCATCGATCTCTCTTTGGAGATGCTCTATGCGGACCCCCACCGAGAAGGGCTTTACTTCCATCTCCAGGCCGGTCTTTTGGAGCATGGCGAAGGTATCCCTGGCACTGTGGCCCACTGCAAGCACCAGGTTCTCCGTCGGGATCGCAATGCCTCCGGCACGGACCCCTGACACAGCGCCATTCCGAAGCGCGATTTCGTCCAAACGGGTCCCAAAGCGCACCTCTCCCCCCAGGCGCTCGATCTCCCGGCGAAGGTTCACCACCACCTTCCGCAGGCGGTCGGTCCCAATGTGGGGCTTCTGTTCCCACAGCAGCTCCTCCGGTCCTCCCAGACGGACAAACTCCTCCAGGACGAACCGGCACCGGGGATTCCCGATGCGAGTGGTGAGCTTTCCGTCCGAAAAGGTCCCTGCCCCTCCTTCCCCAAACTGGACATTGCTCTCCTCCCAAAGAGGGCCTCCGGCAAAAAATGCCTCCACCCCCCGGACCCGGTCCTCCATGGCCTGGCCTCGCTCCAGGATCAGGGGACGGTACCCCATCCGGGCCAAAAGAAGGCCGCAGAACATCCCCGCCGGACCAAAACCGGCGATCACCGGGGGGTGCTCCATGGGACAGGACCCCGGCTCCGGAGCCAGAGCAGCATAGGAGCGGGCTGTCACTCCATCCCCCAGCCTTACCTGCACCCCGTCCTTCACCTGGAGCTCCATGGTGTAAAGGAAGCGGATATTCTCCCGTCTGCGGGCATCCACCGAACGCTTTGCCACCGCGACCCGTTCCACCTGCCCGGGGCGAAGCCCGGCCTTTTTCAGGGCCCGTTCTACCCGGCTTTCCTGGTCCTCGTGAAGGCCAACCGAAATGTTGTTCACTAAGATTGTCATAGAGGCCTCCTTAACCAAAGTTGAGCCTGCCCTTTTGCGGACAGGCCCAAACCTTATTGAATGTTGATCACTGCTGTGTGCGCCCCAAGGGCCCACACCTTGCCCCGGGTGGGAGCGGAGATGCTCGCCGGTACCTCATACTGGCCCACATGGACATCCCGGTCGGAAAGGTCAATGGTCACCATAAAGTCCCCGGATTTCAGGGTCTTCAGGGCAGCCTCCTCCCCAATGATCTTTACATTATAAAGGGACTGTGTCATAGAGGTCACATGAAAGCCGCTGGGCTCATTGACAATATAAAACTGATTCAGATTCAGGTAGGTGGAAGAAAGTCCCTCGGTATCAAATTCCACCACAACGTTTTCAATGTTCTCTGTGTTGACAAAGTCCTCCGGAAGCCGTACCCGGAAGGTATAGGTGCTCTGTTCTGTCAGGTCCATTTGTTCAAAATCGATGACACCTGCCACGATTTCAGTGGTATTGGCAATGGTGCGCTCCTGGGCTGCCACCACAATGGACTCATTGGAGAGGGTATATTTCAGTTCATCCAGGGGGAAGCCCTCGGGAACATTGATAAAGGAAACCCGCAGGGGAAGCTCCACCTTGCGCTTTACCGGAATGGTAATATCAGCGGCTGTAAAATCGCTTGTAATATGGCTGCTGGTCACCACCTCGTCCTCGCTGTTCGTCAGGGTGATCTCCGAGGAGATTACCTGGGAACGGGTCAGCGGTTCGTCCAGGTCGGCATGGACCACCGCCCGGGTGATGCGGTTCACCTCTTTTTCCGGCCCCCGGATTACAATGGAGGAGGGGCTGGCGGAAACAGAGCCCAGGATATAGTCGTTATCCGGCACCGAAAGACCGTTTACATCCACTGTCACCGGGATCTCCTTGTTGACCTCCCGGTCGAAGGTCATGGAAATGGTTGGGGGCGTGATGGCTACCACCGTGCCGGCAGTGGTGGTGGCGGTAAGGCGCAGGTCGTAGGTCCCCGCACCCACAATATCTGCAAAGCTGGCAGTGACCTGGATATCCTTTGCTTCCAGGTTTCCCACCTCGATAACCCGGCCCTTTACCTGAACCGAAACCCAGGGCTCTCCCCCTTCGATGACATTGAGACCAAGCCCGGCCAGAGCATTGGTGGAGGTGTTCACCGGAACATTGCGGACTGTCACCAGCCGCTCCTGGTCCGGGGCGGTGTTGATGACCACAAACCAGGCCAGCACGGCAATCAGCACCGACAGAACCATTGTATAGCTGGGCTTCTTCAGTAGGCCCGAAAGGGTCGGCAGCTTCATTTCCTGGTCCTCCTAAAGAGCTTCTTCTTTTCCGCAGCGGGCTCCTTTTCCTCGTTGATAAATTCCCGGTAGAGAACGGCGCTGAGGGTGTTTACCGTAACGCCAATCTCCAGCTTGCCGTTTTTGGCCACGGTGATGTTGCCGGTTTCCTCCGATACCACCACCACCAGGGCGTCGGAAACCTCGCTCATGCCAAGGGCCGCCCGGTGGCGGGTGCCCAGGGCCTTGCTGATCTCGTAGTTTTCAGAAAGGGGCAGAAAGCATCCCGCCGCATAAAGGCGCTGTCCGCGGATAATAAGCGCCCCGTCGTGGAGAGGGGAATTGGGAAAGAAAACATTTTTGATCAGGTCGGCGCTGGGCTGGGAATCGATGATTGTCCCGGTGGAAATAATATCCCCGATCTTGGTCTCCTTTTCCAGAACGATCAGGGCGCCGATCTGCTCCTTGGAGAGGATGGCACAGCTATCACAGATGGCGTTGATGGTTTTGATCATCTGCCGCCGCTCGTATTCACCGGCACTCATATTGGGGGCAAACACCGCAAGCCTGGAGATAGAGGTGCGCCCCACCTGCTCCAGCACCTTCCGCAGCTCCGGCTGAAACAGCACCAGAAGCACCAGGGCACCGTACCGCACCACCATTTCCATGACGGTACGGAGGGTGTACAGCTCCAGCACATAGGCGAACAGATACAGGAGCAGAATGCCGAAGACCCCCTTCAGGAGCTGTCCGGCCCGGGTCTCCTTGAGAAGGGCAATCAGATGGTAAATGAGGAAAGCCATTATAATGATATCAATGGCATCCTGGACACGAAAGGTACTGATCGCCCCTGTTACCATCTCCCTCAGGGTGATCCAGAAGTCGCCGGCGGCAGACTGTATGGATGGCATCAGTAAAAACTCTCCTCTCCCTTAGAGCCTGTTTTGCATCTTAAGATATCCGCTGGCCGGCGTATAAAACGACGCAAAGCATTCCCTGATTCCTACAGCAGCTTTATAAGCTTCTGTACCAAACGCTCCTTCAGTACCTGCGCAAGGCCCTTTGTCGTGTGGCACGAGCTTATCTGCGGACCTTTTTTACCTTGACCCGTCCGGCTTCCTGCTGGCCGGGATCCTGGGGAAAAAAACGGCTGTCCTCCCGTGTCTCCTTCTCCCCGTGGAGCTTCGAGATCTCCCCCTCAAACTGGGAAAGGGTCTTCCCTACCGATTCCCGAATTTGGGAGAGCTCGTCCCGAAGCCGGGCCAGCTCGGCGGACTGGTCCGCCTCCTTCCGGGCAGCAGCCTCCCGGATGCCATCGGCTTCCTTCCGGGCCTTGTCCAAAATGGCGGCAGCTCTGGCCCTGGCCTCCTCCAAAAGCTCCTCTGGGGTGGGGCCTTCCTCCTCCGCCTCTGCTTCCTCAAAGACAGCGGTCAAGCGGCTTTCCAGCTCGCTGTTCCGGTTCTGGAGCTGCTTGTTCAGCTCCAGCTGGATCTGGAGCTCCTTGTCCTTATTTCGGGCCACCTGGACCAGCTGGTCCGCATCGGATTTCAGCTTCTCGTAGCTGGCCCGGATCCCCGCCGAGGTCTCCTTTTCGCTGTAAAGCTGGGCCCGCATCAGCTCACATTGGGCGTTCAGCTCCTCGATGGTTCCCTGGAGCTCTGCCACCTGGGCTTCCAGCCGGTTGGCGCGCTCCTCCATCTCCGCTTCTTTCGCCTTGGCGGCGGTATCCTGTTCGTATATGTAGTCCAGGACCACCTTTTTATCGAACCCAAAACAAGCGGTGGGGAAAACCTTCTGCTGCTCCATCAATGTACCTCCAGTTTTTCTTTTATCGCTTCATGGGAGGCTTCTCCCAAAGTTGATTCAGCTATTGTCTTATTATAGCACCCTCCATCCAAAAAAACAAATCATTTTTGCTGTTATATTTGGAGATTTCAGGGAACTTCTCTCCGCCCCCGGCCAAGGTCAGCCTTTTTGATAATAGGAACGCAAAATGTCTGCCATTTCTCCCCATTTCGTCTCGTAACGCCTCCGGTATTCCTCCGGAGACATGGGGGTGACCATGGTTGTCTTTCCCCGATAGGTGACGGGATAAGGCTCCCGGGGTTCCAGGTTGGGAAAGCCATCAAGAAGCTCCCGCCCCTCCGCGATATTGCGCAGCACCAGGGCCGGGATGTCCCGCTCCCCTTCCGGAAGCTCGTGGCTATCCACTTTATACTCCAGCAGGAGGTCAAGCATGGCCCTGCACATTTCCCGCAGGCGGCGGTTATCATCGGCATGCAGGGCATACGTCCCGGGGTGTTCCACCGGATCACCCAAGCTCTCTCTGGCAAAATAATCATATTCATCCAGCACCCCCACCCAGGCGTTTCGGGGAGCACCGCCGTAGTAATGGCTCTTTTCCGCCTTCTGGTTGGGGTCCAGACCCAACTCCAGCATCCGGCGGAGCAAAGCGAACCAGGTCTCCGCTCTGCGGATAGACCGCTGCTCCTTTTCCTCGGTGATGATGCCGCCATCCGCCGTTACTACCTGCCTGGCGCTGTGGACACACTGGCAGACAGCATCCAGCCAGATAGGGGCAGCCTGGCCGTAGGGGTCATAAGGATTGGGCTGCTCCTTAAAGTTGACATCCGCCTTGTAGTCCAGCAGCAGGTTCGCCGCTTCTGGCCGGCCTGCCTTGATAGCCACCATCAGCGGGGATTGCCCATGATCTTTCTTCGGCGGGGCGGCAGCGGTACAGGCGATCAGCTCCGGCTTTTTGTCCAGGATCCGTGCCACCTCCTCCAGGTTGCCCTGGCGGATCATAGTAAACAGCTTTTTCATTCCTTATCCTCCCTTAGAGTTTCTTCTTCTGAAAAATATAGCACAAACAAAGGTGGAAATCAACGAGAACAGACAAGAAAGCCTGCCCCTTCCAACGAAAGGACAGGCTTTGAATCCCCATTGTGACGATTACAGCTTGTGGATAACGTGAACAGGGCAAACCTCCACACAGGCGCCGCAGTTGGTGCACTTTTCGGGATCGATGTGGGCCAGGTTCCCGGTAACGGTGATGGCGCCGTATTCGCAGGTCTTCTGGCATTTCATGCAGCCGATGCAGCCCACCGAGCAGATCTTCCGGACGGTACCGCCCTTGTCGTGGGAAGCACAGCCCACCCATACAGCACTGCTGTCGGGGATCATCTCAAAGAGGTGGTTGGGGCAGGCCTTGGCGCAGGCGCCGCAGCCGGTGCAAAGCTCCCGGTCCACCACGGCCAGGCCGTTCTGAATGGAAAGGGCGTTAAACTGGCAAACCTCCACGCAGTCGCCGTATCCCAGGCAGCCGTAAGCGCAGCTCCGGCGGCCCTGGAAGAAGGTGCTGCAGGCCTTGCAGGTTTTGGGGCCCTCATAGTCCATCTGATAGACGCTGGTGTCAAAGTCACCGGTGCAGCGGATCATGGATTTCACCGCCTTGACCCCCTCAAAGGGGATGTCCAGCACCTCGCAAATCCCCTTTGCCGCGGCTTCGCCGCCGGGGGTGCAGAGGTTGGGCTTTACGGTGCCATCTTTTTTCGCCAGGGCGTCGGCGTAGCCATCGCACCCGGCAAAGCCGCAGGCGCCGCAGTTGGCCCCGGGCAGGCAGGCCCGGACCTTTTCGGCGGTTTCATCCACCGGCACAAACATGAACTTGGAAGCGATCACAAGGAGGACACCGGCTGCCAAACCAACGCCGGAGACAACCAAAATTCCCTGAAGCATCTTTGTTCCTCCTTACTTAAACATATTCTCGACCAGACCGGTGAAGCCCATAAAGGAAACGGACATAATGGACGCGGCCACTAGGGTGATGGGCACCCCCTTGAAGCACTCCGGCACGTCGGCGGTATCCACCCGGGAGCGAACACCGGAGAACAGCACCATGGCAAGCAGGTAGCCGAGACCGGCGCCCAGGGAGTTGACCATAGACTGGGAGAAGGTGTAGGTCTTGGTGATGTTCAGCACCACCACGCCCAGAATGGCGCAGTTGGTGGTGATCAGGGGCAAAAAGACGCCCAAGGAGCGGTACAAGGGGGGCATGAACTTTTTCAGGATCATTTCCACCAGCTGCACCAGGGCGGCGATGACCAGAATGAAGATCACCGTCTGCATATACCCCAGGCTGAGAGGATCCAGGATAAAGTGATAGATGGGCCAGGTGGCGGCGGTAGCCATGAGCATGACAAAGATCACAGCGGCGCTCATGCCAACGGCGGCATCCAGCTTTTTGGAAACACCCAGGAAGGAGCAGATGGCCAGGAACTTCATGAGAACATAGTTCTCTACCAGGATGGCGGTAAACAGAATAACAAGCATCTCTTTCATTATCTGCCGCAGCCTCCTTTCATTGCTCCGCTGCACCCTGCATGAGAGGGGCAGGACTCGCAGTCGAAGCTCTTTCTCTTGACGGCCTTGCCGTTAGAAACCTTGTTGAGAATGGCAATGATGAAGCCGTAGACAAAGAACCCGCCGGGAGCCTGGGCCAGAATGGCAATCGGCGCAGAGGACAGGCCGGGGATGGGGATGTTGCAGAAGGTGCCCACCCCAAAGATCTCGCGAAGGGCGCCCATGAGGAAAAGGGCCAGGGTAAAGCCGATGCCCATGCCCACGCCATCCAGGAAGGAATCGTAGACGCTGTTCTTGTTGGCAAACATCTCGGCCCGGCCCAGAATAACGCAGTTGACCACGATAAGGGAGAGGAAGATGCCCAGAGCATCATAAAGGGACTTCATATAGGCCTGGAGCACCAGCTGGACTACCGTCACAAAGCCGGCGATGATGACAATATAGCAGGGGATGCGGACCTTATCGGGGATAACCTTTTTCAGAAGGGAGATCACCACATTGGAGCAGATGAGAACGAAGGTAGCGGCGATACCCATGCCCACACCATTGATAGTGGAGTTGGTGACCGCCAAGGCCGGGCAGGTGCCCAGCACCAGCACCAGCACGGGGTTTTCCCGGACGTTCCTTATATCGTTGTATTCATGAACAAATGCGACATGGTTGAGGACGAAGAACTGCTTGACCTGGTTGAAATGGAAATCAGAGA